>DATJOE010000236.1:0-2554 GCA_035507305.1 Solirubrobacteraceae bacterium | reverse complement strand
ATGGAAAGTCTTGACATCAGCGTCCTTTCGTGGGAATCAGACAGGGATCTGTTGACGCTTAGTCCTAGGAGCAAGGCGGTGTCTTACCTCCGCCGGCACCCCGTAAGGCGTTATCCATGTCCGACGGTGCGATTGATTGGGCCGGCGATCACGCGCTAGTGCGGCAACCCGCTAGCCATTTCGAAGCTTCGTGGCGGCTAAAGCGAACCCGCCATTCGGAGGATGGAGCTAGCCGAGCGCAGGTAAGAACGAGTCGGCTTCACGCGTCTTACCGGGCAGACCAACACGCATCCCTGAGGAACGCCAATCATGGCAACGTCAGCATTCGCAGTCGAAGTGATCACCTTGCCGGTGAATGACGTCGATCGAGCGCTGCAGTTCTACCTAGACCGAATCGGATTTGCGTTCGATGTCGACTGGAGGCCCAGAGAGGACTTCGGCGTGGTGCAGCTCACGCCGCCAGGCTCAGGCTGCTCGATCCAGATCGGCACCGGTCTCACCGAGGCCACCCCGGGCTCGGTGCGCAATACCTCCCTTGTGGTCAACGACCTCGCCGCAACGCGGGAGGCTCTGCTGGGCCGCGGGACGCCCGTTAGTCAGATCCGCCATAAGACGCCTGCCGGCGCATGGGACGGCGGCTTTGCACGGGGGCTCGATCCCGCGCGCGGCGATTATGCGAGCTCCGCCGACTTCGCGACCCCGACTGCAACACGTGGGTCCTCCATGAGCGCGGCTTCCGCCAGACCCCGGAGCGAGGCTGATCATGGGTCTGGCCTGGCAGCAGGGACCCCTAGGACGCGGATCAGTAGGACGTTTCCTCACGCCCGATCCGCTTCCAGAGCGACTGCTGTTCGCGGAGCCACTCCGGCGGCGCATGCGTGTCCGGTGCGGCGACATCTGGATCGTGGAAAGTGATGACATCGTGCTACTGCACGAGCCGGGGCGCTACCCCGTGGCGTACTTCCCCGAGGGCGAGATAGTGGCCGGGGCGCTTCACCTGAGCGGTCGCATTACCACTCATCCCGACCTGGGACCCACGGCTTGGTATTGGGTCCGGCACGGTGAGTGTGAGGCCCATCGCGGCGCGTGGGAGCACACCGAGCTGCCCAGCTTCGCGGAGATCCTCCGCGGCCGTGTCGCGTTCGTCTGGCACGCGAATGGATGCCTTCTACGAGGAGAACGAGCGGATCCTCGGCCACGCCGCCGACGCTTACCACCGAATCGACATCCGCCAGACCTCGCGGGGGTTGAGCGTCCGCGACGGCGCGAAGGTGATTGCCGAATCGGACCGGCCACTGGTGCTCTACGAGTCCGGCTTTGCCCCGCGCTGGTACGTCCCCCGCGAACACCTAGACGAGGCCGCGCTCGTACTGGCCGATCGGCAGACTTTCTGCCCATACAAGGGCATCTGCAGCTACTACGACCTCGGGGACACTCACGGAGCCGCCTGGTCCTACCGGGATGCCTACCCCGAGGTGAAACGTATCTCCGATCTAATCTCCTTCGAGCCCGACAAGGTGACCGTGCTGCTCGATGGGGTCGAGCAACATGCCGCGCCCGGCCAGCGGGTGCTCGCCCACGGCCCCGACCGCGACCTGACGCCCGACGAGGCAGCCGACCCGTCGGCATCGCAGCCGTAAGACACAACGCCGGAGCGGTTGCTAACCGATTCACCAGCGTCCAGCTCGCCCGACCCAACATCCTCGAACAGGGAGAACAACCATGATGCTCATCGATCCTTCCAACGCCACGCTGACCGGGTGGATACGCGGCGATACGGGACTGGGGGCGGCGATCTGGAGCCGCTTTTGTGTCGCGGTGGTGGCGCTGTCGCTCCTCGTCACCACGAGGAGCGTCGTCTGATGAGCGCCGGGGCGAGAATTCAAAGAGCGGCGCGTTTCCTTCTCCGCCTTCCCCCGAGCGCGGCGCGCGCCGTACGCGAGCAAGCGGACAAGGAAGAGTTTGCCCGGATTGACGCGCGCCGCGCGAGGCTCGAGCGCGGTCTACCCGACATCTGGCACGCGTTGATGTCTCCGCAGCCGGCACGGCATGTCCCGCGAGCTGATCAAGATGACCCGCTCGAATTGCTGTGGAGGCTGCAGGCCAGGTGCCCGGAGAGGGCTCCGGGGTGCTAACCGATCGCTCACGCGACTGCCTTCGCGGTGCACCGACGTCTGGCTTACGCCCCGTGGCTGGGGGAACGCTCTCAGACCGCCTGGCTGAGAGCGGACTGCGGTGAGGTTGCGGTCGGCGCCGTGGGTAATGACCTGCTACCCCGGTGCGAGCGCCTGCACCTTGCCATCGATCTCGACGCTGAACTTGTCCGGCTCGAACGAGATCAGGTCGGAGATTCGCTCGACCCCGCGGTACGCGTTCCGGTAGGACCACGCCGCGCGGCGCGCGTCGCCGATGTCGTAGTAGATACACAGTCCCTTGTAAGGGCAGAACGTCTGCCACTCCGCTGTCTCGAACGCCTCCTCGTTGACGTCCTCGCGGGGGATGTACCAGCGGGGAGCAAATCCAGACTCGTAGAGCACTAGCGGCCGATGCGACT
>DATJOE010000235.1:0-27166 GCA_035507305.1 Solirubrobacteraceae bacterium | reverse complement strand
GCGTAAGCGCCCACGCCGCAGCCGAGGAACATGTAGCCGAGCTGCGAAACGGTGGAATAGGCGAGCACTTTCTTGATGTCGGTCTGCGCGAGGCCGATCGTGCCCGCGATCAGCAGCGTCGCGGCGCCGACGATTGCGCCGACGTCCTCGGCCGCGGGGGCGAGTTCGAACAGCGGGTGCATGCGCGCGATCAGGTACACGCCCGCGGTCACCATCGTTGCCGCGTGGATCAGCGCCGAGACCGGCGTGGGACCTTCCATCGCGTCCGGGAGCCATGTGTGCAACGGGATCTGTGCCGACTTCGCGAACGCACCCACGAGCAGCAGCACGCAGCCCGCGACGAGGTCCCCGTTGTTCGTGCCGTGGCCGAAGGCACCGGCGCTCGTCGCGTGGAACGCCCGCAGGAAGTCGAGCGTGCCCGTGTGCTTGAAGATGAAGTACGTCCCCAGCACGAGGCCGACGTCACCGACGACGTTGATCACAAACGCCTTGATCCCCGCCGCCGTCGCGGTCTTGCGCCGATACCAGAAGGAGATCAACAGATAGGAGGCCGCGCCGACGAACGCCCAGCCCGCGATCAACACGACGAAGTTGCCCGCGAGCACGAGCAGCAGCATCGAGAAGACGAAGAAGTTCATGTAGGCGAAGTACCTGGCGAACCCCTTGTCTTCGTTGAGGTAGGAGAGCGAGTAGAGGTGGATCAGCGTCGAGACGCCCGTGACGATCAGGATCATGAACACGGACAGGGGGTCGACGAGGATCGACAGCTGCGCGTCGATGCCCACCGTCGAGGCGTAGTTCCACAACGAGGAGACCATCTGTCGATGCGAGGGATCGAGGCCCTGCATCTTGATCAGCGCGCCGAGCGCCGCGAGAAACGCGAGGAAGATCGCCGCCGTGCCGATCCAGCCCGCGGTGCGGCCTGGGAGCCTGCGGTAGCCGAGTCCGATCAGGATCGTGCCCGCGAGCGGGAACGCCAGCACGAGCCAGCCGTATGTCGTCTGCGTCATCCCGTGCGCCTCGCTAGCCCTGAAGCTCCCGCAGCTCGTCCACGTCGATCGGCAGTTTGCGGCGGTACAGCGCGACGATCATGCCGAGGCCGATGCAGACCTCGCAGGCCGCGACCGTCATCACGACGATCGCGAGGATCTGCCCGTCGCCGTTGCCCCACATGCGTGAGAAGGCGATTAGCGCGAGGTTGCCGCCGTTTAGCATCAGCTCCAGGCAGAGCAGCACGACGAGCGGATTGCGCCGCGTGATCACGCCCACTGCGCCCAGCGAGAAGACGATCGCCGAGACCGCCAGGTACCAGGCGATGCTCATCTTTTGCCGATTCCCTCGGCCATCGTGCCGGTCGATCGCGGCCGCAGCAGGTTCAGTGGCGTGAGCACCTCCTGCTCGTCCTCATCCTCGAGGCCGTGGCGGCGACGCGCCAGCACGACGCCGCCCACGGCGGCCATCAAGAGCAGGAACGAGGCGACCTCGAACGCGAGCAGGAAGCGCGTGAGCAGCAGCTTGCCGATGTAGGCGGGAGTGCCAAATGCCTCGGGGCCTGGGCTGTAGCCAGCGCCCTTGCCGTCGATCGCCTCTAGCCCGGTGCCGAGCAGCGCGATCAGCAGCTCGACGGCGAGCGCCCCGGCCAGCACGACGCCGCCGAGACGCAGCTGCGCGCCGATGGCCCCCGGGTTGCGCAGGCGCTCGCCGAGCGGCTCTGACTGATCGCCGACGTAGGCGACGACGAACACGTACAGCACCATCACGGCGCCGGCATAGATCACGACTTGGATCGCGGCGACGAACTCCGAGCGCAACAGCAGGAACAGCACCGCGAGCGACAGCAGGTGGGCGACGAGCGCGAGCACGGCATAGAACGGGTTGCGCAGCATGACCACGCCAACGGCGCCGGTGATCACGCCGATCGCGGCGATGAAGAAAAGAACCTGACTCATCGGCTCGCGCTGCCTCTCACTCGTCCTCGTTCCTCAGCGGTGTGCGCTCGAGTGGCTCGGCGAGCAGCATCTCCTTCGTGAAGATGAGGTCGGTGCGGTCGTAGTCGGATAGCTCGTAGTCGTGACCCATCGTGATCGCGTCGAACGGACATGCGATCTCGCAGTAGCCGCAGAAGATGCAACGAGAGAGATTGATCTCATAGACCTCGGCGTAGCGCTCGCCGGCGGAGACGCGGTGCTCTGGCGTATTCTCCGCGGCGACCACACGGATGCAGTCCGCGGGGCAGGCCGCCGCGCACAGCGAGCAGCCAACGCACTTCTCAAGACCGGTGTCCTCGAAGCGGTGCAGCTTGTGGCGGCCGCGGAAGCGTGGGAAGACCGGCGTCTTCTCCTCTGGATACTGCACCGTGACGGGCGTTTCGCGGAAGCGCCCGAACGTCGTCATCAGCCCACGCGCGGTCTCGCCGAACGTGCGCCAGATGCTGCGCGCAGCGCCCGGTGGCGGGGTCCGCTGGACGACGATCACGTCATCTCCCGGGCTCCAGGCCGTCACGTTCAGACTCGCCGTGTCCGGGGTCGTCGCCGGCTCGGCAGCCATCAGTGCGTCACCACCACGAGCACGGCTGTGACGAGCGCGTTAAGCGTCGCCAGCGGCAGCAGAATCTTCCAACCGAAGCTCATCAGCTGGTCGTAGCGCAAGCGCGGCAGGGTCGCACGCACCCAGATGAACAAGAAGGTGAACAGGCTCATCTTCCCCAGCACGATGAAAGGGTCCAGCCAGCCCGGTGGGTGGATGCCGAATGGCAGCAGCCAACCGCCGAGGAAGACCGTCGTGACGATGCCCGAGACGACGAGCACGTTCAGGTACTCGGCGAAGTAGTAGGAGGCAAAGCGCCCGCCGCCGTACTCGGTGTTGTAGCCACCAACGAGCTCTGCGTCGGCCTCGGTCAGATCGAACGGCGCGCGGTTCGTCTCGGCGAAACTCGCCGTGAGGAAGATCAAGAACCCAAAGAACTGCGGCACGATGTACCACATGCCTTTTTGGGCCGTGACGATCCCCGTGAGCGAGAGCGTCTGTGCGGAGAAGATCACACCGAGCAGCGCGAGACCTTGCGAGACCTCATAAGAGATCAGCTGCGCCGCGCCGCGCATCGCGCCCAGGAACGAGTACTTCGAGCCAGAGGACCAGCCGCCGAGCATGATCCCGTAGAAGGCGACTGCGCCGAACGCGAACAGGTACAGCGGTCCGATCGACACGTCGAGCCCGTATAGCCCGACTTTAGTGCCGAAGATATCTTGCACGTTGCCGAACGGGATCAGCGCGAACGCGGCGACCGCCGTGAGGATCGAGATCGCCGGCGCGAGCGCGAACAGAAATCCGACCGAAGTCGTCGGGCGAAACTGCTCCTTGGTCAGCAGCTTGACGATGTCAGCCAAGGGCTGTAGCGCGCCGTACGGACCGACGCGGTTGGGGCCGTAGCGAGCTTGGAAGCGCCCGAGCAGCTTGCGCTCGGCGAGCAGTACGACCGGCACTAGCTGCAGGCCGACGGCGAAGATAACGATCGCCTTGATGATCTGTATCCACCACGGCTCGTAGTAGCCGACGATTGCCACGGGCGCAGCGCTCATCGCCGACCCTCGCCCTCGTTCTCTCCATCATCCGCATGCGGCAGCTCACCCGTGGTGGAGTGCTCGCCTTCGGTGTCGTTATCGGCCGCGTGCGTGTCGCGGTCCGGCCCGCTGTGCGCCTCCGCGGACGGTTCCATCTGCTGGGGCAGCACGGCGTTGCCGACGGCGACTGTCTCCTCGCGCTCCTGCCAGCGCACACCGCGCCCACCAATCTCATCGAGCGTCATCTCGGCGTAGAACGGGACGGCGTCGAACAGCTGCTGCGAGGCCTCCTTCGCGTCATACACGTCTAGGTCCGTTCCCAGACGTAGCGACAGTTCGGCAATCACCCTCCAGCCCGGACGCGTGTCACCGGCCTCGGCGACCGCTTGGCGGACACGTTGCAGGCGCCCGTCCGGGTGCGTCACGGTCCCCTCCTTCTCGGCGTAGGAGCCGGCGGGGAAGATCACGTTGGCGTGCTCGGCCAGGCCGGCTGAGAGCAGCGTCGCGTGCGCGACGACAGCGCTCGCACGCTCCATGCCGCGCGCCCACGATGCAGATCCCTCGCCTGTCTCTACGTCCGCTCTCGCCCCTGCTGCGGCTGCGAACGGATCGCCGTCGCTCAGCGGGTCGACCTCGAACAGGTACAGCGCGCTCAGCTCACCGCCGGCCAGCGCATCGGCGATCGCGCGTGCGTCGAGACCATCCTGCTCGCGCTCACTGAATCCAGGGCCGCCGTTCGGCAGCACACCGGCCTCGCGCAGCCCGCGCCCGTTGCTCGTCGCCGGGATTTCGAGCAGCCCGGCACCGTCGGTCTCGCCGAGCGACAGCTCCGCGGCGAGGTCAAGCAGCGAGCGAACTCGTCCGGCGCCGTCGGCGCCGGCGGCGAAGCGCTCGCCCCACACGATCACGACCTCCTCACCGACATCGGCGAGTCGCTTAGCTGTCTCGCGCACGGCGCCGAAGTCCTCGCCGGAAACCCGCTCGAGCTTCATCCCATGGCGGCGCACGCCCTTGCGCAGGCGCAGGTCGAGGATCGGCGCGTCGAGTAGCGGGTCGCAGTCGAGCAGGAGCACGCCGTGGGCGAACTCGAGATCGGACACCTTCGCCTGTAGGCGTGGCTCGGCGAGCTCGCGCTGCAGCTCGGGTGCGAGCGTGCCGCTGGGGCGCGAGTCGATGTGCGGTGAGCCGAGCGTCTCGCCGAGCAGGCGCGAGAGCAGGAAGCCCTCCTCGTTCGTCGCGCCGTCGCCGGCGAGCGCGGCCGTCTTGGCGCCTGAGCGCCCGAGCATCACGGCGGCCTCTTCGATCGCGCGCTCCCAGCTGACGGGGCGCAGCTCGCCGCCGTCGCGCAGCAGCGGCCGCGAGACGCGCATGCCGACACGGATGCCACGGGCATCGCCATTGGCGGCAGCAGCCGGGTTGCCTTGTAGGACCTTGACCGTCGAGCTTCCGGTTTCGCTCGGCCCCTCGCCTTGGGCGAGCGCCGGGTAGGCAAAGCGGCCGTGGTCGCAAAGCCAGCCGTCGTCGACGTCGTCGTTCTGGCGCGAGAGCACGCGCAGCACGCGCTCGTCGCGCACGGTCAGGCTGACGTTGCACTGTGCGGGGCAGAGCGTGCAGACGGTGCCTGCGTCCTCGATGTCCCACGGGCGCGCGCGGAAGCGGTAGGAGCGCGAGGTGAGCGCGCCGACGGGGCACAGCTCGATAATGTTGCCGCTGAACGGCGCGACGTAGGGGTGCCCGTCGAACGTCGAGACGAACGAGTGCGCGCCACGCTCGAGCAGCACGAGCTGGTAGTCCTCGGCGATCTCTTGGGAGAAGCGCACGCAGCGGTAGCAGAGGATGCAGCGCTCGCGGTCGATCGCGATCTTCGGCGAGAGCTCGAGCGGCTTTACGAAGTGGCGCTTGGGCTCGATGAAGCGCGAGATGCCGCCGCCCCAGCCGAACGTGATGTCCTGCAGCGGGCACTCACCGCCCTTGTCGCAGACGGGACAGTCGAGCGGGTGGTTGATCAGCAAGAACTCGACGACCGAGCGCTGCGCCTCCTTCACGCGGTCTGACTGCGTGTTGACGACCATGCCGTCCTTGACGGGCGTCGAGCAGCCGGTCTGCAGCTTGCCGATGCCCTCGATTTCGACAAGGCACATGCGGCAGGCGCCGACGGGGTTGCCGAGCTTGGGCTCGTAACAGAAGACTGGGATCTCGACGTCACCGTGCTTGGCGGCGTCGACGAGCATCGAGTTCTCTGGCGCCTGCACCTCGCGACCGTCGATCGTGAACGTGATCGTGTTTGGTGCGGGCCGCGGCATCAGTGTGTGCTCCCCGCCGTAGCCGCGCCGACGCCAACTGCTGCGCCGACGAGCGTGGCCTCTTCGCGCGCCCGCGCCATCTCGATGTGCTGCTCAAACTCGGCGCGGAACTTGGCGATCATCGAGCCGATCGGCATCGCCATCGCGTCGCCGAGCACGCACAGGCAGTTGCCGATGATGTGGTCTTGTACCGAGGCCATGATGTCGAGGTCCATCGGCGTCGCCTCGCCGGAGTCGATCCGCTCGAGCATCTTCACTGTCCAGTTCGTCCCCTCGCGGCACGGCGTGCACTTGCCGCAGGACTCATGGCGGTAGAACTTGGCGACCTTCAGCGCAAGATCGACGATCGGCGTCGAGTCGTCGACGACGATAATCGCGCCCGAGCCGAGCATCGAGCCGGCTTTGGCCATCGAGTCGAAGTCGTAGGGGACGTCGAGGTCGTCGGGCAGCAGCACCGGCGAGGAGGAGCCGCCGGGGAACCAGCACTTGATCTCGCTGCCCTCAGGCGGGCCGCCGGCCAGGCCATAGATGATCTCGCGCGACGGGATGCCGAGTTCGATCTCGTAGTTGCCAGGCCGCTGGATGTGGCCAGAGATGCTGACGAGCTTCGTGCCGGTCGAGGATTCGACGCCGATCTTCGCGTACTGCTCGCCGCCCATCGCGATGATCGTCGGGACCGTGGAGAGCGTCTCGACGTTGTTGATCAGCGTCGGTCCCTGGTAGAGGCCTTGGTTGGCGGGGAACGGCGGCTTCAGGCGCGGGTTGCCGCGCTTGCCCTCGAGTGAGTCGAGCAGGCCCGTCTCCTCGCCGCAGATGTAGGCGCCTGCTCCGCGATGGATTACGAGTGAGAGCGAGTGTTCTGAGTCGAGTACCCGATCGCCGATATAACCGGCCTCGCGCGCTTCCACGAGCGCCGCGTCGAGCACGTCGGCTTGCAGCACGTACTCGCCGCGGATGTAGATGAATGAACGGTCCGCACCCGCCGCGTAGGCTGCGATCGCGATCCCCTCGATCAGCACATGCGGGTTCTTTTGCATCAGTTCGCGGTCCTTGAACGTGCCGGGCTCGGACTCATCGGCATTGCACACGAGGTACTTGCTCATCTGGCCCTTTGGCAGAAACGAGACCTTCTTGCCCATCTGAAACCCCGCCCCTCCGCGCCCGCGCAGGCCGGAGGCTTCGAGTTGCTCAAGCACTTGCTCGGGCGTCGTCGCCAGCGCTTTGCGCAGAGAGGCGTAGCCGCCGCGCGCTTCATAGACCGACAGGGTGTTCAGCCCAGGCTCGTCGATGTCTTTGAACAGCAGCATGTCGCTCATCGCTTGCCGTCCTCCGGTGCGTGACGGGGGAACTCCTGCGAGTTCGCGTTCGGGTCGGCGACGAGCTTCGTGGCGAGCTGCTTCTCTGGTAGCACGGGCCGGCCGGCGCGCGTGTCGTCGAGCAGCTGCGGCACGTCGCTCAGCTCGAGCGGGCCGACGTAGACGCCGTCGACGGAGGCCATCGGCGCGAGGTCGCACGCGCCCAGGCACTCGAAGGAGCGCAGGTTGAAGTCGCCGTCACCCTCGGTCGCTTCCTGCAGGGTGGCCAAGAGCGCGTCGGCGCCGCGCAGCGAGCAGGAGATGTTTGTGCAGACGTACACGCTGTGCCTGCCCACCGGCTGCTTCTCGAGCATGTCGTAGAAGCTCGCCACCGAGTCGAGATAGGCAGGGGTTACCTGCATCACGCAGGCGACCTGCTCGATCGCCTCGGGTGAGCACCAGCCGTGCAGCTCCTGCGCGGCGTGTAGGGCCGGGATCGCCGCGGAATGACGCTCGGGGTAGAGCGCCATCGCGTCCTCGATCTGCTTGCGCAACTCCGCTGGAACGTCGGTCGTCGCCGGGTCGGGGATCAGCGCCGGGTCCTTTGTGAGGTCAGCGGGCTCGTCCCAGCCGGAAGCTCGCGTGCTGCCCGGGAGGCGGGGCACGGTCGTCATCTATCGATCCCACCCAAAATCGGGTCGAGCATCGCGACCGTGGCGATCATGTCGGCGATGTAACCGCCCTCGGCCATGTGCGAAAGCGCCTGGAGGTTGACGAAGCTCGGATCGCGCATGTGTACACGCGCTGGCTTGGAGCTGCCGTCGGAGCGCACATAGCAAGCGAGCTCGCCACGCGGCGACTCGATCGGGTTATAGATCTCGCCTGGCGGCACGCGAAAGCCCTCGGTGACGAGCTTGAAGTGGTGGATCAACGCCTCCATCGACGTCGCGAGCTCATGGCGCGGAGGTAGAGCGACCTTGCGGTCCTCGGTGATGTGTGGTCCTTCGGGGAGCCCATCGAGCGCCTGCTCGATGATCTTCACCGACTCGTAGATCTCGGCGAGACGCACGGCGAAGCGGTCATAGTTGTCGCCGACGGTGCCGACGGGGATCTTGAAATCGAAGGCGTCATATGAGCTGTACGGAGCGGCCTTGCGTAGGTCCCACGGATTGCCCGCCGCGCGCAGCAGCGGCCCGGTCACGCCGAGCGAGAGCAGCGTTTCGGCGTCGAGCGGACACGTGCCGCGCAGACGCTCGAGCACGATCTGGTTGGAGTTGAGGATCGCGCCGTACTCATCAGCGCGCTTGGGCATCACCTTCAGGAACTCGCGCAGCCTGCGCTCGAAGCCCGCGGGGATGTCCTCGATCACGCCGCCGACCTGGAAATAGCGCGTGTGCATCCGTGCGCCGGAGGACATCTCGAACAGGTCCAGGATCAGTTCGCGCTCGCGCAGGCAGTAGAGGAAGATCGAGACCGCGCCGAGGTCGAGAGCGCTCGTGCCGAGCCAGATCAGGTGCGAGGCGATCCGGTTGAGCTCGAGATGGATCACGCGTAGGTACTGTCCGCGCGCCGGCACGTCGACCTCGAGCAGCGTCTCCACGGCGCCGCAGTAGGCCATCGAGTTGAAGTAGTAGGACAGGTAGTCCATCCGCTCGATCACCGGGATCACCTTCCAGTACGCCTTGTCCTCGGCGGTCTTCTCGATCCCCGTGTGCACGTAGCCGATCACGGGTTTGATGTCGCGCACGATCTCGCCTTGGAGCGTCACAAGCAGGCGCAGCACCCCGTGCGTCGCGGGGTGGTGCGGGCCGAAGTTGAGCGTCAGCAGCTCCTGCGTCTCATCGGGGCCGCCGTCCTGGAACTCCGTCGGCTCTTCCAGCGGCGAGAGCGTGATGCTCTGCTCGCGGCGGCGGTACGCCGACAACGTCGGCTCGGGCGGGTTCACTCGCGCGCCTCCAGCCATTTGCGCTCGTCGCGCGTGAAGATCACCGGTTCGCCGCCGACGGGGAAGTCGCGCCGCTGCGGGTGTCCCTCGTAGTCCTCTGGCATCAGGATCCGACGCAAGTCGGGGTGGCCCTCGAAGACGACGCCGAACATGTCGTAGACCTCGCGCTCCTGGTGGTCAGCCGTCGGCCAGTCTGCGCTGACCGACTCGACGTGCGGCGCATCGGTTGAGACGCGCAGCTTGACCGTCACGCGATCGACGCGAACCATGTCGAGCAACTCGTAGATCACGCCGAGGCGCGGCTCGTCGGGGTAGTGGTCGACACCGTGCACGCTCGCGAGGAAGCCGAAGCCCTTGGCGCGCAGCTTCGCGAGCACCGAGCGAATCTGCGCAGGATCGACGACGAGCGTTGCTCGTTCGCGGAAGTACACCGTCTCGAGCGTCGCATCGCCCAGCTCGTGGGCAAGCAGCTCCAGCCCGGTGGCGTCAGGCATTCAGGCGCCTTCGCTTTGCCGTCAGGCGGCTAGCCGACATCGACTGGAGCCTCCTCGGTGCCGACGGCGTTGTAGCGCTCGCGCCAACCCATCTCAGGGTCGTCCTGTACGAGCTTGCGCAGCTTCAGGATGCCGTGCATCAAGGCCTCTGGGCGTGGCGGGCAGCCCGGCACGTGCAGGTCGACGGGCATGAACTTGTCGGCGGGCACGAGCGCGTAGTTGTTGAACACGCCCATCGAGCTGCAGCATGCGCCCATCGAGATCGCCCACTTGGGCTCGAGCATCTGGTCGTAGAGCTTGCGAATGATCGGCGCCATCTTGATCGAGACGCGGCCGGCCAGGATGATCAGGTCGGCCTGCCGCGGCGAGGCGCGAAAGGCCTCGAAGCCAAAGCGCGCGATGTCCAGACGCGGGCCGGCAGCGTGAAACTGCTCCATCGCGCAGCAAGCCAGGCCGAAGCCGAGCGGGAAGAAGGAGTTCGACCGCGCCCAGGCGACGGTTTTGTCGAGCGTCGTCAGCAGCACGCGCTCTTCGACGTACTGTTCGAGCTCCTCCCCCTCTAGGCGGGCGGGGCGGTTGGCACCTTCGAGCTCGCCGCCGCGCAAGAGCTGGTGCGCGTTCAACTCGGTGACGCGCAGCGGCGCCGGCTCGCGTTTCACTTCCACTCGAGCGCTCCCCTGCGCCAGACGTAGACGAAGGCCACGAATAGCAGGACGATGAACACGATCGTCTCGGCCAGCGCAAAGCTGCCGAACGCGCGCAGCTCCACCGCGATCGGGTAGAGGAACGCGACCTCGATGTCGAACAGGATGAACAGCATCGCGATCAGGTAGAAGCTGATCCCGAAGCGCATCCCGCGTTTGACCTCCGAGGGCAAGCCGCACTCGTAGGGGTCCTGCTTGTGCGGCGTCGCGCGGCGCGGGCCGATGAAAGAGTTCAATGCCGCAAACACCCCGCCAACGACGCCGCCGAGTATCAGAAAAACAATCGCCGGGAGATAGCTGCGCAGCACCAAGCGCTGTTATATCACCGCTTGTGGCACTCTGTTACATAGTGGCAATCGGCTCGAAATCGCGGCTAGAAACAAGCGTCACGAGGTCCTTTTCCGCATGACCCAGGCAGTTGTCGCGGGTTCGATCGCCGTCGCCGCGATCAACGCGCTCGCGGGCTTGCTCGGCGCCTGGCTGTGGTACGACGGCGGCCCCGGCGAACGCGCTGCCGCCACGTTCTGGCTATTGCTCCGCGGCGGACAGGGCGCCGCGCTCGTGCTCGCGATCGCTGTCGGCTCGCTCGCCGCGGCCGGCAACTACTCCACCGACCACCTCTTCTACCTCTACGCGCTCTTGCCGCTCGCGGTTGGCTTTGTCGCCGAGCAGCTACGCGTCGCCTCCGCGCAGACGGTCCTCGACCAGCGCGAGCTGCCCGACGCGCAGGCCGTCGGCGCCCTGCCCGAGTCCGAGCAGCGCGCCGTCGTGCGCGAGATTGTCCGCCGCGAGATCGGCGTCATGGCGCTCTCCGCGCTCGTCGTCGTGTTCCTCGCGCTGCGGGCCGCGGGCACGGCCCACGGGTTCTAGGGCGGGCCTGCCGGTGCCTTCGGCCTATATATTCCGCCACTGCATGAGGCTCAGCGCGAAGATCGCCGCACCGCTCGCGGCCCTGCTCATCGCGGCGCTCGCGCTCAGCGCGTGCGGCTCGCAGGGGGTCAGCGTCGCAAAGGACAGCCCTTATTACCGGGGGGCGGTCTTGTTCCGCGAACACTGCTCGGGCTGCCACACCCTCTCGGTCGTCGGCGCCCAGGGCTCGGCCACGAGCATCAAGGACCGCGTCAAAACCAGCGGACCCAACTTCAACATCCGCAAGGAGAACGTCGAACAGGTCCTCTACGCGATCCGCAACGGCGGCTTCTCCGGGGCGATCATGCCCGAGAACGTCGTCGTCGGTGACGACGCCAAGGCGGTCGCCGACTTCCTCGCGAAGTACTCGGGCAGCCAGGCGCAGACCACGCCGTCCACGCCGATCAAACTCTCCACGAAATAGGGCGGCCGCAGGGCGGCGGCGAGGCGTGCTCGACCTCAGGCGCATCAGGGAGGACCCCGAGGGTGTCGCCGACGCGCTCGCCCGCCGCGACCCCTCGTTGAGGGAGGCGGTCGCTGAGCTGCTCCGCGCCGACGAGCAGTGGCGCGAGGCGACGAGTGCCGCCGAGGGCATGCGCGCCGAACAGAAGGCCCGCTCGCAGGAGTTCGGCGCTGCGAAGGCGCGTGGCGAGGATGCGCCCGAGCTGCGTGAGCAGATGCAGCGGCTCAGCGCGCAGGTCAAGCAGTTCACCGAGCGGGCCGCCGGCGCGAAGGAGCGCCTTGACGAGCTGGTCGAGCGTCTGCCCAACATGCCCGATCCCACAGCAGCCGAGGGACCCGAGGACGAGGAGCTGCGCCGCGTCGGTGAGCCGCCCGCGCTGTCGTTCGAGCCCAAGGATCACCTGGAGCTGGCGGGATCGAGGATCGACATGGAGCACGGCGCGAAGCTCTCCGGCGCGCGTTTTGCCTACTTGCGCGGCGATCTCGTCATGGTCGAGCTCGCGCTCGTCGGCTGGGTGCTTCAGAAGCTCCGCGGGAAGGGCTTTGAACCCGTGATCCCCCCTGTGCTCGTGCGTGAACGCGCGCTCTACGGCACCGGCTTCCTGCCCGATACCGAGCAGCAGATCTACAGCCTGCCCGAGGATGAGCTGTATCTCGTCGGCACCTCCGAGGTCGCGCTCGCCTCGCTGCACGACGAGGAGATCCTCGATGCTGAGCAGCTGCCGCTGCGCTACGCGGGCTTCTCGCCCTGCTTCCGCCGCGAGGCCGGCGCCGCGGGCAAGGACACCCGTGGCATCTTCCGAGTGCATCAGTTCGAGAAGGTCGAGATGTTCAGCTTTGTCCCGCCCGAGGACTCGCTCTCCGAGCACGAGCGGATCCTCGCGATCGAGGAGGAGATCCTCGGCGATCTGGGGTTGCCCTACCGCGTCGTGAACATTGCCGTCAACGACCTCGGCAACTCAGCAGCGAAGAAGTACGACTGCGAGGCGTGGCTGCCCAGCCAGCAGCGCTACCGCGAGTTGACGTCATGCTCGAACACCACCGACTACCAGGCGCGGCGCCTGAACATCCGGATGCGAGGCGAGGGGCAGAAGGGGACGCAGACCGTGCACACGCTCAACGGGACTGCCGTCGCGGTGGGGCGGACGATCGTTGCGCTGCTTGAGAACGGGCAGCAGGAGGATGGAAGCGTCGTGTTGCCGGAGGTGCTTGGGGGGTACGGGGCGCCGGGGCGGCTCGCGCCCGCTGAGGTTGGGCAGGCTTAGTCAGACTTAGCTAGGCCAGGCCTAGCTGAATGTGATCGTCCTGCATCGGCGTCTACCAAGGCGTCACGGACGTCGGGGGAATCGCGCCGCTCAGTACCTACTGCCGAGCAACTGAATGTGATCGGCCTCGGCCGCGCCCGGGAACGGCCGAATCAGGCCGAACTGCGCGAGCGTCGACTGCGGCACGCCCTCCACGCCAGGGGTGTCGGAGGCTTCCCCGCGCGTGTGGGGATCGTCGGCGAAGCCGCCGACCTCGATCGAGTGCTGGGGTGAGCGATAGCCCGAGATGCCGATCAGGTGTAGGTGTAGCGCCTTACCGAGCGTGTTGAGGTGTTCGGCGAGCGTGGGCTCCTCGCCGACGGAGTAGTTCGTGCCCGCCGCGGGGAAGAAGCCGTAGGCGCCGTCGGGGGTGCCGTTGAATTCGCCGATCGGCCCCGAGTAGGTGACGCCCGAGGCTTCGAGTTCGTGTTGTTGCACGTGTGCGAGCTCGTGTTCGAGCGAGTGCTTGTGTGATTGAAGTTCTTCCAGCTCCGAGCTCTTCGCGTCGCGCGCGCGGATGAACTCGAGCTGGCGCTTGACGAGCGCGAGGTGCAGTTCGGCGACCTCGTCGCGCTGCACCTGCACCGCGCGCGTCTCCTGCTCGTGGGTGCTCTCGAGCTGGGTGAGGTGCTTCGCTTCGGCGGTGACGGCCTTCTGCGTTTCAGCGACGTGGGTCGTCGCGGCGGCGTTCTGCCGGGAGATCGCGCGCAGGTCATCGACCCGCTCGATCAGATCGGCGAAGCCGTGTGCCTCGAGGATCACGGTCGCGATATCGGGCGGGGGCGACTCGTATGCGGCGATGACCTGCGCGACGAGCACCCTGCGGTCGTGGGCGAGCTGCACCTGGAGCGCGGCCAGCCGCGTGCGCGCGACGCTCAGCTGCGAGCGGATGCCGTCGAGCAGGCTCTGCTCCACGGCCAAGCTCGATTCAAGGGCCGACAACCTCGTCTGGAGGTCGTCGATGTTTCCTTGAAAGCCCGTGATCCGGTGACTGTCAGCGTGGATGCCCGAGCGGATCTCGCCTTCCTTGCTGCCCGCGGCGCCGATCTTGCTTTCGAGTGAGCCGGCGCTCGCGCCGTAGGCGACCGACACGAGCGCGGCGGCAACCGCGACGGCGAGCGCGAGGATGATGAGGTGCGGACGCTTGAGCATGGACTGGCCAAGCTAGCCAGGGGCCGGAGGCCGCACAAGCGCCGGGAGCGCTCATGCAAGCGTCTGGCGCCTGTCAGTCGCTGGAGTCGCCCGGCGTCAGCCGAGCTTGAAGATGATCGACTTCGCAGCGCCGCGTTCGGGCGTGACCGTGAGCAGATAGCTCCCGCGCGCGAGCGAGGCACGCCCGCTGAGCCGCTTGGTTTGCGCGCCGCCGCGGGCATTGAACGCGAGCGTCGAGGAGACGGCCCGCCATTGCATTCGCCCGTGCACCCGCACGCGCCTTGAGAGCGTGACCCGCACTCGCGCCGGGAGGTTGAGCGTGAAGGCGAAGCCGAGCTTGGTCAGGCGTGGGTGCCGACGCAAGGCCGCGCGCGCAGTGCGGGTCAGGCTGAGCGCTGAGACCGTCGGCGTGGCGGCGGCGCCGTTTGCACTTGCCTGCCCGTCGGCGCCCGGTGAGCTGGTCCCGGTGGGCGGCGGTTCGGGCGCGGGCGTGGGCGCGCCGGTCGCTTCTTCTTCGCCTTCGAGGGATTGTTTGTTCCCGCCGCCGCTACCGGGCGGCCTGAAGGCGTCGAGGCCATTCGGGCTGCCGACGCCGCTGGGGCCGTCGTAGCCGGGCGCGGCGAGGCAGATCAGCAGCGCGGAGCAGCTTGCGGCCTGTTCGGAGGTCGTGCAGCCAGACTGGCCGCTGGTTTTTTTGAATTTTTTGGTGCATTCGCCATTGGAGCCGGCGCTGATGTCGTGCAGCGAAGCGGGGTTCTGCTGGAGGTTTTCGTAGAGCATCTGGGCGGGGTAGGAGTAGCCCTGCGCGCCACCCGCGAGCGCGAAGATCGAGGCGATGATCGGCGAGGCGACGCTCGTGCCCCCGATCATGAACCAGCCCTTTTCGCCTTCGGTTTCGGTCGAGTCGTAGACGGCTACGCCGCTATATGGGTCGCCGTCGGCAGAGATATCGGTGACCGCACGCTTGTCGCCGCAACCCACAGCCGGCCAGTCGGGCACGCTCTGCTGCCAGGCGTTCGCACTGAAGTGGCCACTGCATCCCCCGCCGCTGGCGCCTGCTCCTTCGGGCACGCCCCCGTTCTTGCCGCCGTCGTTCCAGACGGTCTCGCTTTCCCAGATCTTCGCTGCGCTCAGCGTCAGGCGTGTGCCGCCGACGCCGATCACGTGCGGCGAGCTGGCTGGGTAGTTCGCGAATTCGGCCGGTTCTTTGGAGAACCAGTCGAGGTAGCCATTGTCCCCAGAGGAAGCGGTGATCACGATGCCGGGGTGATTGAAGGCGTTGCTGTCACTCGTGCCCTCTGGCCCACCCCAGGAGTTGGAGATCTCGCTCGCGCCGAGCGAGGCGGCGGTCTGCTCGGCCGCGTAGAGGTCTTTGTTTTCGTTCGTGTTCGCCTCCACGAGCAGGATCTGGCAGCTCGGGCAGACGCCATGAGCGACCTCGACGTCGGTCGCAATCTCCTGCGCCCAACCGCGTTCTTTCGCGCCGGTCGATGCAGGCAGCGGCGAAGCTTTGCCTTTCTGGTTGACCTTGCTGAAGCAGCCGTTCGCTTCGTTGCACGCGGGCAAGTTGAAGCGCTGGCTGAAGACTTCGAGGTCGGCTGCGATTGTCGCGTCGTCGTAGGCATCCACGAGCGCGATCGTCTGTGTGCTCGGCGGTACCGCGCCGGCGAGGCCGTAGGCGCTGATCAAGTTCGCCGGGGTCAGGCTGCCTTTGATCGGTTCGGTGTGTTCGGTGACCTGGGGGGCCGCTTCGTCTTCGGGGCTCGCCGAGCCTTCAGGGCTCGCCGAAGGTTCGGAGACCGTCTCGACCCCGGGTTCCGAGGAGGGTTCGTCGGGAACGAGCCGCAGCCCCATGCAACCCGAAAAGCCGGGTTCGGGCGTGGCGCAGATCCTGCTGACGCCGAACTGCGAAGGGTTGACAGGTAGCCCGCCCGCGAGTGCGGATGAGGGGATGAGGAAAATCACGAGCGCGGCAAGCGCGCTCGAGAACATCGGGAGACGAACGTTCATGGTGTCGCGGGGGCCCTGGATCTGGGTTCGGACTCCATACCCGCGCGGTTGACTGAAGTCTCGGCGCGCAGACGGAAGTTCTAGGTATTCAGGCGTAACGATCGGGCCGGTTAGGAGACGATCGCGCCCGGCGCGGCGGCATTACGCTTCAACGGCGATGTCCTCGTGGTTCGGCTTCCTGCTGGCGCCCACTCCGCCGCCTCGCCGCGCGGGCCTGGTCGTGGCGGCCGCGTCAGTGGCGCTGTGCACGCTGCTCGTGTTTCCGCTGAAGCATGTCGCGCCGGTGGTCTCGCTGTCGGTCGTCTACTTGCCCGCGGTGCTGGTCGTATCGATCACCTGGGGCGGCTGGCTGGGGGTGGCGACGGCGGTGGCGAGTGCGGCGGCGCTGAACTACTTTCACATCGACCCGGTCGGGCGCTTCACGATCAAACAGTCGAGCAACTGGGTCGCGCTCGTGGCGTTTCTCGTCGTGGCGGGCTTCGCCAGCTCGCTGGCGGAGGTGACGCGGGCCCGCGCGCGCGACGCGGAGGCGCGTCGGCGCGAGGCGGACCTGGCGGCCGAGATGGCGCGCCTGCTGCTGCGCGGTGACGACTTGCCGAACGCGCTCTCGACCGCGGCGGCGCGGCTCGCCCAGGCCCTGGAGCTGAGCTCGGCGGCGATCTCGATGGACGCGGTCGAAGGTGACGAGCGGACGATCGCGTTCCCGCTGCGCGACGGGACGCGCCGGCTCGGCACGCTGCTAGTCGGCGCGGACACCTCGGAGGCGAGCCTGCGCCGATTGCAGGAGCGCGTGGTGCCAGCGCTCGAGGCACTGCTGAGTGCGGCGCTCGAACGCGAGGGTTTGCTGGGCGACGTGGTCGAGACGGCGGCGCTGCGCCGCGCGGACATCGTGAAGACGGCGCTGCTGCGCGCGGTCTCCCACGATCTGCGCTCGCCACTAACCGCGATCTCTGCGGCGGGCGAGGCGCTGGGCTCGCCGACGCTCTCGGAGCAAGAGCGCGCGGAGCTTGCGGCCGTAATTCTCGAGGAGGCCAAACGCCTCTCGCGGCTGGTTGACAACCTGCTGGATCTATCTCGATTGGAAGCGGGCGCGGCGGAGCCGCGGCGCGACTGGACCTCGGTGGAGGAGCTGATCCGCGCGGCGCTCGCTGAGCTGGCTCCGGGCGCGGAGGAGTTCAGCCTCTCGATCGACCGAGACCTGCCGCTCGTAAGCGTGGACCCCGTGCAGATGGAGCGCGCGTTCGTGAATGTGCTTGAGAACGCGCGACGTCACTCGGGCGGGCATCCGGTGTCGGTCAGGGCACGCGCGGTTAGGCCGCTGGCGCGCGGGGGCGTCGAGGACGCGATCGAGGGTGAGCGCCGCGCCGGCGATCGGGTGATCGTGCGCGTCGTGGATCGTGGCCCCGGAATTCCGCCCGCGCAGTTGGAGCGCGTGTTCGAGCCGTTTTACCGCGCGGGCACGAGTACGGGCGGTCATCGTGGCTCGGGTCTTGGGCTCGCGATCGCGCGGGGCTTTACCGAGGCGAGCGGCGGGTCGCTGCACGTGGAGTCGCTGCCCGGTCAGGGGGCCTCGTTCGTGTTTGAGCTGCCGCTGCAAGCCGAGGGCGAGCGGGCAAGCGACTCGCCGGGCGAGCTCGGGCGAACGGTGGCGCAGCAAGCGTGAGCGCGCAGGGGCAGGGGCAGGCGAGCGCGACGACGGAGGGCAGGGACACGCGGCCCGTGCGGGTGCTGGTCGTCGACGACGAGTCACAGATCGTCAGGGCGTTGAAGGTAGTGCTGCGCGAGGCGGGCTTCGAGGCGGTGCCGGCCGAGACCGCCTCACAGGCGCTTGACCTCGCGGCGCTTCGCCCTCCGGAGGCGGCGATTGTGGACCTGGTGCTGCCGGACGGCGACGGGGTCGAGGTGACGCGCAGGCTGCGCGAGTGGAGCGAGATGCCGATCCTGGTGCTCTCGGCGTTGGGCGAGGAGGAGCAGAAGGTCAGAGCGCTAGAGGCGGGGGCCGACGACTACATCACCAAGCCTTTCGGGGCGCGCGAGCTGGTGGCCCGGCTGCAGGCCGCGCTGCGGCGCGCCTCACCCGCGGCGGAGGAGCCGCGCATCACGGTCGAGGGCTTGGAGGTGGACCTCGCGGGGCGCGTGGTGCTGCGCGACGGCGAGCCCGTCCACCTGACGCCGATCGAGTTCGAGTTGCTGCGGGTGCTACTGCGCAACCGGGGTCGGCTGATGACTCACCGCAAGCTGCTCGCCGAGGTGTGGGGACCGGAGTACGTCGACGACATCCAGCCGCTGCGCACGCACATCGCGCGGCTGCGAGCGAAGATCGAGCCGGAGGGCGCGGCGGGGCCCCGCTACATCGTCACCGATCCCGGAGTGGGCTACCGCTTTTCCCTCTAGCCGGCGGCCGCTGGTTCGGCAGCCCTGGTTCGCCGCGTGGTCAGCGGGTAAGCGACGGGTGACCCTAGACGAGAACGGAGCCAGCGATGAGCCAGTCCGAGCAGAAGATCGTGCAGTACCTGAATGAGGCCCACGCGATGGAGCAGGCGCTGACCCGCGTGTTGCAGGCGCAGATCGCGATGACCCCGCGCGGACGCTACCGCCAATTGCTGGAGACCCACCTGCGCGAGACGAAGGACCATTCGCGGCGCGTGAAGGAGCGCCGGCGGGAGCTGAGTGGCGACAGCAACCCGCTCGCTCTGGGCATCGGCCTGGTGGAGGCCGTTATCGGCCAGGCGCTTGCCCTCGGCAAGGCCCCGCTCGATCTGCTCCGAGGCAGTGGCGGTGAGGAGAAGGTGCTGAAGAACGCTAAGGACGCTGCGGCGACAGAGGCACTGGAGATCGCTACCTACACGGCGATCGCCCGCCTCGCGCGCGCCGTGGAAGATGAGCCAACCGAGCAGCTTGCCGAATCGATCCTCGAAGACGAGCGGCGCATGCTGGACCGCGTGCTCGAGGAGATCCCGCGTCTCACCGGTGCCGTGGTGGGGGCCGACGTTGAAGGCGAGGGCTCCTACGAGCTCGACGAGACGGGTGCCGCGGACGTGGTGCGCGACGCCGGCAAAGCGACGCGTCGCACCGCGCGCAAAGCGAGCTCTGGAGCGAAACGCACGGCTCGTGAGGCGCGCCGAGTACCGCTGGTGGCCCGCGCAGAGGGCACCGCGAAGGGTGCGGTCGCCTCGGTGGACGATCTGTCGATCTCCGACTACGACGAGCTGACCGCGCAAGAGATCGTCGAGAAGCTCCCAGAGCTTTCGCAGATCGACCTCGCGAAGGTGGACGCCTACGAGCGACGCACCGAGCACCGAAGCACGATTACCAGCCGGATATCCAGCCTGCGCGGCGATGAGCCTTGGCCAGGCTACGACGAGCAGAACGTCGAGGAAATCCGCACGGCGCTGGACGACGCGGACGACTCGCTCGCGGCACAGGTGCGTGAGTACGAGCGTGCCCACAAGGATCGCTCAGGAGTGCGTGAGGCAAGCAGGCGACAGACGGCGAACGCCTGACGCGACCAAGGTCCGAGACCGCTCGCCCGGGCGTCCGGCGATGCCTCCTAAAAGTCGTAAAGCCTCCTGGTGCCGGGGCGGTCGATTCTGCCCAAGATCGCCCGCGACTCTGAGGGCTCGTCGCCCTCGCTGCGATGCGGTCGCGGTGTGCGGCCGCCGACGCGAACCACTGCCGGGGCGCTCGTCCTGCGAGCGCCGTCACCGAGGTGCGTGGTCGGGGTTCCGCACGTGAGCGTTCCTCGACTCCGGTGAGCGTTTCTCGACCTCACAGGACTTCGACGCGGTCGCCGAGGCGCACGATGCCGGGTTGCGCCACCTCGCCGTAGACGCCGAACGGCAAGGGCTCGCTGCTCGCGACGCCACTGCGCAGCTCGCGCAGCAGATCGAGCGTGGGCAGATCGACCTCGCCGCTCTCGGGGTTCCGGCTCGTGACGATGCAGCGCCCAACGTTGCCGCGCAGGCGTACCCGCGTCTCGCCGATGGCGATCGTCCGCTCGATCCAGTCCTCCTCCGCGAACGGCTCGACCCCGTCGAGCTCAATCGACATGCGAAAACGACGAGCGTCGACCGAGGGCTCGCCGGCAAGCTGCGCCAGTCGCCCTAGCGAGCCGAGCGAGATCATGCTGACGGCCCCCCGGCGGCCGCGGTCCACGGCCGTGCCGCCGACGGGCTGCACGAAGCGAAGCTCCTCTTCGGCGTGCCGGGATAGCGCGGCTGCGAACGGTCCGAGCAGGAGCCGCGCCTCGCGCGGGCGCGAGAAGAAGCGCGTCTGCAGCGTCTCGCCGAGCTCGACCGGCGCGGACACGCGTGAACCGTCGGGAAAACGCAGCGTCAGATGTTCCTCGCCGTCATGCTCGTCGGCGTCGAGCTCGGCGACGACCTCGTTCAGCGCGCGGGAGTGCTTGCCGTTGACCATCCAGCCGCGCTCCTCGACGAGGTAGAAGCGCCGGTCGCCGCGGGCGCCGTCGCGGTCGAGTACGAGCCGCTCGACCGGCGCAATGCGCAGTCCCTTCACGGGAGTGAGGCTGAGTGCGGTGACCCGAGCGAGCTCTGCTCCTGGCTCGGCGTCGGCATGGCGCCGTGCGTCGCTCAATGCCCTACCGGTCGCCCGGCGATCAGCGCGAGCGCGTGCGCGAGCGGCCCGGCAAGCTCCTGCCCGGTCTGCTCGATGCTCGCGGGGCTGCCGGGGAAGTTGACGATTAGGGTGGCGCCGCGTGTGCCGGCGACGGCGCGGGAGAGCATCCAGTTGGGGGTGTGCGGCCGGGAGGCGTCGCGGATCGCCTCGCCGATCCCTGGCGCCTCACGTTCGAGCACGCCGCGCGTGGCCTCGGGGGTGAGGTCGGTCGGTGAGAGCCCCGTGCCGCCGCTCGTGAGGATCAGCGCGCAGCGCTCGGAGTCGGCCCAGTGGCGCAGGCGATCTTCGATCAGCGCCCGATCGTCGGGGATCAACTCGCGCCCGGCGAGCGTGAGCTTGAGGCGCTTCACGAGGGCAGCGAGCCGCGGCCCGGACTCGTCGCCGCTCTGCTCCGGTCCACCTGCCTCGCCGGCGCGTACCGCCTTCGAGCTGCTGATCGTGAGAATCGCAGCGCGTTCGTCCACGATCAACGATCCTCCTCACGCCGCCAGTCACTGCGACCGCCGCGCTTTTCGAGCAGTACGACCTGCTCGACCTCGACGCCGCGCTCGATGCCCTTGACCATGTCATAGACGGTGAGCGCGGCGACGGCACAAGCGGTCATCGCCTCCATCTCCACACCGGTGCGGTCGACAGCTCGCGCCTCGCCGACGAGCTCGACGAGGCCGGCGGCGGGATCGACGCTCGCCACGACGTCGAGGAATGTGAGAGTGATCGGGTGTGCGAGCGGGATCAACAGGCCGGTCTGCTTCGCGGCCTGAATGCCGGCGAGCCGCGCGGTCGTGAGCACGTCGCCCTTGGGAGCGTCGCCGCGCGCGACGGCACTCGCCGTATCGGGTGACATGCGCACGCGGGCGCGGGCGCGGGCGACCCGCTCGCGCGCCTCCTTGGAGCCGACGTCAACCATCCGAGCGCGGCCCTGCTCGTCGAGGTGCGTGAGCCGGTCGCTCATCGCGCCCCCGGCGCGGGAGTCCCCGCTACGTGCACGCGGCTACCGTCGGCAGCGACCTCGACCTTCCAGATCGGTGCCTCGGCCTTAATCCGATCGATCGCCTCGCGCGCGCCCGCGAAGGCTTCGTCGCGGTGCGGCGCGGAGACCACGACGAGCACGCTGGGCTCGCCGAGCGCGACGTCGCCAAGGCGGTGCTCGGCCGCAGCGGCGCAAAGGCCGTGGGCGAGAACGCACTCGCGGAGGATCGTCGCGATCCGCTCACGAGCCATCTCGAGGTAGCCCTCGTATTCGAGGCGGCTGACCTCGCGCGTGACCCCTTGGAAACTCACGACGGCGCCCGCGCGGGAATCGGAGACGAAGGCGGAGAGCTCCGCGACGCTGGGCGCTTGCTCGCTCACGGCGACGTGGACACGCGGCGCGCTCGCGTGGGCGCCGAGCTCATCGAAGCTGCGGTCCCCGCCGCTGAGCGGGGGTATCAGCGCCAGCTCGTCGTCGGGCGAGAGGAGCGTTCGCGGCTGGGCATAGTCGCGGTTGACGGCCAACTGCACGGGGAGGCGCGCGAGCAGCTCACCGAGTGCAGGGTCTTCGCGCAGCGCGGCGAGCGCGTCGGCAACGGTGGCGCCGTCGGGGAGCTGTAGCTCCATGCGCTCGCTGCCGGCCCGCTCGCGCAGCAACGAGAAGAGGCGGACGCTGATGGTCATGCCAACCGCTTTCCGCTCGCGTCTGCGCCGCGCAAAGCCCCGCCCGCCTCGCGATCAAGCCCGGGCACGGCGCCGGGCAGCAACTCGACGTCGACCTCCGTTCCCGCCGCGGCCGGCTCCTCGCTGGCGGGCAGGATCGCGAGGGCGTCGGCGCCGAGCATCGAGGTGAGCACGTGTGAGCCCTGCGCGCCGGTCGGCTCGGCCTCCCAGCCTCGCTTGCCGAGGCGCAAGCGGCAGCGGACGGCGTGCGTCCGTCCCGGCGCGGCTGGAGCCTGTCCCGCAAGCGTGGCGCGGGTCCGTCGCCGCGGCTCGCGCGCGCCGCTCAGCGCGCGGATCGCGGGGGCGACGAGCAGCGAGAAGGTGACGAGCGCGGAGACGGGATTGCCGGGCAGTCCGAAGACGAGCGTCTCACCGCGAGTCGCGAACAGCGTGGGCTTGCCGGGCTTCAACGCGACGCCCCAGAAGCTTTGCTCGACCCCGAGGGCAGCGAGCGCGGGACGGACGTGGTCGTGCTCGCCGACGGAGACCCCGCCGCACAGCACGATCACGTCGGCATCCTCGAGCGCGGTGGCGATCGCCTCTTGTGTGGCCTGGGCATCGTCGCCGACGTCGATGACCGGCCTGGCCAGCTCGGCACCGCTCCGTCCGGCTAGCGCCGCGAGCGAGAAGGCGTTCGAGTTGTAGATGGCGCCGGAGGGCAGGGGCCGGCCAGGCGCGATGAGCTCGTCGCCGGTGGTGAGCAAGGCGAGTCGCGGTCGGCGCCCGCAGAGCGCGTCGGCGCATCCGAGCGAGGCGAGCACGCCCAGCTCAGCGGCGCCCAGCTCGTGGCCCACGGAGAGCACGAGCTCGCCCTCGTGAACATCCTCTCCCGCGAATCGGATGTTGGCGTGGGCGGCGAGCGCGGCGAGGACCTCGACGCGACCGTTCTCGCGGCGGGTCTGCTCGACGGGGACGACGGCATCGGCACCCTCGGGCACGACGGCACCGGTCGAGATCGCGATCGCCTCGCCGGGGCCGATGCCGCGTACGGCAGGACTACCCGCGCGCGACTCGCCGACGACCCCGAGCTCGACGGGCCGCTCCGCTCGCGCGTCGGCCACGTCTTCCCAACGCAAGGCAAACCCGTCCATAGCGGAGCTGTCGAAGCTGGGCACGGCGCGCTCGCTGCGCACGTCCTCGGCGAGCACCCGCCCGAGGGCGCTATCGAGCGCGACACGCTCGCTGCTCAGCGCTCTGACGCGTTCGAGCACTACGCGCCGAGCCTGCTCTAGCTCGATTAGCCCAGAGGCCATGGCCAGAGCGTAGCCCTACCCGGGCAGGGGTATCGTGACCACGATGGCCCAGATCGCCGACCGCCTGAAGCGCCCGCTGCGCGATCTGCGGATCTCGGTGACCGACCGCTGCAACCTCCGCTGTGGCTACTGCATGCCGCGCGAGGTGTTCGGCAAGGACTTCGCGTTCCTCGATCGAGCGGAGCTTCTTTCTTTTGAGGAGATCGAGATGATCGCCCGCGTGGCGGCCGGTGCAGGGGTGCGCAAGCTCCGTCTGACCGGCGGCGAGCCGCTGCTGCGGCGCGAGCTGCCGCGCTTGGTGGCGATGCTCGCGCGGATCGAGGGAATCGAGGACCTGGCGCTGACCACAAACGGGACCGCGCTTGCAGTGCACGCACAGGCATTGGCGGACGCCGGGCTCGATCGCGTGACGGTGAGCCTCGACGCGCTGGAGCAGAAGGCGTTCTCCTCGATGAGCGACACGCGCGTGCCGGTAGGACGGGTGCTCGCAGGCATCGAGGCCGCGCACGCCGCGGGCCTCGGGCCCGTGAAGGTCAACATGGTCGTTCGCCGAGGTATCAACGATCACTGCGTGAGCGCGATGGCCGAGCACTTCCGCGGCCGCCCCGAGGTGCTGCGCTTCATCGAGTACATGGACGTGGGGGAGACGAATGGTTGGCGCTTGGAGCAGGTCGTCCCCGCGAGCGAGGTCCTCGCGGCGATCGACGCGCGCTGGCCGCTGCGCGAGTTGCCCGCGGCCCACGAGGGCGAGGTCGCCTCGCGCTGGGCCTACCGCGATGGCGCGGGCGAGATCGGCGTGATCCACTCGGTGACGGAGCCCTTCTGCGGCGGCTGCAGCCGCGCGCGCCTGTCGGCCGACGGCAAGCTCCACACCTGCCTATTCGCCACGCGTGGGCACGACCTGCGCGCGCTGCTGCGGGGCGGTGCGAGTGACGATCAGCTCTCGGCGCGCCTGCGCGAGGTCTGGACCCGGCGCGCCGACCGCTACTCCGAGTTGCGGACGTCGGGCGCGCGAGGGGACGAGTCACCGCGTGTGGAGATGTCCTACATCGGCGGCTGAGCCTCGCGACGCCACACCGAGATCCGCTCGGGTGGCAGCGCGACCCGCAGCGCGTCGCCGGTCGCGAGTGCTCGGCCGTCGAGCGTGCGGACGGTGAGCACGAGCTCGCCGCCCAGCTCGACAGTCAGCTCTCGCATCGAGCCGAGGTCGGCGTCGTCGAGCAGCCTCGCCGCATAGCGGCCGTCCTCGCGCAGCTCCACGTGCTCGGGGCGGATCGACCAGGTGACGTCGGTTCCGGGCGCGAACCCGTGCGCGCGCACGAGCAGCTCAACGCCTTGGCTCTCGATTCGCTCGGCGTCGAGCACGACGCCATGATGCGTGTTCGCGATCCCGAGCAGTGCTGCGACCTGCGGCGAGCGCGGGGTGCCGAACACCGACGAACGCGTTCCCGCCTGCAGCACGTGCCCCTCGTCCAGCACGAGGACCTCATCCGCGAGCAGCGCCGCCTCTTCAGGGTCATGTGTCACGAGCACGGTGCTCAGGGTTGTCTCGCGTTGCAACGAGCGCAGTTCGCGGCGCAGCCGATCGCGCACCGGGGCGTCAAGCCCGGCGAACGGCTCGTCGAGGAGCAGCACGCGCGGCTGCACCGCAAGCGCTCGGGCGAGCGCGACGCGACGTTGTTGTCCGCCGGATAGCTCGTCGGGCAAGCGGTCCTCGAGCCCGGCGAGTCCGAGCCGCTCGATCCACCACGCCGCTAGTGCTGGGTCGGCCGCGACGCCGAACGTCACCTGGCGCCAGACGGTGCGACGCGGTAGCAGCGCGGGCTGCTGGGGCACGTAGCCGAGCCTGCGCTGCTCGGGCTCAAGCGCCTCAAGCTCGCGCGAGCCAAGCGACACGCGCGCGTCATTGTCCGGCCGCGTCAGACCCGCGAGCAGTCGCAGCGTCAGCGTCTTGCCCGCCCCGGAAGGGCCGAGCAGCGCGAGGTGCGGGGCGCCCCCGCGGTGCGCGATCCGCAGGGAGAAGGCGCCAAGTCGCTTCGACAGCGAGAAGTCGAGAGTGTCGTCCGCGCCGGTGGTAGTCGACGTCGGCTGCACAGGGCCGGGGGGCCGGCTGTGCCGCCGCCGACGCGGCGCGCGGGCGCCGCTCAGGAGTAGCACCGCGAGCGCGGCGCCAAGCGCCACCGCGATCGGCAGCATCGTCGCGGGCAGCCCGGTCGCGTCGAATTCCACGAACGTATAGACGGGCAGCGAGTAGGGGTGGTAGGCAAGGATCACCGTCGCGCCGAACTCACCGAACGAACGCAACCACGCGAGCAGCAGCCCCGCGCCGATCCCCGGCAGCGCCGCGGGCACCGCGACGCGCCAGAAGCGCGCGAGGCGCCCGTGACCGAGCGTCGCTGCGACCTCCTCGAGTGCCGGGTCGACCGCGGCGAAGGCGGCACGCGCCGCGATCACGAGAAATGGCGCGGCGACGAACGTCTGCGCGAGCACGATCGCCAAACGCGTTTCGGTGAGCTGGCCGTCGAACAGGCGCCCGAGCGTCGTGCGAGGGCCGAGCACGTACAGCAGGAGCAGCCCGCTCATCAGCGGCGGCAGCGCCAGCGGCAGCGCGACCAGCGCCGTCAGCGCCCGCGAGGCATAGCCGCGCCCTCGCGCGAGCAGATAGGCCAGCGGCGTGCCGAACAGCGCGATCACGATCGTCGCGACGGTCGCGGTCGCCAGCGAGGTCGCGAGCGCCGAGCCGACTTCGGGCGCGGCACCGATGCCGTGGCGCAGGCGCACGACGAACGCGACGATCGGCGCGAGCAGGTACAGCGCGAGCAGCCCCGCTAGCCAGGGCAGGGGGCTGCGCGCGCGGACGAGCAACTCAGCGCGTGGCGCCGACCAGCTTGCGCAAGCTTGCGGGCACCGCCGACTCGCGACCCGAGAACTGAGGCTTCAGCGCGACGAGCCCGTTTTTCTTCAGCGTGTACTTGCGCTGCGCGTTCAGCAGGTAGCGTACGAGCGCCGCAGCGCCCGTTGGGTTCGCGGCGCGGTTGAGGATCGTCACCGTGTAGTTCGCGTACTTGTAGACCGGCGTCAGCGGCACGGTCACGAGGTGCGCCGAGGCGGCCTCGACCGCGTAGAAGAAGCCCGCGTCGAGCTGGCCCGCCTGCAAGCGTCCCACGAGTGCCGTCTCCGGGTAGACGGGAAACGAGTTCAGCGCCTGTGTCAGCGCGGGCTTGTGCAGCTTGCTCGCCGCGCCTTCCACCGCTTCGACCGTGAGGATCCCCTTCGGGTCGAGCTTCGGATCCGTGCGGCCCACGAGGACGCCCGGCTCGGTGATCACTTCGTACCACGGCTTGCCCTGCGCGAGCTGCTTGCCGAACGAGCTGCTCGGGTCATAGGCGAGCATCAACGGCGAGGACGCGAACGTCGTGTACCAAGAGACCCAGTCGCCGTTCGC
>DATJOE010000234.1:0-2023 GCA_035507305.1 Solirubrobacteraceae bacterium | reverse complement strand
GCCTGCTCGACGCCGTCGGTCGCGATGATCGCGATCTTCTTCGAGTTCAAGTTGTCGGCCATAACGCCTCCAAGTTCGGTTTCTCGGCTTCTCGATTTGCCTACCCGGACAGAGCTTCGGAACACACGAATCGCGGCCGGGAGGCCTGCGGGTTCGGGTTCCGGGGTGTCGGACCGGGTAGCTAACAAGCGTGATGGCGCTGACCTTCGACGACGGTCCGGACCCGGTCTGGACCCCCCGCCTGCTCGACCTGCTCGCATGCGTTCGCGCACGCGCGACGTTCTTCGTGATCGCGCCTCGCGCCGCCCGGCGGCCGGACCTGATCGCCCGGATGGCCGATGAAGGACACGCGGTCGGGCTGCATTGCGGCGAGCATGTTCGGCACCCCTCGCGTGACATCGCGTGGGGACGCAACGACACATCGAACGCATTGGCGCGCCTTTGCGAACTGGGCGTGAGGCCCACCCTGTGGCGGACACCGTGGGGCGATCTCGCCTGGTGGTCAGGCCGCGTGGCCTCAGAGCAGAACCTCAGGCTCGTCCACTGGACGGTGGACACTCACGATTGGCGCGGTGACGACGCCGGGCGGATGTACAAGGCCACCCGCGACCGGCTCGAGGACGGCGCGATCGTGCTCGCGCACGACGGCATCGGGCCTGGCGCCCGCCGCAGCGACGCTGCGCAGACGCTTGGCTTAGTAGAGCTGGCCGCTGAGCAGGCTCGAGCCGACGGTCTCGAACTGGGGGCGCTGAGTTGAGCATCGGCTTTGGAAGATCTCCCGAGGTGGCGGGCTACCTCGGCGAGGCGCTCGAGCTGATCGCCGACACCGCCCCAGACCGCGACCAGGATCCGGTCGCGCGCTTTCCTGAACGCGAGATCGCGGCGCTCGAGCGCGCCGGGGCGCTGGCGTGGAACGCTCAGCCCAAGAGCGTCCGGCCGCCGGCGGCTGCCGAGCTCGAGCTGGTTCGCCAGGTCGCGCGCGCGGACGGGTCGGTTGGGCGGATCTTCGACGGACACCTCAACGCTGTCGAGCGTCTGCTCGTCCAAGCGCCGCCGGAGCTGCGCGACCTCGAGGTCACGGCGATCCACGCCGGCGCGCTGCGCGCGGGCGTATGGGGTGGGGATCCCCGCCCAGGTGAGGGTCCGCCCGCGGCTGTGGTGGAGGTCGCCGACGGCGAGGTGCTGCGTGGCGTCAAGACGTTCTGCTCGGGCGCCGGCGGCCTGGATCGAGCGCTCGTCCTGGCTCGAGACCCCGACGGCGGGGCGCCGCTGGCGGTGTGGATCGATCTCGGCGACGAGGATCACGTGGAGGTCGACGAGAGCTGGTATCGCGGTTATGGGCTTCGCGCGTCGGTGTCGCACCGGGTGGTGTTCCACGACGCGCCCGTCCTGGCCCGCTTCGGAGGACCAGGCGCGCTGAGCGAGCAGCCGTGGTTCTCCCGCGATGCACTGCGCACTGCCGCCACGTGGGCAGGCATGGCCGACGCCGCCGTCCAAGCGGCGCTCGGCGAGCTCGCCGCCAAGCCGCGGCGAGGAGAGTTGGAGGCGCTCGCGGCGGGACGCATCCAAACGGCCCAGCGGACGATCTCGCTGTGGCTCGACGCCGCCGCGCAGGCGATGGACAGCGCCGAGGACCTTCCCGCCGTCGCCCTCCATGCCAGGGCAGCGATCGCAGAGCAATGTGGCGTGCTGCTCGACGAGGCCGCGCGCGCCTGCGGATCGTGGCCGTTCGCGCGCGCCACCACGCTTGACCGATGCCGCCGCGACCTCGAGGTGTTCCTGCTGCAGCACCGGCTCGATCCGATGCTCGGCCGGGCCGGGTTGTCCACCCTCGACGATCTCGCGAAATGAGCTTCATGACCGCGGAGGACTTCGAGGCGCGCTACCGCGCCGACCCGGATCCCTGGGGGTACCTGGCGAGCGAGTACGAGCGCGCCAAGTACGCGGCGACGCTCGCGGCTTGCGGTCCGGGCCCGTTCACATGTGCGCTCGAGCTAGGTGGGTCGATCGGGGTGTTCAGCGC
>DATJOE010000233.1:0-10767 GCA_035507305.1 Solirubrobacteraceae bacterium | reverse complement strand
CGTCTCATCGGGAGAGAGCGTTTGCGCCGCAATCCCCGACCCGACCACGACCGCCGCCAGCAAGGCCGAGCCGAGTAGCTCCGCGAGCAGCCGACGGGATACGGGAAGGGGTTGGGGTTCGTTCACCGGCGTTCGAGCTTCGAGCCTATTGCATTGACATTTATCATTTCAATAGATATATGTAAATAGATGCCCGTCGATCTGGAGCTGGCCCCGAAGCAGAAGCGACCGCCTGGCGAGCCGTGCTGTGAGCCGATCGTCTACCCCGACGTCGAGCGCACGCAAGCGCTGCGCATCGGGGAGGTCGCTAAGGCGCTCGGCGATCCCATCCGCCTGCAGCTCGTCGACGTGCTCCGCCGCCACGCCGGGAAGGTCTGCGTCTGCGAGCTCGTACCGCTGTTCGACGTCTCTCAGCCCACGCTCTCGCACCACCTCGGCAAGCTGCGTGCCGCCGGCATCGTCGACTCCGAGCGGCGCGGGCTGTGGGCTTACTACTACGTCGTGCCCGGGGCTCTCGAGGAGCTTGCGGCGTGGTTGGCATGAGCGAGGAGGTCGCTGCGCTTTCGCGGTGCTGTTTGGGCGCGGATGAGCTGCGTGCGCAGGCCGAGCGCTACCGCGAGGTGGGACGCGGGGCCGAGGCGATCGAGCATGGACCGAGGAGGGTCGAGCTGCTTCTCGATCGCAGCGCCGATCCCGCGCTCGTCGAGACGCTCGTGGCCGTCGAGCGCGGCTGTTGCCCATTCTTCGCGATCGAATTCGAGCCTCGCGAGCGCCGTCTTGCGATCTCTGTCGAGGACGCCGAGCACGAGGACGCGCTCGCGGCAGTCGCGCTTGCGCTTGGTCTACAGGAGTCGTTGGTTACCGAGTGAGCGCGCTCGACGCGCTCGCATCGATCTGGACCGGATATCCCGTTTGCAGCACCGCGACCGTCGCCGGCGGGGTGATCGCGGTAGCCGTTCCGCGCCTCGGCCTGCGGCGACGCGCGCCGTAGCCCTCGCGCGTCCATTGCACTAGCTCGCCGCCGAGCACGAGGAACGGGACGCCGTCAAGATCCACAAACACGCCGTCCGGAAGCCCGCGCCACGCCAGCTCGTGGAGCCTGCGGCGATGCGTTCCGCGCACGATCCGCTCGCTGTGCAGCCTGCGGTTTATCTCCTTGGCTGAAGGCTCTTCGCCGCCCCGCGCTTCGGCCCACGCGGCACGGTAGTGCCGGTAGTCGGCCCAGCGGCACTCCGCGCAGGGGCGATGGCCCGCTGCGAAGGAGACCGCCTCGTCGTGGAAGTACAGCCACGTGTAATGGCGCGGTTGCCACTGCTCGCTCCAGCGGTCCTTGAAGCGCAGCGCGCACGTGATCCACGCGTCGTGGGCATGGAAGCGGACGATCCGTTCGCCCTCGTGCAGGATGCCGCGATTGCCCGTGAACGCCCCGCGCAGCGGAAAAGCCGCGATCTCGCCGTATGGGGTGACTCGGTTGGGCGCAGGCATCTTTTGGCTCGGGTGGCTCGGGCATCCGGTGGCGCGGACGTCGACCTCACGCTTCGCGCCGAAGCGGCGTTAACAATGACAATGGCCATGAATGCGAACGCACGGACGCCGATCTGTCGCTTCGACACCGCACTCGGCGCGTGCGGCGTGCGTTGGAGCGAGCGAGGAATCGCCGAAGTGCTGATGCCACGGACGGCGCTGTTGCGCGACGCGCCTTCAGCCGAGCTTCACGATGTCCCCGAGCCGATCCAGGCCGCAATCGCCCAGATCGTCGCGCTGCTCGATGGCCAGCGGCTTGATCTGCACGAGATCGCGCTTGACCAGGACGGCTTGGACGACTTCCGGCGCGCTGTCTATGCCGCCGCGCGCAAGACCGGGCCGGGGAAGACGATCACGTATGGGCAGATTGCGCGTGCGATCGGGGCACCTGAATCGGCTCGCGAGGTAGGTGCCGCGCTCGGGAGCAACCCGTTCCCGATCGTCGTTCCTTGCCATCGCGTGCTCGCCGCCGACGGGACGCTGCACGGCTTCTCCGCGCCTGGGGGAATCCAGACCAAGCGTCGCATGCTCGAAATCGAGGGCGCGCCTGGCTTCACGCAGCAGGCTTTGTTCGCCTGAGCGTCCAGCTTGGCCCGCCGCGTGACGCGCCCAGCGAGGAGGGCTGGGGAGGGCCAGTTAGTGGATCGCCTCGGGCCGGATGCGCGCCTCGGCCATCACCACGCGCTGCCCACGGATCGGGACGTCCTCCGCGAGCAACCGTTCGCGCTGGTCAGAGCCCTTCGGCCACGTGCCGTCGCTGCGCACCACTCGCCACCAGGGGACGCCCGCCGGCACCTCTGACAGGACGCGGCCCGCATGGCGCGGCGCCCCCGGCGAGAGGTCGCCGTATGTAGTCACGTAGCCAGGCGGTACGCGCCGCACGCGGTCAAGGATTGTCTGCGCGCTGAGCGCCATCGCCGCTTCATACCACGCCCCTACAGCAGCTCCGCGATTCGGCGGGCCGCATGCGCGGCCCCGTCGGCCTCGACGTCGCGGTAGTTCACATCGCGGCCGATCTCCTGCGCGATCGCCTCCGCGATCAGCTCCGGAGGCGAGTCATCGAAGTCCATCCGACGGCCTGCGCCGTAGCGTTCGAGCCGGTGACGCACGTGGAAGTTCTGCTCGAAGTGGTGGCGTAGCGGGAAGTACAGGAAGGGGCGCTTCTGCGCGGTGAGCTCCATCGAGGTCGTCAAGCCGCCCTGGACGACCGCTAGGTCGCACGCCGCCAGGTGCCGGTACAGGTTGTGCACGTAGGGGACGACCTCCAGCCCCGCATGCGAGGGCAGAGAGGCGGGATCGATCCGCGGGCCCGCCACCACGATCATGCGCAGATCCGGGACACGCTCCTTTGCCTGCGGGAAAGCGGCAATCACCCTGCGCAGCAGGCTCGCGCCGACGCCTGAGCCGCCCACCGTGACGATGCAGACGCGCTCGTCCTCGCGATAGCCCAGCTCATCGCGGAGCTTCGCGCGGTCGCCCAGCTGTGCCGGGTCAAAGCCCGTCACGTAGCCCGTGAACTCGAAGTTGCGCTCAGTCCAGTCGCGGATCATCGGCAGCTCCGGCCCAAGCCGCTCGGCGACGATGTCCTCGGGGTTGCCCACGAACAGCGCCAAGTCGCGGACCTCGGGGTGTTCGGCCACGTGGTCGATCATGTCCGCGTTGTAGTCCGCCGTCACGAGGTGTTCGCGGGCGTCTCGCCCGTTCACCGGTAGGAAGCCCACGAAGTCCGTCATCCACACGAACGGGACACGCCGCTCGTGTGGGTTCTCGTGCAGGTAGTAGTCAAGCTCCCACGCCTCGTCGCCGATCCACAGGTCATAACGCTGCTCGCGCACCACGTCGTGGAACAGCATGAAGTTCGCCGCGAAGATCTCGTCCATCCGGCGCAGCGCGTGAAAGCAGTGCAGGTCGTGCTCGGCCGACTCCGACTCGATGTGGCGCGACTCGTTTGCCAGATGAGCGCTCGCCGGGTGGATGCGCTCGCCCTCCGTTTCAAGCACGCGCGTCACCGGGTCCTGCGCCAGCCAGTCGATCTGCAGGTCCGGGTGCAGGCGACGCAGCTCGCGCGCGATCGCCACGTCGCGCTGGGCGTGGCCCAGGCCGATCGGCGAGGAGATGTACAGGGCACGCGGGCGGCCGTCCGGGCGGTAGACCGTCGGGTCGCGTGGCGTGCGCTCGCGTTCGAACGTGTCCTCGCAGAAGTCGCGCAGCGCCAGGTTCACCTGCACCGGCTTGCGCGCGTGGGGTAGATGCCCCGACCCGCGCACGACCTCCAGTGGGCTGCCGCTCAGCTTCGCGAGTGCCCGCCCGTCGCGGAAGGGCGCGATCTTGTCACGATCGCCGTGGATCACGAGCGCCGGACATTGCACGCCTCGCGCCAGCTCGCGCAGCGTCTTGCGGTCGTGGTGAAAGCCGCCGAGCGCCGTCGCGACCAATGTCTCGGCATCAGTATCAAGGCCCCATTTCACCCCGTCCTCGATCGCCTTCGTCGAGTGGGGCTCGGGCAGGCAGCGCGAGATAAACCACTCGATGAAGACCGGGTAGTCCTGGATCCAGTGCATCGCGTTCATGTGCCCCCACCAGCGATACACGTGCATGCGCCGCTGGAACAGCTGGCTGGCCCGCCGGTTGAGCAGCACCGACCAGTGCGAGGGGGTGTAGGGGAAGTAGGAACCCATGAACACCGCGCCCGCGACTCGCTCAGGCGCCTGCTGTGCCATCTCCAGCAAGAACTGGGCGCCTTGGGAGAGGCCGACGACTACCGCCCGCTCCGTGCCGGTCGCATCCATCACCGCCAGGCAGTCCAAGGCCGTGGGTGCCGCGCCGTAGCGCCGCGGGTCCCGACAGCGGCTGGAGCGACCGTTGCCGAGGCCGTCCATCACCAGCACGCGGAAGTGGCGCGCCAGGTAGGGGATCTGCATCTTCCAGTGGCGCGAGTGCACGATCGACCAGGGTGGGATCAGGAAGACCGTCTGCTCACCCTCGCCGTACACCTCGTAGAACAGCCGTTGCCCGTCGCGCTCGGCGAAGCCTTCCTCGTCGGGATAGCGCGCGCGGCTCTGCTCGCCGTCGCGGCCGACCGCCGGGGGAGCATCCCCGGCGGTCCGCGCGAAACCATGGATCGTCTCCTCGGCGGGAGTCGGATCGATCGTCGTGCTCACGGTCGCGCCTCGAACACGAGGTTGAACGGGGTCTCGGCCGCGCGGCGAAAGCGCGTGAAGCCGCCGCCCGCGACCACGTCGCCGATCCGCGCTTCGCCCGCCTGCGCTCCGAGCCCGAGGCCGACCTCCTGGGAGAGCGACGCCGGCGTGCAGAGCAGCGTCGAGAACCCGTAGAAGGTCCGGCCGATCGGGTTCAGGTTGTCCTCGACACGGTCACCCGCCATCGGCTCGACGATCATCCACGTCCCGTCCGGGCCGAGCATCCGGCGCACCTGGCGCGCCGCGCCCACCGGGTCGCCCATGTCGTGCAGGCAGTCGAACATCGTCACCAGGTCATAGCCCTCACCGTGGTCGGAGCCCGCCGCCGCCGTCTCGAAGCTCACGCGGTCATCCACGCCCGCTTCCGCGGCCCGGCGCCGCGCCGTCTCGATCGAGCCCTCGTGATAGTCGGAGCCCACGAACGTGGAGTTAGGGTACGCCTGCGCCATCAGGATCGTCGAGGACCCGTGGCCGCAGCCGACGTCCGCGACCTTCGCGCCCGCCTGCAGCTTCTCGACCACGCCGTCGAGCGCGGGCAGCCACGCCGCCGTCAGGCTCGCGTTGTAGCCCGGGCGGAAGAAGCGCTCGCAGCCGTGGAACACGTCGTGGCTGTGCTCGTGCCAGCCCACGCCCTCGCCGCTGCGCGCGGCCTCCATGATCCGCGGCGAGTCCGTCACTGCGCCAAGCGCGATCTGAAAGAAGCCGGGCAGGAAGGCCGGGCTCGTCTCGTCGGTCAGCGCGACCGCGTGCTCGGGGGGCAGCGTGTAGGTGCCGCGATCCGCGTCGTATTCCACGAAACCGCCCGCCGCTTGCGCGTTCAGCCACTCGCGCACGTAGCGCTCGTTCGTCTCGGTGCGCCGCGCCAGCTCGACCGGCGTGAGCCCGCCAGCGCCCGCGAGCGCTCGGTACAGCCCGAGCTTGTCCCCCATTACGACCAGCGCCGCGTTCACTGTCGCGCCGACCTCGTCGACCGCGCGGAACACGAATTGCTCGAGCTTCTGCCCGTCGATCTCGATCGGCTGCTCGGTGGTTGCCACGATGTCCTCCTTCGATTGGTGTCGCGAGGACCGTAGGCCGGCGCCGCACGCATCGCATCGGGGGCCCCACCTAGTTCTGCGAGGCTTCCTGCCCGCTCGCATCGGTAGTGCAGGTGTCAGAATCGAGCCCATGCTGCTGGGCCGCACAGACGAGCGGCTGGCGATCGATCGCATGCTGGCGGGGGCTCGGGCCGGTCGCAGCGGCGTGCTCGCGCTGACCGGCGAGCCCGGGATCGGAAAGACAGCCCTGCTCGAATACGCCGCCGAGCAGGCGGGGGAGATGCGAATGCTTCGCGCCCGGGGGATCGAGTCCGAGGCGGTTATCCCCTTCGCCGGGCTCGCCGAGCTGCTGCGCCCGCTGCTCGGCTCCGTCGATGAGATCCCCGCGCCGCAGGCGGCCGCGCTCGCGGGGGCGCTCGCGCTCGGGCCAGTGGTCCCCGGCGATCGCTTCGCGATCGGCGCCGCGACTCTCAGCCTGCTTTCCGCCGGCGGCGAAGAAGGCCCGCTCCTGCTACTCATCGACGACGCCCACTGGCTCGATCGCTCGAGCGCTGAGGCGCTCCTGTTCGTCGCGCGGCGCCTGCTTGCTGACCCGATCGCGCTGCTGCTGACCGTACGCGAGGGAGAGCCCTCGCTGCTCGACGGCGCTGACCTGCGGACGCTTCGCCTCGCGGGCCTCGATCGCGCCGACGCCGCCGAGCTGCTCGCGCCGACTCATGTCTCCCGGGAGGTGCTGGAGCGCTTGTATCGGACGACTGGCGGGAATCCGCTCGCGCTGCGGGAGCTCGCCCCCGAGGTCGCGCGGCTCGCGGGCGAGCCCGATCACGCGCCGATCCCAATCTCGACGAGCCTTGCGAGCGCGTTCGTTCGGCGCTTGCATGACCTGCCCGCGTCGACCCGGCGCCTGCTGCTGTTGCTCGCCGCAAGCGATACCGGTGGGTCGGCCGTGCTCGCACGCGCCGCGAAGCAGCTCGGCCTCGACGTCAACGACCTGGGCCCCGCCGAGGAAGTGAGCTTGATCTCGATCGACCGCGGCGAGGTTGAGTTTTCCCACCCACTCGTGCGCGGGGCCGTGTATGGCAACGCCTCCGCGCCCGAGCGACGCGAAGTCCACGCCGTTCTTGCAGGGGCGCTTCCTGACAGAGACGTCGACCAGCGCGCCTGGCACCTAGCGGCGGCGAGCATTGGCGCAGATGACCACGCTTCTGAGGCGCTTGCTCGCGCGGGTGACCGGGCGCGAGAGCGCAGCGCTTACGCCGTCGCGGCTACGGCGTTCGCGCGTGCCGCCGGGCTCGCCTCGACCGATGACGCGCGAAACCGCTTGCTGCTGCAGGGCGGTGAAGCTGCGTGGCTCGCGGGCGATCCCCAGCGCACGCGCGATCTACTCGGAGAGACCGAGTCGAGTGCTCTTGACCCCTCGCTCGCCGCGCGGATCGACTACCTGCGCGGGCAGGTGGCGATGCGTTGCGGACCCGTCATCTTGGGATGCGAGCTGATCATCGGTGCCGCGAGCCAGATCGCTGAGGAAGAGCCCGAGCTGGCAGTCGTAATGCTCGCCCAGGCCGTGCATGGGTACTTCAACACCGGCGACACGCCCGCGATGGTCGCGACCGCCGAACGCGCCGCGACCATCGCCGGGGTGCAGGGCTCGCTTCGCGCGCGGTTCTTCGCCGCAATGTCGCGCTGCATCGCGCTCGTGGCCGACGGCCAGGGTGAGGCCGGCGCCGCGTCCGCGCGAGATGCCATCGACGTGCTCGAAGGCTCGGACGAGCTACGCGACGATCCCGGACTGCTCGCCTGGGCCGCGCTCGGGCCGCTGTGGCTGCGCGAGGCAGACACTGGCCGCGGACTTATCGAGCGCGCGTTCGAGCGCGCGCGGGAGCAGGCGGCGGTCGGCACGCTGCCCTATTTGCTTCATTTGCGGGCCCGTGACCAAGCCACGACAGACCAGTGGGCCGCCGCTGAGGTCGGCTACGACGAAGCGATTCGTCTGGGCCGTGAGACCGGTCAGCACGTCGAAGCCGCCGCCGCGCTCGCTGGGCTCTCCTGGCTGCGGGCGCGACAGGGGCGCGAGGCCGACTGCCGTGAGCACGCCGCCGAGGCGGGCGCGCAGTGCGAGGCACTCGGAATCGGCCTATACGGCGTGTGGGCCATACAAGCGCTCGGCGATCTCGAGCTGGGGCTAAGTCGCCCCGCCGAGGCGATCGCCCACTACGAAGCGCAGGCAGCCGCGCTCGAGGGGCGCGGGATCGCCGACGTCGACCTCTCGCCCGTGCCCGAGCTGGTCGACTGCCTGCTGCGCGTCGGACGCGAGCGAGACGCGGCCAGGATCGCTGGGACTTTCATCGCTCAGGCCGCCGCGAAGGGGCAGCCTTGGTCGCTGGCCCGCGCCGCGCGCTGCCGCGGAATGCTCGCCGATGCCGACGAGCTCGACGCCCCGTTCCAGGAGGCGCTCCGCCTGCACGAGCTGACGCCCGATGTGTTTGAGACGGCCCGCACCCAGCTTGCCTACGGCGCGCGCCTGCGGCGCGCGCGCAAGCGCATTCTCGCGCGCGAGCAGTTGCGCGAGGCGGCGCGGGTCTTCGAGCGCCTGGGCGCGCAGTCGTGGCTCGAGCAGGCGCACACCGAGCTGTCGGCGACGGGGGAGACCGCCCGGCGCCGCGACCCGAGCACACTTGATGAGCTGACCCCGCAGGAGTTGCGGATCGCGCGCCTGCTCGCCGAGGGGCGCACCACGCGCGAGGCCGCTGCCGCGATCTTCCTGAGCCCGAAGACCGTCGAATACCACCTCGGAAACGTCTACCGCAAGCTCGGGATCAAATCGCGCGAGGAGCTGGCCGTGGCGTTGAGCTCTCCCGATCGCGAGCCCGCCTCCGCCACAGCGCCCGTAGACTGACCGGCATGGCGCTTCCGCCCGGACCGCGCACCCCGGCCGCCCTGAACCTGGCCCGCTTCATGTACCGGCCGCTGCAGATGCTCACGGGCTGGCGGGCTCGCTACGGCGACCTGTTCACCGTGCGCTTCCTCGGCTTCGGCACCGGCGTCTACGTCGCCGACCCCGAGGCGATCCGCCTGCTGTTCACCGGCGATCAGTCTGACCTGCACGCGGGAGAGGCCAACTCGTTCATGGAGCCCGTGCTCGGTCCACACTCCGTGCTGATCCTCGACGGGCCCGAGCACCTGCGCCAGCGAAAGCTACTGCTGCCGCCGTTCGCGGGGTCACGCGCCAGCGCGCTGCGCGAGATCGCACGCGAAGTCGCCGAGCGCGAGGTCGCGGGCTGGCGCCCCGGCATGCAGCTCGTGCTCCGCGAGCGCATGCGAGCGCTGACGTTCGAGGTCATCTGTCGAGCGGTGTTCGGCGTTACTCAACCCGAGCTCGTCGATCTGCTGCGCCTGCGGCTGAGCGCCGTGATCGACAGCAGCCCGCTCTTCTTGCTCGCGCCACCGATCCGCACCGATCTCGGGCCGCTGAGCCCGGGCGGGCGCTTCGCCCAGCGCCTGCGAGCCGCGGATGAGGTGCTTTACCGGGAGATCTCAAAGCGCCGCGCGGCCCCCGACCTCGAGCAGCGTTCCGACGTGCTCTCGCTGCTGCTACGCGCCCGCGACGAGCAGGGCTTGGCGATGACCGATCGAGAGCTACGCGACGAGCTGTTCACGATGCTCGCGGCTGGACACGAGACCACCGCGACCGGGCTCGCCTTCGCGTTCGAGCTCCTGCTGCGAAACCCCAGAGTGCTCGCGCGACTGCGCGATGAGCTAGAGAGCGGGGAGGACGACTCTTACCTCGACGCCGTCGTCAAGGAGACGCTCCGGTTGCGTCCGATAATCGACGCCGCCGAGCGGACGCTCACGAGGCCGCGCGAGGTTGCGGGCTGGACGTTGCCGGCGGGCGTGAGAGTGTATCCGGCGATCTTTCTCGTACACACGCGGGAGGATCTGTACGAGCGTCCTTTCGAGTTCCGTCCCGAGCGCTTCCTGGAAGAGGGTGCCGAGTCCTACGCGTGGCTGCCCTTCCCCGTAGTCCTGCGTGGGATCACGCTCGTACCTAAGCACGGGGTGCCAGTTACCGTCGAGCGTCAACTGCCTGCGAGCGTCCTCAGCTCATTGAGCGACTCGCGGATCAGCTCGCGCAAGTCGCCCGCGCTCGCCTGATCGACCCAGCGTTCGAAGGCGTTGCGAAAGACGCTCATCGCCACCTCGCCGGTAAGCGTCGCTGCCGGTTCCGCCACGCCGCGCGTGCGCAATGCCCCGGCGAGCGCCGTTGCGACCGCGGCGAGCTTCATCACCTCGCGTTCGCGTAGGTCCGGGCTCGCCGCGATCACTCGCTGACGTCGGATAGCGAACTCGTGGCGGTCTTCCAGCAGGGCACCCGCGGCGTCGAGCCCTGCAGTGGCTGCCTCGATCGGCGAGGCCGATTCCGGAGCTCCGGTCACGCCAGCGATGATCGATTCCTGGAACTCGCCCCCAGCGAACAGCACCTCGCGCTTATCGGCGAAGTGCCGGAAGAACGTTCGCTCGGTCAACCCGGCGCGCGCGGCGATCTCCGCGACCGTCGTGTTCTCGAAGCCTTGCTCTTCGTAGAGGTCAAGTGCCGCCTGCGCGAGGCGGCTTTGCGCGTTTGGTCGCCAGCGGACCATGCGGGGATTCTAGGTGATGTCAGCGACTGTCATAGGTCGTGCTACTGTCATGTCAGTAACTGACATTGCTCGTTTCGGCGCACGCTGAGAGCCGCCGAGGCGCTCGACACCTGGAGGTCTCTCATGCGCGTCTTTGTCACAGGAGCGTCAGGGTTCATCGGTTCCGCCGTCGTCTCAGAGCTGATCGGTGCGGGTCATCACGTAACGGGCTTGGCTCGCTCCGAGGACTCGGCCGCAGCGATCGCCGCGGCCGGGGGAGAGGTGCATCGCGGTGGGCTCGAAGACCTCGACGGGCTGCGTGCCGCCGCCGCGGCATCCGACGGCGTGATCCACACCGCCTACATCCACGACTTCTCGCAGATGGAGAAC
>DATJOE010000232.1:0-3866 GCA_035507305.1 Solirubrobacteraceae bacterium | reverse complement strand
GTGGCGCGACCGCACGCAGCACGCCGAGGATCTCCTCGGGGCTCACGCCTTCGTCGCGCGAGTTTGCGATCTGCCAGGCATAGGAGGCGGTGGGCGCACCGAGCGCGATCAGCGCCGCGATCTTCACGAGCGCGAACGACTTCGGGTCCAGCCCGGTGCGCTCGAGGTGCGCCTCGCGCAGCCCGACCGTCGCCTCGAGCAGTTCCATGTCGCCATCGGAGATGCCTGCGAGCGCGTCCTGGGTGTCCTGAGAGACGGTGATCATCTCGGCTCCTTTTCAGTCGTCATGGCGGTCCGGCTCGCCACAGAAGGTATGCGCAGACGCCGCCGAGTCATCATCCCAACGGGATGATCGGGCTCGCGCCTACCGGCGAGGCGCAGGCGTCATCCCAAGCGGGTGATGTGGCGCCCGAGTGCGCCGCCTAGCCTCCTGCGCGAGCTTTGGATATGCCGTGTAGGTGCGCCGGAACGCCAGTGCATCCGGCGCGCAGGGCATCATCCGACCGATTCCGGAGGTGACCAGATGAGCGAGAAGCCGATGTTCTTCTTCGCTGGCGTCTACGACGACGTGAGCGACGCAGAAGCCGACTACGAGGCGATCAAGGCGCTGCATGCGGGTGACATGATCGGCTCCTACGACTCGGCGATCATCAGCAAGGACGAGCAGGGCAAGGTGAAGGTGGAGAAGACCGAGAAGCCGACCCAGCACGGCGGCTGGGCGGGACTCGCCGCAGGGGCCGCGATCGCGGTCGCGGCGCCCGTCGCGATGCCCGTGCTCGTAGCCGCCGGCGGCGCCGGTCTCGGCGCCTGGATCGGCCACCTCGCGCACGGGATGAACCGCAAGGACGCCAAGGAAATCGGAGAAATGCTCGACGCTGGCACCGCCGCGCTGATCGTGATCGGCGTGGACAAGGACCAGGAGCGTGTCGAAAAGACCGTCGCGAAGGCGACCAAGCACGCGACCAAGCGGCTGATCGCCGACGCCGACGAAGCCGAAAGAGAAGCGCTTGCCGTGATGGCGAGCGCCTGAGTTGAACGTGACAACCCGAGAAAGCAAAGGAGCCGCATGACTCTGGCAGCCACCTCCTACCCGCTGCTCGAAGTGTTCTGGACGATGCTCATCTTCTTCGGCTTCATCGTCTGGATCTGGATCCTCTTCACGATCTTCGCCGACATCTTCCGCCGCCGGGACATCAACGGATGGATCAAGTTCCTCTGGATCATCTTCGTCGTCTTCCTCCCGTTCCTGGGGGTGCTCGTCTACCTCGTCGCCAACCACCAGGGGATGACGGATCGCTCGATCGAAGGCCAGAAGGCGGCGCAGTCGCAGTTCGACGAATACGTGCGGCAGGCTGCCGGGACGACCGATCCGGCCGCTCAGATCTCGCACGCGAAGGAACTGCTCGACAGCGGCACGATCACCCAGCAGGAGTTCGACGAGATCAAGCGCAAGGCGCTCGCATCCGCCTGAACGACGGAGCGGCTCAGGCGGCCGCGGCGCGCGCCATCGCCTCGATGGCGAGATCGTTCGCGCCCATCTTCTTGTAGATCCGCGCGGCGAAGCGGTGGGCGCGCGAGGAGTCCTCATCGGCGCGCGCCCAGTCGCGCGCCGAGCGCGCGGCCGCCTCGAGATTGCCGTCGCGCCAGAACGCGATCGTCATCAGACGCAGGATCGCGACGTTGCGCGGCTCTGCGTCGCGCGCGTAGATCAGTCGCCGCGCGGCGAGCGCGTAGTCGCCTTCGGCCATCGCGTGCTTGGCCGCCGCGATGAAGCGCTCGGCGCGCTCGGATCCCGGATCGGGCTTGGAGAAATCGACGAAGTACATGCTCCCGGCGGGTACGGTCCGCACCCCCTGCTGGAAGGACACGCGCGCCCACTGCTGGATCGAGTCGCCCTCGCCGGTGAAGTAGATGCCCGTGACGGTCCCGACTCCCCACTCCGGGTAGGAGGTGCAGCGCGCGTAGCGGTGCACGACCGAGTGGTCCGGCACGCGGCTGCCGAACGGGTCGTGGCGCCTGCGCTCGGCGTCGCGCTCGCGATCCCGCTGCTCCGCTTCGTAGGCGCGCCTGCCTTCCTCCGCGCGCGCCTTCCGCGCGGCGGTCGCGCTCGCGCGCACGGCGCTCGCCGAGACACGCCCGCCGCGCGCTGTCTCCGCGAGGTGCTCGAGCATGTCCGCCGCCTCGTTGACCACCTTGAGATGGCGCTCGTGCTCGAAACGCTTGCCGGGCGGTGCGATGTCCGGATGCCAGCGCTTGGCCATCCTGCGCCGCGCGAGCTGGACCGCGCGCTTGTCGAACGGCGCCGAGAGCTCGAGCAGCAGCAGCTGTTGCTCAATGTCCAAGACCGGTCCGGCCATAGCCAAGCCACGTTACCGCGTCGCCCGTGACCTGCCAACGCCCGTCCACGAATTTTCGGCCGCTCGCGTGGGGGCGCACCGGTACGTCGGCGGAAGTGTTATAGCTCCCGTGCCCAACCGGGAATCAGGGGATGTGGGAACCAGGAGGATGTTGATGAAGCCTATGTTTCGCCGGCCGACCGCCGGCTCTGCCTCGCTAGCGCTCGCGCTGCTCGTGCTCTTCGGGCCTTCGGCGCTCACCGCGAGCGCGCACGCAGCCAGCCACAAACGAGCCCGCCAAGCCAAGCACGGCGCGCATGCGAGCAAGGGTGAAAAGCACGTCGAAGGCAGCCTCGATTACGAACTCAGCCCGGCGGGCAGCAGCCTGCCGGCGACTCAGACGATCACGCTCTTCCTCCCCGGCGGCGTGCGCGTGGCGGGCGCATCGATGCCGAAGTGCAATCCGCAGGCGCTCGAAAAGTCCGGGCCGGCGGCGTGCCCGAAGGGCTCCTCGATCGGCTCTGGCACCGCAACCGGATGGACCCTCGGGCAGCTCTGGCCGCTCACGCTCACGCTCTACAACGGCCCCGGCGGCAGCCTTCTGAGCTACGTCACCGCGACGAGCCCGGTGAAGATCGAAACGGTCGTCGAAGGCCATGTCACGAGCCCTGGCAACCCGTACGGCGAGGAGATCGCGAACACAATCCCGCAGGGACTGCTCGAACCGCTGCCGGGGGACACCGCGCAGACGGTCAACCTGCGCGTTCAAGTGAGCGGGCGGTCGGGGTGGCTGCGCAGCACCAACTGCGCCCCACACGCGCTCGCCGTGAACTTCAAGTTCTCCTACACGAACGGCCAGACGATCGCGATCGGAGGAAACCTCAACTGCGTGTAGGGAGTACCGACAACGTGTCCTTGACGCGCGCCGTCCGCAGGACGACAATGCGAGCGAGGCTGCCGTAGGGCATGGCAGGGAGGCTGGGTCCCACGCAGTCGCCGAACCGGCGACCAAAGGAGGGGAATCATGTTCGGAAGTGCGCGGTTCCGCCCACTCGGGTGGGTGGTTGCGTTGGCGACGCTCGCAGCGATGGCGGCGACGATGGCGTTGGCCGCCCCGGGCGGCGCGGCGGCGCCCGAAAAGCTCTACGCGACGCAGTACACGGCTACCTGCGAAATCGGCCCGGGTGTGCTGAATCTGCGCACGACGGCCACGTTCGAGTTCAACACCGACGCTCCGGAATCGGTCCAGAAAGGCGAACAGCTCTCGCTCAGGGAATTCCGCCTCGCGCTCGCCCTGCCCTCGGGTCTGACCGAAACCATGTTCAGCTTCGGCGTCCGCACGATCAAGGGTTCCGTGCATCTGACGATCAGCGCGCAGAATGCCGAACCTTCCACGTACAAGCTGACGCTTCCGCTCAAGGCCAGCGTTGGTGGCAGCGGGGAAACGGTGCTCGCATCCGAACCGACCGCGGCTGGTCCGTTCACCGTCACGGGCGCGACGGGCGAACAGGCGACGTTCGGCGTCGAAGC
>DATJOE010000231.1:0-4291 GCA_035507305.1 Solirubrobacteraceae bacterium | reverse complement strand
CCGCGGGGGTCGCGATCGACTCCGGACCCGTCAAGGGCCTGCTCGCGCTGCCCGCGTCGACCCTGAAGACGGGCTTTCCCGTCCTAAAGAACCCGGCGAACAACCACCGGGCCGTGCCGCTGACCCCGGAGGAGTTTCACTACGCGTTCACCAACACCCTCAGCGACGAGGAGTCCCTCGCGGTCTACAAGCGGTACGCCGTGCCGGGGCCCGGTCGCGTGCTGTTCCAGGGCGCGTTCGCGAACTTCAACCCACACTCGCCGGCGGCCGTCGACTTCAAAAACAGCAACCGCGCGCCCTTGCTGTTCATCGCCGGAGGCGATGACCACGTAGCGCCAGCCTCGCTGAACGAGGCCAACCTCAAGCACTACCGCAAATCGGAGGCGATCACCGAGTTCAAAGAGTTCCCCGGCCGCTCGCACTACACGCTCGGCCAGGAAGGCTGGGAAGAAGTCGCCGACTACGCACTCGACTGGGCCCTCAGCCACGCCGCCCAGCCCGCGGCGGTCTGAATCGCGACACCAACAAGACGCCAGACAAGGAGTAATCATGGATCTCGAGCTCGCCGACAAGGTCGCGGTCGTGACCGGAGCGAACAAAGGCATCGGCTTTGCCGTCACCCGGGCGCTGCTGGCCGAAGGTGCCTACGTCGTGGCCGGATCGCTGACCACCGAGAACCTCGACGGCTTGGACCGCGTCACCGCGGTGCCGGTCAACCTCCTGACGTCGGACGGGCCAGCGCTGCTCGTGCGGCGCGCGGTCGACCAGCACGGGCGGCTGGATGTGCTGGTGAACAACGTCGGAGCGGTGCGGATCCGCACAGAGGGGTTCCTGGGCACCAGCGATGAGGAGTTCGAGTGGGCGCTACAGATGGACTTCTTCACCTGCCTGCGCGCGACCCGGGCCGCCCTGGGCCCGATGCTCGAGCAGGGCTCAGGATCGATCGTCAATGTCGCCTCGGTCAACTCGTTCTTTCAGCCCGACGCCGCCACGATCGACTACGGCGTCGCCAAGGCCGCCGTCGTGAACCTGAGCAAATCGCTCGCGCAGGAGTTCGGCCCACAAGGCATCCGCGTCAACTGCGTCTCGCCTGGCCAGGTCAGCACCGACCTTTGGCTCGGAGAGCACGGCGTGGCCGAGACGATCGGAAAAGCGACAGGCGTCGACGCAGAAACGGTTCGCGAGATGGCCGTAGCCAGCATCGCCACCGGACGCTTCAGCTCTCCCGACGAGGTCGCGAGCTTGATCACGATGCTGGCGTCCAGGCGCCTGGCCAACGTCACCGGGGTCAACTACGTCATCGACGGCGGCCTGATCAAGACAACCTGAAGCGCAGCCGCCCCGGAACAGAAAGGACCAGGCGGATGGCAGTGAATGCTAGGGGCGGGACAAGTCGCGACGCCGGCGGGCGGCGCTCGACCCCCGGCACCGATGAGCCGGGCGCGAGCCCCCGGCCCGCGGCCGTGACGTTCGCAACAACTGAGCAGTTCACCCTCCAGGGTGCTCGCGCGGCCACGATCGCGGAGTCGACGGGGCGGGCGACCCTGTTCCTCGGCGCCGCCTCCGGTGGCTTGGTCGCTCTGGGGCTAATCGCAACGGCGAGCCACGTCGGGACCGCCTTCTACGCCTTCGGCCTCGTAATACTTCCGACCCTCGCATTCATCGGACTGGTGACATACGAGCGAGTCCTGCAGTCCGGGATCGAGGATCACGGCTACGCCCGCCGGATCGCACTCCTACGCGGCTACTACTTTGATGAGGCGCCCGAGCTGATCCCATACCTACTCAGCGTCCCCGAAGCGGACCGGCTAGAAGTCCAGGGGTTGTGGGGCGGCCGCTGGCAGCGATATCGAACCGTCGCGGGCATGGTCTCGGTGATCACGGCCGTACTTGCGGGCTCGGCCGCTGGGTTGCTCGCGGCAATCGTGGCTGATCACGCGCTGGCAGCGGCGCTCGCTGCGGGCGGATTCGTTGCCGTGGGCGCGCTGCTCGCGCTGATGCGCTCCCAGGGATCCGCATGTAAGCGAGCCGCCTCAATCCCCATCATCGCCGACGAAATCCGTCAAGCACCAGCCGCCGAGACACACGAGCCGCAGCACGACGGCAAACCAGAACCTTGACCGGCGACCCAGCCGCGACGAGGCCCAGGCGAAATTGGTTCACAAGCCCAGCGCCAAATCGGACTGGCGATGACGCTCGTTCTCGCAGACGACGCGCAGCACGAGCGATAGCCGCCCGTCAGCGCACCGGCTACATCGGCGGATCAGACGAGCTGCAGCGGGCCCTAGATCCCGACACCTCCTTTCGCGCCGCGACGCGAACCCCGCCCCGACCGGCCTTGACACCGACGGGACGCGCGACCTGCAACGCGCGTATAGGGCGCCTCAGCGGCCGCCGGGAACTCGTTCGGCACGACGCCGCCGCCGCTCGCGCTCGCCGCGCGTTCCGAGACCGCTGTCGCTGGCTTCAAGATGCCCGTGACGTTATGGATGCAGGTCTGCCCCGCCGGGGCGCCGATCGTCTGGCGCTGCTGCGCAAGCCGGTCGCGTTGGCCATGCGGCCGCGCGGGGTCACGAAGAGCGTCGCTCGCTCGTGGTCGCTGTGCGCACGAGTAGGGCGAGGCGCTGTTCGGCGTGGTCGGGCCGGAGTCGGTGGCTGCGGGAGAGTGTCGCGAGGCCGTGCAACGCGCTCCAGACGACCTCCGCAAGCGTGTCGACGTTGCGCGGCGGGGCGAACGGCGCGAGTGCTTGTCGAAGCTCGGCGAACGCCTGGTGGAGCGGGGCGGGCGTGTCGGGCTGTGCGAAGGGGAGCTCGGCGAGGGTGAACATCGCGTTGTAGAGAGCGGGCCGCGTGTGCGCGAACTCCAGGTAGGCGCGCGCGAGGGCGAGCAGCGCGGGGCGCGGCGAGCGTGCTACGTGTCGGGCGTCGCGAAGGGTTGCGGCGAGTTGGGTGAACCCCTCTAGCGCGACGGCCCGGACGATCGCGTCCTTGCCGGAGAAGTGGCTGTAGAGGACCGGCTGGCTGTACTCGATCGCCTCGGCCAGACGCCGCGTCGTCACCGCGTCCCAGCCTTCTGCTTCGGCGAGTTCGCGCGCGGTGGCGACGATCAGCCGCTCGCGCTGCTGTCTCTCGCGGGCTCGACGGTCCTGAACCGACATCCCTCAACTGTAGCGCCGACAGAAGTCCTTGCAACGCTAGCGTAGCGGTGATAGATTATCTAGCACTGCTAGATTTCTTGGTTGGAGGCGACATGTTCACCACGGGTGACGAGCTCTACGACAAGCGGTTCGGCGAGCGATACCAAGTGCTCGAGGCCGCGCGCGACAGCGGCGGCGAGCTCGTGAGGATCCAGGACACCGCGGCGCCCGGTCCCAGCCGACGCCCGACAAGCGCCCATCCAGCTCAGCGCGAGCGGTTTGAGGTGCTCTCGGGCACTCTGGAGCTGACCGTCAACGGGAAGCAACATCTGCTCACGAAGGGGGACTCGTTCGTGGTAGAGCCCGGCGCGAGGCATCTCCCGCGCAACGCCGGCGACGGCGAGCTGCGGTTCCTCGCGGAGATACGACCAGCGGGTCGCTTCGAGGAGTTCCTCGCCGAGATCACCGCGGCCAACAACACCGGGCGTGAGGGGCTCACCTACCTTCTGACGGCGGCCCGCGTGATCAACCGATTCCCCGACGTCGAGCACCCGACGCCCCTACCGCGCGCGCTGGACCGAGCGCTGTTCGCGATCCTGGCGGCCGCCGGCAAGCTCCTCGGCCTGCGCACCCCGCGCAATTCCAGGACCGCGACGGAAACCGGCAACGGCTTAGAACAGGGCCGCCAATGAAAGCTAGAAACGCAGGGAGAACACATGGTGCCGTGGTGCCGACGAAGATCGGTTACGCACTATCTGGGCTGCTGGGCGCAGGCATCATCGTCATCGGCGCCCGCTTCCTGGTCGCGCCGCAGGCAGCGGCAGCCGCGTACGGGATCACCAACGAGCAAGGCGGCCCGGCCGGCGACCCCTACCTTGCGGTCAAGGGCGTGCGGGACATCGCCTCTGGCGTCGTCGCGTTCGTCCTGCTCGCAACCGGAAAGCCGCACATTCTGGGCAGGTACCTGGCCGCGGCCAGCATCATCCCGATCGGCGACGCGACCATCGTGCTGCGGCACGACGGCCCGAAGGCAACCGCCTACGGAGTGCACGGCACCACGGCAGCCGTCATGCTCGGCACGGCCGCGCTCCTGCTCAGCGGACCCGAGTGACCTTTGTTTGCGCGTCGACATCCCCAAGCGACAGGAGAGCAGC
>DATJOE010000230.1:0-3048 GCA_035507305.1 Solirubrobacteraceae bacterium | reverse complement strand
GTTGGATCAGCCAAGCCCTGGCGCCCAAGCGCGCGAATCTCCTCCTCGCTCCGGCCGAGGATCTCGCACGCCGCGGGATTGGCTGCGAGTACACGGCCGTCGGGAATCGTGAACAGGACCCCATCGGGACTGTTGTCGTAGAGCGCCCGGTAGGCCTCACGCCCGAGCCCCTCGCCACCGTGCGAGCGCGACATGTGCCCGCCTGCGTCCACGCTGCCACCTCGCTCCGCGCCAGTCGCGCCCGGCTCTGGATCCATGTGAAGGCCCATCTTACGGATGGTACTTGCTATCCCTTATAGGGGGTGAAGTCTGCGTCCCCAGGCCTCAGAATCGGTCCATGCCTGAGAGCGCGGAACCGCCTCCCGCGAGCTGCGCCGAGCAGCATCGTCTCGTCGGGAATCACGGCGTCCGTGGCTCAGGCCGGTTCGGGGGCGAGACTCGCGCCTTGCGAGCGGCGCGGGCGGATGAGGATGCAGCGCAGGCCGATGCCCGGCGGATGGCGCAACTGGTCACGGATCTGCGCGTAGAGAACGACGCCCTGTTTCTCAAGCTGGCCCGGGTATCGCAGGCAATCCGCGTGCTGGCCAGCGACCTGGCCAACAGCAGGCGCGAGTGCCGTCGCAAGCATCTCGAGCTCGAGTCGCTACGCGCGCTCCTTGCCTCCTCGTCCGCCGCCCCCGATTCCAATGCTGCGGTCGATACGGCCGCCTCTGCGGCGTGGGGGGCCGCCGACACGCGAGGAGCTACGAGACGCAGCAGCAGGTGCGCGGCCGGGTCTGGGCCGCGGACGGTCGGCGGCAGGCCCTAACCCGATGGCAGCGCGCCCACTGCATGCCGACGACCTCGCAAGCGTGGTTCGCGTGCGTGAGGAGCTGCGGACGGCACACGTCGAGGCCATGAGGCGGACTGCGATGGCCGCGGAGAGTGAGCGAGGTCGCTGGGCGCGCGAGCTACACGACCGAACACTCCAGAGCCTTTTCGGATTGCGGCTGAGGCTCATCGCTGCGCGCCAGCAAGACGACCTCGATGGCTGGCGCCGTGCAGGTGATCAAGCGGTTCAGCACATCGAGCAAGAGATCGCGAGCCTTCGCGCACTCATCAGCGACGTACGTCCGCCCGCTCTGGATGAGCTCGGCCTATTCCCGGCAATACGAGCGCTCGCTCAGCACCACGAGCGCGCCAACGGGCTGCGCGTTCGATGCGAGCTTGCATCCCACGAAGTTCCACGGGACACCGAGCTCGAGACGATCATCTACCGTATCGTGCAGGAGGCCCTGACTAACGTGGTCAAGCACGCCCACGCGCAGAAGGCCAGCGTTGCGGTTCGAGTGGAGAGAGCCCAACTCATCGTGGCGATCGTTGACGACGGAGTGGGCTTTGACCAGGCGCGCCTCGGGCGCGGCTTCGGGCTCATCGGGGTTCGCGAGCGAGCGCGGATGGTGGGCGGCACCATGACGATCGAGTCGGGTCTCTGGGGTACCGCGTTACGGGCGGCGATCCCCGTAGCGGGCGTCGGAGGGCGACCGGTCGCGAAGAACTAGATCGCCAAATCGGTTATTGCTGTCGCCACGGGCGTAGACGGCGCCGGGGTGGGGCCGCTGCGAGGGAGGGTTCAACCTCGAGCAGGCGCACGCCGACCAGCCTCCGACGCTCGTAGACACGATCGATCGTGACCCCGTTCAGCTGGAGCTCGCTCACGACCGCGGCCGGGAAGTCGATCCCAGCGGCGTGCAGCTCGGCGAAGGCGACCGGCTGCTCCCCGGCCTCGCGCAGTCGCGCGAGCATTCGCTGCTGCTGGGGGTCCTCCTCGCGGTCGAAGCGCAGGTGGTCGATGACATGACTGTCATCGCCTACAGCTGGATGGGACACAGTGAACCGAGGCCTCGCATTCGCCAACCTGTTGCGGCTCACAGGTGCGACGGGCTCTAGGCAGCTCGGACGTTGACCGCCTTTGGTCCCTTGTCCCCGGCCTGCGCGTCGTAGTTGACCTTCGCGCCTTCAGCGAGTGAGCGATGGCCCTCGCCGACGATCGCGCTGTGATGAACGAACAAGTCGTTGGACTGGTCATCGGGCGTTATGAACCCGAATCCCTTCTCGTCGCTGAACCACTTCACGGTTCCTGTAGCCATTGTTTTCCTCCGGCGTTTGATGTGCTGCGAACGCGGAGATGCTGTGAGCAAGGCTACGAGCGCTGGCACTACGATGTTGGACGAGCCGTCCAACCTGATACGTCAACGGTAGCAGGCCTGGTTGAACTGGGCGCGCCTGATGCGGCGCCCCGGTTCCTCAGCGCCGCTTGCGGCGTCCGATCATGCCGACATGGGCTTGGCGCTACCCGGACGTGAGCAGATTCCGCCACTGGTTCGTGTCGAGGATGGCGGGCTCTGTGGAGTCCATGAAGTCCGTAAGCACTTCGACGAAGCGCTCAGGCGCGTCCAGCTGGGGAAAGTGGCCGGATTCGGGGAAGACCTCCAGGCGGCTGCCGCCCACCTGTTCGTGGGTCCTTCGGCCATGGGCGACCGGGATGATCGAGTCGTGTTCGCCCCAGATCAACAGGAACGGCAGGTGCTCGGCGAGGTAGAAGCGGTTTGAAGCTTCAACCCGCTGGCCGCCGGGCTCGACAACCGCCCGCAGAGTGTGGACGAAGGCTGAGCGCGTCTGGCGGTCGGACAACGTGGCGTGTCCGTGAGCCATCTCCTCGAGATCGGTCTTGACACGGAGCCCCAGGTGGCCGAGCAGGCCGCCAGCGCGCCGTCCGGCATCGAGCAGACGGGTTGCCGCGAGCAACGGCAGCATGACCTCGGAGCCAGGCAGCGTGGCAGCCCTCAGCAGGAGGCTCACGTCGCGGCCAAGGCCTCCGCTGTCGACCAGCACTAGGCGCTCGCAGCGCTCGGGGAACTGGTAGAAGAGCTGCATGGCGATGCCCCCTCCTAGGGAGTGCCCGACGACAGTCGCCCGATCGTGACCAAGCGCGATCAGCAAATCACGCATGCAGCTCGCGTGGGCGCCAAGCGAATAGTCCCCCCTTGGCTTATCTGACTGCCCGTG
>DATJOE010000229.1:0-2047 GCA_035507305.1 Solirubrobacteraceae bacterium | reverse complement strand
GACGCAGGGACTGCTCGTCCGTAGCGTCGGCATCGGCGAGGTGCACGGCGCGGAGCTGCTCGGGGCGGGCGACCTGCTGCGACCCTGGCAAGGCGAAGACGTAGCCCCGACGCTCCTGCAGACGACGGCCTGGCGGGTGCTCGAGCCGAGCACCGTCGCGGTCCTCGACCGGCAGTTCGTCTCACGTCTCGTCAACTATCCGGCGCTCGTGGAGCAACTGGTGGGCCGCGCGCTCGCGCGCTCGCGGAACCTAGCCGCGAACATGGCGATCGTCCATCAGGCGCGCGTCGACGTGCGCCTGCACATGCTCCTCTGGCACCTTGCCGACCGCTGGGGATACGTGCGGGCCGACGGCGTGGTGCTTCCCCTGCACATCACCCATGCGGTGCTCGCCGATCTCGTCGCCGCGCGGCGCCCGACGGTCACTCGTGCGCTCTCTGAACTGACCGAACGCGGGCTGGTGGCGCCGATCGCCAAGGGGTGGCTGCTGCGCGGAGAGCCGCCCGGCGAGCTTGCCGAGATCACGCCCGCGGATCCGCTGCACGTGCTCAGCGGTGCCCGCGGCGACGGGGACGAGCTTCAGAGCTCGCCGATGAGCTCCGCGAGATGCCGGAGCAAGCGCTCGCTCTGCGCGCGCTCGGCCGGGTCCAGTCGCTCATAGAGCAAACGCCTACGACGCGCGAGCTGTCGCTCCTTGCGCTTCAGCCTCTCCTGACCGGTTGCCGTGAGCGAGATCACGACCGTGCGGCGATCCTCGCGCGATCGCTCGCGCCGCACCACGCCGGCCCTCTCGAGGCCGTCCACGAAACGGGTCGCGGTGGGGGCGGCTACGCCTGCCAACTCGGCCAGCGCGCAGAGCGCCATGGGCCCTTCGCGCTGGAGCCCGCGGACGACGTAGTACTGGGCGAGTGTGAGGTCCTCCGGTGACTGCTGGCCGCGCGCCTGCAGGCGGCGTATCGCCAGCACCAGTTGGTCCCACGCGGCCGCGAAGCCCTGCGAGGCGGTCAAGTCGGGGTGCTGCGTGGCGCCACTCGCCGTGATCCGGGCGATGATGATCCGCTCCCATCCGCTGGCCCCCGCAGTCGGGGATCGCCGTTGGAATTATTACCATGGCTCATGTTTAGCATAGCTCACTAATCGGTAGATTCGGGGTGAACGATGAGCAAACCACGCAACCTTCGCCCAAGGACCCCCGCCGTGATTCGTCCGGGGTCGGGCGGGTTCGCGCGCCTCGAACCGAAAGGAGCGCACAAATGAGAATGCGCTATCTAGCTAACCTCGCCCTCGCCGCGGTGGCCGTTTGCCTCGTGGTCTTCACACAGGCGTTCGCCGCCGCGACGGTGGTGTGGTTGACGTTCGCGCTCGCGATAGCCCTGACCGTGATCGCGGTTCCGATGCTCGGCATGCGGCCCACCGCGCAACGAGCGATCGGCGCGATCGCGGCGCTGATCGCGATCTACACGATCCCGGCAAGCCTCGTGTTCGCGTCCGCGACCGTGGTCTGGGTCGGCTTCTCGACCGGAGTGGCGCTCGCTGCGCTTGGCGCTGCCGGGCTCACACTCCACGAGTACACCACCGAGCGCGTCGTGCACGCACTCGAGGTGGCCGCTCCGCCCGTGAGTGTGAACGGCCAGTCGCACGCCGGCGCTGATCGCGAGCGCGAGCTCGTCTCGTCGTAGGCAGCCATCCGGCATCCATCAACGGAGAGGGACCCATGGATCTGCGTGGGTCCCTCTCATGCGTATCGCTGGTGTGGCTCGGACCCGCGACACCCGCGCTGTCTCAACTCTGACAGCGTCGTGCGGCGGGACCGTTTCGTGGCGAAGTCGGCGGGTATTGCGCATGCGTGGGTAGACCGTCCGTGCCGCGCCCGTCGCCATTTGTGCCTGGGTTCCTCGTGCGCGCACGCTGTGGCACGCAGCGGGCCTTCTGGAGACGACGCTAGTCGAATCCAGGAATGCGAGGCGAGGAGTGAGCGGGCGCTGGCGGCGCGGTCGATGATTCGGCTCGTGCTCGCCGCGCGCCCCGGGGAATCCCGTGCGGCATA
>DATJOE010000228.1:0-5300 GCA_035507305.1 Solirubrobacteraceae bacterium | reverse complement strand
GCTGCAGGAGATCCGCGAGCTGACGGGGTTGAGCGACGCCGCGATCGCGAGCGGTCTGCAGCGCCTGCGTCGCCAGGGTCGTGTCTTCTCCCCGACGCGTGGACTCTACGGCGTGATCCCGCCGGAGTTTCGCTCGTGGGGGGTGACGCCGGCGGACTGGTTCATCGACGATCTCATGCGCCATCTCGGCCGGCGCTACTACGTCGCCTTGCTGTCCGCCGCCGCACACTACGGGGCCTCCCACCAGGCGCCCCAGGTCTTCCAGGTGATGGTCGACGAGCGCGTGCTCGACCGGACGATCGAGCGAGTGCGCCTGCGCTTCTACGTCAGCGAGCACACGGCAGACACGCCGACCGAGACCGTGACCGTGCACACCGGCGTTATGCAGGTGTCATCGCGCGAGGCCACCGTAGTCGACCTCGTCCGCGAGCCGCGAGCAAGCGGCGGGATCAGCAACGTGGCGACGATCCTCGCGGAGATCGACGAGCTCGACGGCCTGATGCTGGCGACGCTCGCGGCGCGTCACAGCCGGACGCTCGTGCGGCGCACCGGCTGGATGGTGGAGCGCTTCGGTTCGTGCGACGATCTCCAGCCGCTGCGCGCTGCCGCGAGACCCGCCTCGGGAGACCCCGTCCTGTTGAGTCCCTCGGGACCGCGCCGGGGACACACCGATCAGGCGTGGGGGATACGCGAGAACGTCTCGGTGGAGCCCGACCTGTGATCGCACAGGCCTACCTGAACGAGTGGGCCTCACAGGCTCCGTGGCCGCAGCAGGTTCAGGTCGAGCAGGACTTGATCCTCTCGCGGCTGATCGTCGAGATCGCGCAGCATGAGTTGCTCAAGGACGAGCTGGCGTTTCGTGGCGGCACCTGCCTGCACAAGCTGCATCTGCCCGCGCCGCTGCGCTACTCCGAGGACCTCGACTATGTGCGCCGCACGCACTCGGGCATCAAGCCGTACCTGACGGCGATACGAGAGGTCGCCTTGGGCGTCGGCCTCGTCGAGCACGGCACCGACCGCAGCGGTCAGATGGTGCACATCGTCTTCGACGGCGAGCCGACGAACGCGCCCGGCCGAATCCGAATCAAGATCGAGACGAACATCGCCGAGACCGAGTCGTTTCTGCCGCGCGTGACCCGCCGCTTCGGGGTCAAATCTGGCTGGTGGCGGGGAGAGGCCGAGGTGAGCACGTTCGAGCCTGACGAGATGATGGCCACCAAGCTCCGGGCGCTGTACCAGCGGCGCAAGGGACGCGACCTCTTCGACCTCTGGCGGGTGCTCACCGAGCTGGGCCTCGACGGACAGCGCGTCGTCGACGGTCTCGCGCACTACATGGGGGACGAGCTGTTCAGCTACGGCGAGTTCGCGAACAACCTCGCGGCCAAGCTCGAGCACCCCGAGTTCGTCGCCGACATCGAGCAACTGACCGCCGACGTCGCGCAGCGCTACGACGTCACCATGGCCGCAGACCTCATCATGGAGCAGCTCGGCAGCAGGCTGCCGGGGGCTCCCGGGCTCGACGAGGTGCGCGGCGGTCGCTGGCGCTCGGCCAATGCGTGACGCGTTGAGCCGTCCGCCGCCGAGTGCTGGTGGCGTTCGAGACGGACGAGAGCCAAGATGCCCGATGCGAACGTATGTCCGGGGAACAAAACGGGGAACAAAATGAGCAAAACCGAGGAGAACTGAGGACCAGAAAAGTCAATGAATCCGGGCCTTCATACCCCAGCGGCACCGTGATCCTCGCGCTGGGGGCCGGGCGGTCGCAGGTTCAAATCCTGTCTCCCCGATTAGAAGGTTGTTGGTTGCGGGAAGGGGCCGGGGAGGGCTCAGGGCGGCGAGACTGGCTCTGGGATGAGGATTTCGGCGGATGACGGCGCAGTCTGCTGTTTGCACGCCGCAATGCGATTCCGGCCGGGACCGCCCACGAAACCGCCCACGCGGAAGGCCGTGTGGGCAGTGCGCCTACGCACCGGCGTCGACCGGCGCTTCCTAGACGGGGATCTCTGTTTCCTGCCCATGGGCCGGCTCTCCGTGTCCGCCTCCGAGCCACTCCCCTGTGGCCTTCCAGAGCTCGTAGTACAAGAGCCACTCCGAGATCCAGGGGAGCATTACGCGCGAGATCGATTTCGTTCGGTCCCATTGCCACGGCATGCACAAGCACAGTGATCCGTCGCGAAAGACATGCGGTAGCTCGCTCGCGGGCTCCGTGAGCTCTGGGGAGACGACCCGCACTCGCGGTCTACGGTTGGATCTCGCGTCGATTCTGATTCTGTACTGAACGCTGAGCGGGGTTGGTTGAAGCTCGCCTTCCCAGCGAAGGTGATTGCAACGCACACTGAATGATCGGGTCAGCGGCAGAGCCGCCAACCCGATCATCTGCTGGGTCTGATTTCGGAGGACCATCTATTCGCCGTAGAAGTCGTGCCTCTGGACCGGCGACGTGCCGCGCGAGGAAAGCAGCCCCGTGGTGCCTGCGAACGCGAGCGCCCCGCGGTCGCGGCTGTCGCGGTAGAGATCTCCTATTCGAGCTGCGGCCTTCTGAACAGGCCCCTCCCCGAAGCTCTCCGAGAGCCGTAGGACAGTGCGGTCGAGGCCTTCGCTTTCGCGTGCGTCTTGTAGATCTTGCTGAAGGCGATCCAGCCACTCGAAGAAGCCAACTGCGAGCTCAGGGCGATCGTTCCATTTGTCGGCGAAATTCTCCCTCGGCTCGACCGGGTTCGCCACGATCCAGCGATCGGCCTCGTATTCGATCTGGCTTGGCATCTCCCGTGCCGTCTCGAGCACGGCCTCGTCGAGATCCTGCTCGCCGCTATAGACGCGGGCCGCCAGCGTCGTGATCAGGATCGATGTCGGGCGGCTGTCCAGATCATCCGCGAAGTAACCGTTCCGGTGGGCCTTCAATACCTGGACGACCCGCTGGAGCGTCGTCTTCACCGTCTCCGCTGGTATCTGCTCCGGCGGCACATGTTCGGCCTCGGCAAGACGCGCGCGCTTCGCGAGAAGCTCGCGCCTCATCTGGTGCCTGAACCAGCGGGCGTACGCCACCGGGTCGGAGTGCTGCCAAAGGTGCAGGCTTCTGTCCGTCAAGAGGATGCCGCTTGGCGGGGTCTCAGGGTTCGGGACGGCGGGCAAGACGTCCAAATGGAATGGGTATCCATACAGCAGGGTCCAGCAGCGCTTCCGCTCCTGGCATTCGCGCGGCCCGCCGGCCTCGTCTGCACGAGCCGTGAGGTAGGCCGCGAGCGCCTGACCGGTCTCGGCCTTCAAGAGTGCCTGAGTCGTGTGCTCCTTGGCGATCGAACGCAAACACACTGCATCGAGGTCGTACTCGTCACTTCCCTCGGGACGCACGACGGTGCCGAGGCGAAAGCTGCCCTGGGGGTAGACACGCCAGCCGAGGCCGCCAGGGTCCGCGTGCGCGGCGAGCCAACTCCCGACGCAGTGGTACTCATAGTCGGCGGCGGCGCGGAGCTGCGGCGGAATGTCGAGCTCCTCGACAGTGCCCTCCAGCAAGTTACTGATCATCTGCGTCCTAGTGTTGAACATGGGATCCCTCCAGGGATCGGTGTTGTGGGGAAGGTTCGGCGAGCATCTGACTCACTGTCTCTGAGATATGCCGGCTCTCGCGCTCGGCGCGCCCAAGGAGCTGCTCCGTCGACAAGGCGTCGAGCTTCAACTCGCCCTCGGGGACATTTGGATTGACGCGCAGGTACCGATCGCCGGAGAGCAGCAGACCGGCGTGATTGGCGGCGCAGAGGCTCTGGCCGCGCATGATCAGCTCGGGGACGCTGCGTGCCCACTGGACAACCCCGCCGTTGTTCAGGCGCGCGGGTCGCGAGCTGGTCTCGGCCGTCGTCCCGATGCTGATCAAGGTGATGTCGTCGAGCGCGCGCCCGAAGGTGGCGACGGCCTCCACAATCGCGAGCATCGCCGGGTTGTTCGCCCAAACGCCTCCGTCGACCAGTCGGAGGCCTCTCAAGGGATGCGCCGGGAAGAATGTCGGTGCGGCGGCGCTCGCGAGCGCTACGTCAATCATCCGATCGCGGTGGTCACGGCGTAGCCGCGGCGCGTGAGGCGTGCGAAAGAGGTGCACGTCGTCATTGCAGAGGTCATACGACGGGATCAGCAGGGGAACCGAACTTTCGCCCAAGGTCTGCTCGCCGAATGCTGTCTCTAGAGCCGCTGCGAGAGGTCGCGCGCTGTACTTGCTGCGCAGAAGGCGGCGCGGTCCCCGTGCGCGCCGCCGAGGAAAGATGGACGGCCCAGCGTCGACGTAGAAATCCAGCACCTGCGCTGGCGTCAGGCCTGCTCCCAGCCCCAACGCGATGATCGCCCCGGTCGAGAGGTTCCGGCGATCAGGTCGAACTCAGAGGCGAGGTCAAGCTCGAGATCGGCCGCAAGGCGGTCCAGGATGGCGGCGCTGAAGATGCCCTTATAGCCGCCGCCGTCCAAGGCGAGGATGCGGAAGGTTCGCGGGGCGCCCTGGTTTCGCGGCTCGGGCTTCAGGTTGTTTAGCTGCATGCCGATAGGGTACCAAAGTCCACAAGCTCAATAGAGTGTCTAGAAGCAACATAGTATATATTGACTACCTAGCCCATACACGGCACAATGTGGCTATAGTGCAGCGTCCCCTAAGACGTACCTGCGGAGGTGATCGCTATGCCAACAAAAGAGTTCCTGAACGTACGGGAGACCGCGAACGAGCTAAACGTGCACGAGAACACCGTGCGCAACTTGGAGAAGCGAGGCCAACTCAAAGCGATCAAGCTTCCTGGCTCCGGATTCCGGCGCTTTCGCAAAGAGGACATCGACCGCATGCGCGCTGAAATGTGGAGTCAATTCGCGCCGGACACGGAGATGCCCGAGGCGCCCCGGCGCCCAAGTCGGCGCGCAACCCTTACGGACGAGGATTACGAGAGCTAGCTTCTGTCTCGCCACGCGGCTAGGTTTGCCGCGTGGGACTCTCCGACTGGGAGCCTAAGCCTCCCGATAAGGACTATTTCGAAGAACGGACTCGCTACGTCCGTATGGGGGACGTCTTCCGCGACGTCCCCCTCGGCTATCCGTGGCCCCCCGACGCCGTCGATCACGACGCGGGGCGCCGCAAATTTCTGTCGGGGCCATTTGAGGCTGGCTTCGGAATGCTGTTGTCCCCCACCTGCAGCTTTTTCGCTCAGGGAGCGTCGGGATATGCGCATCCTGTGCGGATGCTCGCACCAGTACTTCCGCTGACTCGGCTCGTCGCGGATGGCGCCATCAAGGAGCAGGCGGTCGCTGACCTTCGCATCTACGACCACCTC
>DATJOE010000227.1:0-30651 GCA_035507305.1 Solirubrobacteraceae bacterium | reverse complement strand
TCGTGGACGGCTACACCGCGCGCCATCTGACGGTCCTGGAAGGCCTCGAGGCGGTGCGCAAGCGCCCAGGGATGTACATCGGATCGACCGGCGTGATGGGACTGCACCATCTCGTCTACGAGGTCGTCGACAACTCCGTCGATGAGGCACTCGCGGGCTTCGGCGCGAAGGTCACGGTCACGGTCCACCCCGACAACTCGGTCACGGTCACCGACATCGGCCGCGGCATTCCAGTGGCGGTCATGGAGAAGGAGGGCCTGCCTGCGGTGCAGGTGGTGCTCACCGTGCTGCACTCGGGCGGCAAGTTCGGCGAGGGCGGCGGCTACAAGGTCTCGGGCGGGCTGCACGGCGTGGGCGTCTCGGTCGTCAACGCGCTGTCGGAGCGTCTGCAGGTCGAGGTCCGGCGTGACGGCTACGTCTACACGCAGGAATACTCGCGCGGGACGCCGCTGGGCGAGCTGGTCCAAGGCGAGAAGCTCGCCGAGGACGCCCAGACCGGCACCTCCATAACGTTCCTTCCCGACGCCGAAGTGTTCGAGACGCTGGAGTTCGACTTCCTCACGTTGGAGGAGCGACTGCGCGAGACGGCCTTCCTGACCCGGGGACTTGAGATCTCGATCGTCGATGAGCGGGGCGAGGGGCAATCGGCGACATTCCGCTACGAAGGCGGCATCGAGGACTTCGTCTCCTATCTGAACGAGAACAAGGAGACGGTCCACCGCAAGGTGATCTTCTTCGCCGGCGAGAGCGAGGAGGGCGCGGCGGAGGTGGCGATGCAGTGGAACTCCTCCTATCAGGAGTCGGTCCATTCGTTCGCGAACAACATCAACACGCGCGAGGGAGGGTCTCACCTGTCGGGTTTCCGCTCGGCGCTCACGCGCACGCTGAACAAGTACGCACGCGACCACGGCCTGCTGAAGGAGAAAGACGGCAACCTCTCCGGCGAGGACGTTCGCGAGGGTCTCACCGCGGTGATCTCCGTGAAGCTGCGCGAGCCGCAGTTCGAGGGCCAGACCAAGACCAAGCTCGGCAATCCGGGGATGGCCGGCTTCGTGGAGTCGATCGTCAACACGGGGCTCGGCGAGTTCCTCGAGGAGAACCCAAGCGAGGCGCGCGCGGTGATCATGAAGTCCGTCCAAGCGCAGCGAGCCCGCGAGGCGGCCCGCAAGGCACGCGACCTCACCCGACGCAAGTCCGCTCTGGAGAACTCCACGCTGCCCGGCAAGCTCGCCGACTGCTCGGTGAAGGACCCTTCGCTCGCGGAGCTGTTCGTGGTCGAGGGTGACTCCGCGGGCGGCTCGGCCAAGCAGGGTCGCGACCGCAACACGCAGGCGGTGCTGCCGTTGCGCGGCAAGATCCTCAATGTCGAGAAGTCGCGCATCGACAAGGTGCTGCAGAACGCCGAGATCCAGGCTTTGATCACGGCGATCGGCACGGGCGTGCGCGACGAGTTCAATATCGAGAACGCGCGCTACCACAAGGTGATCCTGATGACGGACGCCGACGTGGACGGCGCCCACATCCGCACACTCGCGCTCACGCTGCTGTTCCGCGAGATGAAAGAGCTGATCGAAGAGGGCTACGTCTACATCGCCAAGCCCCCGCTTTACAAGCTCAAGCAGGGCGCGAAAGAACGCTACATCGAGAAGGAGTCCGAGCTGGAGGAGATCCTGCTCTCGGACAAGTGGGAGAAGCTGACGGTGTTCGACCGCCACGGCACGCAGTTCAAGCTGACCGAGACGCGCTGGCAGCGCTTCACCCGGCTGCTCAAGCAGTACGAGGGTTGGGCTTCATCGCTGCGTGCAGCGCACGGACACGACATGGTGCAGTTCCTGGAGGAGTCCGCGCTGCTGGACGAGCAGGCGCTCGACGCGGAGCGGGCGATCGAGCTGCTCTCACGCGAGGGCATGGAGGGCGAGACGCACGCTACGGAGCTGATCTCCACCGACGATCAGGCGATCCACGTCAAGGCCGTCGAGGTGCGCACGGGCTTCGCGCGCAAGCACGACATCGACAGAACGCTGTTCTCCTCGCAGGAGTACCGCCAGCTCGCGCGCGTCCACGCGCAGTTGGCCGAGCTTGCAGGGACACCCGCGTTCGAGGTGCGCCTCGGAGACGCGCAGGACACCGCGGCCTCGTTCGAGGCTCTGCGCGACGCCGTGATGACCGTTGCGCAGAAGGGCGTCAAACTGCAGCGCTTCAAGGGTCTCGGCGAGATGAACGCCGAACAGCTTGGCGAAACGACGATGTCGCCGGCAACGCGCACGCTCGCGCAGGTGACGCTCGACGACGCGATGACTGCGGACCGCATCTTCTCGATGCTGATGGGCGACCAGGTCGAGCCCCGCAGGGCATTCATTGAGGACAACGCGCGCGCCGTGGCCAATCTGGACGTGTAGGAGGTGAACGATGGCTAGCACCGATGTCATAGGCGGAGGTTCGATCGAGCCGCGCGGGCTCGAGGAGGAGATGCGCACGGCGTATCTCGACTACGCGATGTCGGTGATCGTGGGTCGTGCGCTGCCCGACGTGCGCGATGGCTTGAAGCCCGTGCACCGACGCGTGCTCTACGCGATGAACGAGTTGGGCGTCGGCCCGACCCGCTCATACGCGAAGTGCGCGAAGATCGTCGGCGAGGTGATGGGCAACTATCACCCGCACGGTGACTCGGCGATCTACGACGCGCTCGTGCGTATGGCGCAAGACTTCTCGATGCGAAACGAGCTGGTCGACGGCCAGGGCAACTTCGGTTCGGTCGATGACGACCCCGCGGCGGCAATGCGCTACACCGAGGCTCGTCTGGCGCGCATCGCCACGGAGATGCTGCGCGATCTCGACATGGACACGGTGGACTTCGCGCCGAACTACGACGGGTCGCGACGCGAACCGCTCGTGCTGCCGGCTCGCTTCCCGAACCTGCTCGTCAATGGTTCCTCAGGCATCGCGGTGGGGATGGCGACGAACATCCCACCGCACAACCTGCGCGAGGTGATCGACGCGACGATCGCCTACATCGAGGACCCAGAAATCGACACCGCGGGGCTGATGCGGCACATCAAGGGCCCGGACTTCCCGACCGGCGGCATCATCCTCGGCCACGGCGGGATCAAGGACGCTTATGAGACCGGTCGTGGCCGCGTGCGCGTACAGGCAAAGGCGCACATTGAGCCGCTCAAGCAGGGCAAGGAGGCGATCGTCGTCACCGAGCTGCCGTTCATGGTCAAGAAGGGCGGCGATGGTGGGCTGATCGCGAAGATCGCCGACCTCGTACACGACAAACGGATCCCCGAGATCTCCGATCTGCGCGACGAGTCCGACAAGCGCGGCATGCGCCTAGTGATCGAGCTCAAGCGCGACGCGATCCCAAAGGTCGTGCTGAACAAGCTCTACAAGCACACACCGATGCAGACCACATTCGGCGTGAACATGGTCGCGCTCGTAGACAACGTTCCGCGCACGCTGAATCTGCGCGCGGTGATCCACAACTACGTTGCGCACCAGCGCGAAGTGATCGTGCGCCGCACCAAGCACGAGCTGGCGGAAAAGGAGGCACGGGCGCACATCCTCGAGGGCCTGCTGATCGCGCTCGACAACCTCGACGCGATCATCGAACTGATCCGCGCCTCGCGCGACCGCGACGCAGCCCGCGAGCAGCTGGTCGAGCGCTTCGCGCTTAGCACGATCCAAGCGAGCGCGATCCTCGACCTGCGCCTGTCCCAGCTGACCGCGCTGGAGGCCGACTCGATCAAACAAGAGCACGCCGACGTGACCGAGAGGATCGCCGAGCTGCGAGCGATCCTCGGCGAGGAAGCACGCGTGCTCGCCGTGATCAAGGAGGAGCTCAGCGAGATCGCGGAGCGCTTCGGCGACGAGCGGCGCACCGAGATCAGCCACTCCGAGGACGAGATCGACATCGAGGACCTGATCGCCGACCAGCAAATGGTGATCACGATCACCCAGAGCGGCTACGTGAAGTCGCTGCCTTTGGCGACCTACCGCCAGCAGCAGCGCGGAGGCCGCGGTGTGACGGGGATGGAGATGAAGGATGGCGATTACATCGAGCACCTCTTCGTTTGCTCCTCGCACGACTACCTGCTGTTCTTCTCCAACCGCGGCAAGGTCTATCGCTCAAAGGTCTACGAGCTGCCCGAGGCCTCGCGCACCGCGAAGGGCCGCGCGCTCGTGAACATCCTGCCGCTGAGAGAAGGCGAGCGGATCCAGGCGGTCGTCTCGACGCGCGACTTCAACGAGACGAAGTACCTGGTGTTCGCGACAAAGTCCGGCACGGTGAAGAAGACCGAGTTCCAGGCCTACAACACTCCGATCAAAGCCGACGGCATCATCGCGATCAAGATCCGCGACGACGACGAGCTGCTGGCCGTGCGGGCGGTGGACCCGGACGACGAGATCATCATGGTCTCCAAGGCTGGTCTGACGGTTCGTTTTGCGGAGGCCGATGCACGCGCGATGGGACGCGACACGACGGGCGTGCGCGGCATGGACGTAGGCAAGGCCGGCGAGGTGATCGCGATGGACGTTGCCCGCGATGACATGGATCTGCTGGTCGTGACCGAGAACGGCTACGGCAAGCGCACACAGATCGCCCAGTACCGCAAGACGAACCGTGGCGCGAAAGGTGTCAAGACGATCGGCCTGACCGAGCGCAAGGGTGGCCTCGCGGGCGCGCTGGTCGTGCGTGAGCACCAGGAGTTGGTGTTCATCAGCGTCGGCGGGATGGTGCAGCGCACCGCCGCGGGCGGCATCTCCCAGCAGGGTCGCTCCGCGACGGGCGTGCGCGTGATGAACCTCAAGGACGAAGACCTCGTAAGCGCGGTGGCACTCGTTGTCGACGCCGGCGAGGACACAGACGCGGGACAGCCCGACCCGCCTGCCGCCGACCAGGCGGCCACGGACTCCGCGAGCGCCTAGCTCGCACGCCCGCTCGGGCGCCTCAAACTGTCCAAAATCGCGGCCGAAGCCTCAATGCGGGGGCGAGTCTGCCGACGTCGAGAAGGTGAACAGTTTGCGAACCGCCCTGCAGGCGACCCCCGCGTTGCTTGCCTGTGTGGCGCTTGCAGCCCCCGCCGACGGTGCTGCCGCGAGCTCGACGGCCATCGCCGCGCGCTTCGCGGGGCCGGTCGCGAGTGCCGCCTCCCACTCCAAGGCAAAGGCTCGTCACGGGCGCACCGCGCGCGGCCGCGAAAGTTGCCCGTCAACCGGTCGTGGGCGCAGCCCCCGCAAGCGCGACTGCCACCAGACGGTGCGCCGGGCTACTCCGCCCCAGAAAGTCCGGCGTCCGCAAGCCAGCTCGCCCGCAGGCAGCGGCACGAGCGGCGTGTCAGGCACGGGTGAGGCTTCCGCCCAATCGGCGTCGATCGCCGCGGTGCTCGCGACTCCCTGCCAAAACACGAACCTCACGCCGACCCCCACAAACCTCGCGCTCGTGCGAGCGGCGGTGCTGTGTCTAATCAACACCGAGCGCGCGCAGCACGGCGAGCTTCCCTTGCAGGCAAATCGTCTCCTGGAAACGGCCGCCGAAAGCCACGGCAAGGAAATGCTCGCGGTGAACTACTTCGCCCATGTCTCCCCCTCGGGAATAACGCCCGTGGACCGCGTCCGCGAAGCGGGCTACATCCCCAACTCCGAAGTCGGCTATGTGGTGGGCGAGAACCTCGCGTGGGGAACGCTCTCGCTCTCGACGCCCGAAGCGATCGTCAATGCCTGGATAGCCTCACCCGAGCATCTGGCGAACATCCTCGAAGCCAAGTACCGCGACACGGGAATCGACGTCGAGCCCGAAGTGCCCAAGGAGCTCTCCGAAGGGGTCGAAGGCGGCCTCTACACGCAAGAGTTCGGCGTGATAGTCCGCTGAGCGGCAAAGCCTCCGTCCGCGTCACGTGGGTTCGCTACTCTGAGCGGACCAGAGAAAGGAGGTGGTCCGTACGTTGTCTGACAGTTCTTGCGGGACCCTGGAGGTGACCGGCCGCTAGGTCGGAAAGGCTGGTCCGCTTAGCGGAATCCAACCCGGGACACCCCAAGACGACTGCCGGTCCTGGTCCCTCCGGCTGCCTTACTCGATCGTCTTGGTTTCCAGTCAGAGCATTTAGGGGAGGGCGCCTCGTCGAGGGCGCCCTCCGCCTTTCTCAGCCGCTCAGAAGCCTGCGTGTATCTGCGTCCTCAGTCGCTCGTGTGCAGAGCACCACGCTCCCTGCGTCCTTGATCCGCTTGACTTCTGAGCGACTGAGGGCCCGGATGCCCGCGCGCTCCCGCGCTCGGCTCAGGCTGCCTGAGGCAGGTACTGCAGCCAGGCGTCGGGAATCGTGGGGCTGGCGACGTGGATGAAGATCTCGGCGCGCGGGGTGCGTGGAGTACGCCGCGGGTGCATGTTGGCCTGGCGCGGTAGGCGGTCGCCCTTGCGCCGGTTGCAGGGTGCGCAAGAAGCGACGATGTTCTCCCAGTTCGAGCCGCCGCCCTTCGATCGCGGGATCACGTGGTCGACGGTGAGGTTCGAGCGCGACCCGCAGTACTGGCAGGTCCAGCTGTCGCGTGCGAACACGGCGCGGCGCGTGATCTTGCGCCTGTGTGCGTCGCGCGGCACGTTGACGTAGGTCACGAGTCGGATCACGACGGGCCGCGCGAGCGTCGAGCTCTCCGAGTGCAGCTCCCACCTGCCGCGCTCGACCAGCTCGGCCTTCTCCTTGAGCAACAGAACCACCGCACGGCGTACGGTGCAGACGTTGATCGGCTCGTAAGTCGCGTTCAGAACGAGCACCCGACCACCCATCGCCGCACTTGTCGGCGATGTCTCAGGTCCGCGCCGCTGGTGCTCTAGTGGCGACACGGACCCCACCGGCTCTGGTGGGACTGCGCTCTCCATGATCAGCCGGGAAGTCTAGCGGGGCGTGCCGCTCGTTGGGGCCGCAAACCCGCGCATCGAGCGCGCGATCGTGCTTGCTTAGGCGGACGGTCGCGGCGAGGGGCTCGCGGCCGGGTAGGAGCCGAGCACATGCACTTCTTCGCAAAGCTCTCGCAGCGCGTCGATCGCCTGCTCGACGCGAGCCTCGGCGATGCGCCCGTCGAGGTCGAGGAAGAACATGTAGTCCCCGAGCCGCTCGCGTCGCGGACGCGACTCGATCTTCGTGAGGTTTATCTCGCGCCGTGCGAACGCCGAAAGGCAGCGCAGCAGCCAGCCGGGACGCTTGGCGCCAAGGCCCCAGAAGACGAGCGAGGTCTTCCACTTTGCACGAGCGACGTCCAGCGCGCGGATCGGAGGTAGTGCCGCCTGCTCGCCACTACCACGCGCCAGCCAGGCGAAGCGGGTTTCGTTATCGGCACGGTCCTCGACGCCCTCGCGGATCACGGTTCCGCCGTAGACCTCAGCCGCGAGCAGTGTGCCGAGCGCCGCCCGTCCCGAGCGTGGTTCGGTGACCACGAGGCGCACCGCCTCAGCGGTCGAGCTCGCGGGAAGCACCTGCGCGTGTCCCAGCTCCTCGCGCAGGAAGCGCGTGCACTGGCCCGGGACCTGGGGGTGGGTGAGAACTGTGTCGATCTGCGCGAGCTCGACCCGCTCGGCAGCGATCAGCGAGTGGCGCACGCGCAGCAGCTCCTCGCCGACGATCGCCACGTCGCGTGCCTCGCCGGCGAGCAGGTCCAGCGTGACGGTGATCGAGCCCTCGAGCGAGTTCTCGATCGGCACAAGCGCCCACTCGACCGTCCCGCCCCGCAAGGCACTCACGGTCTCGTAGATGCTCGGCAGCCCGACGGGCTCGACCATCTCCGCCGCTGCGCCCGCGAGCAGGGCCTCCTCGCTGAACGTCCCCTCCGGGCCGAGGTAGCCGACGCGCGCCCGGCCCGAGCGCCGCTCCTCCTCCTCAGGCGGGGGGCTCATCATCGCCGGGCGCCCCGTTCACGGAGCCCGCGAGCGCGATCCGCACAGCCTCCGCCTCCTCGGGCGATAGCTCGAGTTCACCTTGCCCGGCCGTCACCTGCTTGGCATACACGCGCGCCTGGTCGCGGTGATGGATCGAGGTCAGCACGATGCCCGAGCGTTCCCCGTCGAGCAGCGCGATCGAGACCGATTGATGCCCCGACAGCTCGTTGTAGGCGTCGTAGCGGACGAGCGAGTGGTGGGCGATCGTCCCGCGCAGCGCCGCCTCCACACCCGCGAGCCGCCCGTCGAGGCGCACCGCGACGTCGTCCACGTAGGCGCGCAGGGCCTCGAACGCCTCGTGCAGGCGCGCGGAATGGGCCACCACGTCCTCCTGACCCTGCTCACCCAGCACGAGGCGCTGCGCGCGCCTTAGCCTGCGCAGGCTGAGCAGCAACCCCAGGCAGCAGAGCAGGGCGATCACGGCTATCGCGGCTGCCGCCAGGGCGACGATGCCCTTGGTGTCGGTGAGGGTGGCAAGGATGGCGGGCACGATCACAAGTTAGCTGCTGGCCAGGGCGCGTTAGACGGCATCCTGCCTTCTGGGGGCCGAGCCGGCCTTCGCTTCTCGTCACACCCTGTAGCCGCTCAGGCCGCCACGGCAGTTACCGGGCCGGCCGTCCAGGCCGGCTGTTCTCGCGCCCAAGCCCGCCCGAAACCCCGCGGTGCGGAACCTATTTCGCGAACACCGCGAGATAGGTCTGCTTGTTGTTTTCGGTGTTCGACTCGCCGGGGACCTTTTCGACTTCGATTTCGACCTTGGCGGCCTCGCCGAGGGGCACGCCGTTGACGGGGACATCGACGCTGACCGTCTTGCCGGCTTCAATCTTTTCGATCGCGTGGGAGGCCTTGAACTGCTTGCCCCCGGCCGTGACCGTGGCGTTCACCTTGACGTTGGTCTCGGTGCTTTCGCCCCCGTTTTCGACGTTTACCGTGAAAGTGGGATTGCTGCCGCCGCTGACGTGGTTGAGCGTGGGTTCTTCGGAGAGCGCGTTGGCGCCGACGCTCACACCCGTCAGCGCACTGCCGTGCGTGCCCGAGGTCGGTTCGTTGGTCTGCCCACCCGTCGTCGACTTGCCGGTGATTCGACTTTCGACCGTGGTCGGTTCCAGCCAGCCGAGGTTCGGGAGCGAGCGCGAAGGAGCGGTCGTAAGCCCCTGTACGCCCGCTTCCTTTAGGGTCTCCTGAACGAGCGGCGCGACACGCTGGGAATAGAGCACGTCGGAAGCGAGGAAGATCTCCATGTCGCCCGCGATCTGGGCGATCGCCTGCTTGCCTTGGCCGCCGAGCGCCGTGGGCACGAGCGCCGCGACTTTGGTCACGGCTTCAGTGCGAAGATCGAACAGCAGCAGCAGGTCGCGCTGGGCGTCGGCTAGTTCTCCCGGCGGGCTGAGTTTCTTGACCCGCGTAGCGAGATCCTGCGCTTGCACGCGCAACTGATCGACCTGCACCTCGACGTTGAGCGCGGACTTGCCGCCCGCGCCGGAGAGAGCCGCGAACAACGGCCGCGATACGTGTTCGTCAAATTCCTGTGCGAACAGGCTGACTTCGTGGTTGTAGCTCTTGAGCGCGTCGGTCTTCTGGCCTTTGAGGCAGCCGTTGATCAAGAGGATGATCAGGATCAGCAGCACGATGCCCGCGCCGAAGGCGACGCGCCGGCGGACCATCAGCGTGTGCTGATCGAGAGGCAGCGAGCCCGCCGCACGCTGCGGGCGACGGGGGCTGGGGCGTTGCGGTGCCCGAGCCGCGCGACCGGCGGGTCGCTGTGCTGTCTCCTCCTCGTCGTCGAAGAACGACAAAAGCTGCTCCTTGCAGGGACCTGAGAAACGGCCAGTATGACCGCCGGGTCAGTCTGTGACCATCCTGCAACTTCTCCCTCAACGTACCTTCTCCTGCGGTCGGCGGGCAGGGACAGGAGCGGGTGGAGGCGAACCTCGAAGCCGGTGGAGTCGCCGACGATCGTCCATCCTCGCCGCCCGCGCGCGAATGCTGCACGGGCCGCCGAGCCGCGTAGAGATGCGCTGGTGCTCGGACGCTACCGCCTGCGCGAGCGTCTGGGGGCGGGGGGCTTCGGGGTGGTGTGGCGTGCCTACGACGAGCTGCTAGCGCGCGAGGTGGCGGTCAAGCGAATCCCGCTCGCACCCGGCGAGGACGGCGAGCGCGCGACTCGCGAGGCGCTGGCCAGCGCTCGCTTGGCGCACCCGGCGATCGTCGCGCTGTACGAGGCGTGTCCGACCGAAGAGGCCTTCTACCTGGTCTCAGAGCTGGTCGAAGGCGAGACGCTCGCGCGCTTGATCGCCGAGGACGAGCTCGCGGACTCGCAGATCCTGCAGATCGGCGTAGCGCTGTGTGCTGCGCTCGAACACGCCCACAAGCGCGGCGTGATCCACCGCGACGTCAAGCCGCAGAACGTGTTGGTGCCGGACGCGAGCGATGTCCCGGAGCCCGTCTCGGAGGCGTTTGGTGGGGTGGCGAAGTTGACGGACTTCGGCGGCGCGCGCCTGCACGGCGACGACGCGCTCACGCGAACGGGCGACGTGGTGGGCACGCTCTCCTATATGGCCCCCGAGCAGAGCGAGGGGCGAGGGGCGGACGAGGCCGCGGACCTCTACTCGCTCGCGCTTGTGGTCTACGAGGCGCTGAGCGGGACGAACCCGGTGCGAGGCCGTACGCCGGCGGAGACGGTCAGGCGCATCGGCCGACCGATCCGCTCGCTGACCCGCGTGCGCCGCAACGTGCCGCGCGAGCTGGCGCGCGCGATCGACCGCGCGCTTGCGCGCTCGCCGGGGTCGCGTGGGTCGCTCGAGGATCTGCGCCGGGAGCTCGAACGGGCGATCGAGGAAGGACCGCGACGCGACGCGATCGCACGCGAGCGCCGTGGCACGGCGCAGGCGCGACGCGACGTGGAAGCGCTGGAGGCGACGGCTGCCTCACCCGCGATGGAGCCGGGCTGGGCCGACGGGGCGCCGGTGGCCGAGCAGACCGTGGCGCCCGATCCGGGCGCACTGCCACACGAGCCTCGACTCCGCACGCCACGACGGGGGCTGCCGCGTCTGGCTTGGCTGGGCATCGCGTTTGCCCTTGCGACGTGGCAAGCGGCTGCGGGTCGTCCAGGTGTGAGCCTGCTGGCGCTCGCGGCGCTGCTGCCCGTAGCTCTGCTGCCGATCGGGCGTCGGGACCGGCCGGGGACAGGAGGCTGGCTGGTCTGCGCGCTGGCGCCCGCGCTCGGGACGATTGGGTTGGCGGGGGCGTTCCCCGCCATCGCGGGCCAGCCCGCCCGCTGGCGGATGCGCGCGGCGCTCGGGGCGCTCGGCTACTGGTGGCTCGCGCTGGCCGAGCCGCTGATCGGCCGCCACCTGTGGCTGGGACCGGCGGCGGGAACACCGGCGCGCGTGGTGTGGGAGGGCTCGCTGAGCAGCACGGCGATCCACGTGATCGGACCGCTTCTGAGCTTCGGGGTGCTGCTGGGCGCGTTGCTCTGGGCTGCGGCGTCGGCGCTCTTGCCGCTGCTCGTGCGAGGCCGCCACGCGGCGCTGGACGCGCTCGCGGCGATCGTGTGGGCGGGTGCACTGATTGCGATGCAACCTACGCTGGACGGGGGGTTGGCGACACACGCGACGCAGCCCACCCCGCGCGGTGCGATCGTGGGCGGCGTGCTCGCGGGAGCACTCGCTGTCGCGGCCCGGGCTCTGCGCGGTCCCGTCTGACGTAGCATGGCCCCACGGCTCGAGCCGGCTTGCGGTGAGTCGCCGGACCCCAGATGAACGTCCTGAAGAGCGTCGAGACAACGATCGCCAACCTCGTGGAGGGAACCTTCGGGCGCCTCTTCCGCTCTGAGGTCCGTCCGATGGAACTCGCGCGCAAGCTCGCGCGCGAGATGGACGAGAACCGCACGACGTCGGTGTCGCGGGTGTACGCCCCACACGTCTATGCGGTCTGGCTCTCGCCGGAGGATCGCGCCCGCTACGAGGGCTTCGAGCACGAGGTGATCGACGAGCTGTCCGCCTATCTCCTCGAGCACGCGCGACGCGAGGATCTGATCTTGGCGGCGAGCCCGGCGATTACTTTTCACACCGACGAGCGGCTCGCGTTGGGTGAATTCGGGATTCAGGCGCAGTTGGTCCGGCCCGCGGGTCAGAGTGAGGCTCCCCAGGCCGCGCAGCGGCCCGCGGCCCCGGAGGGTCGGGGACACGGCGAAACGATGATCTACAGCACCTCAGCCCGCGTGCGCGGACCGGTCGAGGAGGCGCAAGCGCGCCGCCCGGCTCGTGCGCTGCTGGCGATCGAGGGCCGGCGCCTGCCGCTGCCCGCACGCGGTGCGACGGTGGGTCGCAGTCGTGAGTGCGACGTCGTCCTCGAAGACGCGGGGATCTCGCGCCGCCACGCGGAGTTTAGGCCCGAACCGGAGGGCTGGACCGTGACGGACCTCGGCTCGACGAACGGCGTCCGGCTGAACGGACGGACGGTGCGCGGCACCGAGCCCCTGCAGCCAGGCGATCGCGTGGAGCTCGGCTCGACGGAGATCGTGTTCGAGCTTGGATGAGGACGCCGGCTGGATGACGTCGCTCGCGCCCGTATCGGTTGCCCTGAAGTTCGGCTTCCTCGTCGTGCTCTATCTGTTCGTGCTGTGGGTCGCGCGCAGTGCGCGCCGCGACTTGCGCCGCGGCGATGTGGCGTTGAGTGCCGAGCGCGGGGCGTCTGCATCGCCGATACCTGCGGACGCGACGGGCCTCTACTCGGCGACCTCGGTCGGCGCGGCGGATGTGGCGAACCGCTCACCGCAGCTGGTTGTCGAGCGCGCGCCGGGGCACGAGCCGGGGATGATCTACGACGTGGACGGGGACCTCGTGCTCGGCCGCGGGGATCGCGCGGAGATTCGCCTGGAGGACCCGTTCGCCTCAGCTCGCCACGCGCGAATCTTCGAGCAAGCGGGGGCAGTCGTGATCGAGGACCTGGGCTCGACGAACGGGACGTACCTGAACGAGGAGGTGTTGGCCTCGCCACGGCCGCTGCACCCTGGCGATCGCGTGCGAATCGGCGACAGCGAATTCACCTTCGAGGTCGAGTGATGCTGCGCGTCAGTGAGCAGTACGCGGGCACGGACACGGGTCGCCAGCGACGGGCGAACGAGGACTCCCACCTGGCCCGCGCGCCGCTGTTCGTGGTCGCGGATGGGATGGGCGGGGCCCAAGCCGGCGAGGTCGCCTCGCGCCTGGCGATCGAGTCCTTCCAGGAAGGGCTTGGCGACGCCGCATTGCCGGAGGCGGCGCTCGCGGCGCTCGCGCAAGAGGCAAACGCCCGCATCCACGAGCTCTCGCACAGCCACGCGGAGCAGGCGGGAATGGGCACAACCCTGACCGCGGTCTACGTGGGCGAGCGCGAGATCTCGATCGCGCATGTGGGCGACAGCCGTGCCTACCGCCTGCGCGACGGCGAGCTTGTGCGCCTGACCGAGGACCACTCGCTGGTAGACGAGCTGCTGCGCCAGGGGCGGCTGACGCCGGAGGAAGCGCTCGAGCACCCGCAGCGCTCGGTGATCACCCGCGCACTCGGTCCGGAGGGCTCGGTCGAGGTGGACACGCGCTCATATTCGGCGCGGGGCGGAGACGTGTACTTGCTGTGCAGTGACGGGCTCACGACGATGGTCCCGGAGGACCGACTCGCCGAGATCATGCTCGCGCACTCAGCGCTGCGTGACGCGGGGGAGGCTCTGATCGCAGCGGCGAACGAGGCGGGGGGCCGCGACAACATCACGGTCGTGCTGCTGCGCCTGGAGGAGCTGGGCGCGCCCGCGGCGCCGTCAACCGAAGAATCCCGCGTGGTTTCGCCGCCGGAAACCGTTGCCGGTTCGGGAGATGCCGTCGCCGGCGCGCCTCTCACGGCGGCCGAGTGGGAGTCGCCGGTGGTTCAGCGTCGGCCCCGCGCTCGGGCTGGCAGCGGTGAGAAGCGTCGCCGGCGAGGCGCCCCGCGCTTGCGCGGCCTGGCAGGGGCGACAATCGCGCTGGCCGTACTGGCCCTGATTGCGGCAGGCGCGTACATCGCGCTTCAGTCCGTGTATTTCATCGGCACGAACGATCGCGGTTTGGTGACGATGTTCCGTGGGGTCCCGTTCAGCTTGCCGGCTGGCCTGACGCTGTACAGCAGCGACTACGTCTCGGGAGTGGCCGCTTCGACGCTCTCTCCGCAGCGCAGGCAGAAGCTGCTCGACCACTCGCTGCGCTCCGAAGCGAGCGCGGGCGATTTGATCAAGAGCCTTGAACTCGGACAGCTGGAATGAGGATCGGCCGTGATCTCGCCACCGGAACGGAGCCCGCTCGATGAATCAGCCGATCGTCCGACTGTTTGGGGTCGTGATCCTGATGTTCGCGTTGCTGCTCGCGTTCACGTCGCGTTGGACGATCTTCGAAGCCTCTTCGCTGCGCGACAACCCGCTGAACGCCCGCTCTCTGCTGGAGCAACAGCGCGTCGACCGGGGCAGCATCTTTGCGGCGAATGGGAAGGTGTTGGCACGCAGCGTACGCTCACACGCAGGGCGTTCCTCAGAAGCGATCTATACACGAACCTACCCTTCTGGGGACGAGTTCGCCCACGCGGTGGGCTACTACTACATCGACCGCGGCCGCACGGGCTTGGAGAGCTTCCGCAACCCCGCGCTCAGCGGGCAGACTGGCTCGAACCTGCAGTCGATTCTCGACCAGCTTCAGGGCAAGAGAAAGCAGGGCGACGACGTCTACACGACGCTCGATCCAGGCGCGCAGCAGGTCGCAAACGCGGCCCTGAAGGAACACGAAGGCGCGGTCGTAGCGCTCGACCCGCGCACAGGCGCGGTGAAGGTACTGGCTTCCTCGCCGTCCTACAACCCGAATTCGCTGCGCTCGACGCGCAGTTACGAACAGCTGGCGAAAAGCGCGCACGGCAAGCCGCTCGTGAATCGCGCGACGCAGTTCGGCTACGCGCCGGGCTCGACGTTCAAGGTGCTGACGGCCACGGCGGCGATCGACAGCGGTCGCTACACGCCGGAATCGACGGTGGACGGTCGCAACGACGTGACGGTCTCAGGCGTGCCGCTGCAGAACGACGACAACGAGAGCTTCGGGCCGATCACGCTCACGGAGGCGCTGGCGAAGTCGGTGAACACGGTCTGGGCGCAGGTGGCAGAACACGTGGGCAAGCGCACGCTCGCTCGCTACATGCGTCGCTTCGGCTTCGACAAAAAGCCGCAGTTGGACTACCCGGTGGACGAGATGTCCTCGAGCGGGGAGTACAGCCACGGAAGGCTGATCTCCCCGACGAGCTCGCTCGTGGACGTGGGGCGCATGGGGATCGGCCAGGACAAACTCGAGGTGGTCCCGCTGCAGATGGCGGAGGTCGCTGCGGCGGTGGCAAACGGCGGCAGGCTGATGCAGCCCCACATGACGGCACGGATCGTCGACCCGGACGGGCGCACGGTGAAGCGGATCTCCCCGCACTTGCAGTCGGTCGTGATGAAGCCCTCGACCGCGACGGCGGTCCGGGGGATGATGGAAGCGGTCGTCAACGAAGGCACGGGCACCTCGGCGCAGATCTCGGGGGTGCAGGTCGCGGGCAAGACGGGCACCGCGGAGACGCAGATCGGCACGGCGATCAACAACGTGTGGTTCATCGCGTTCGCGCCGGCATCGAACCCGAAGGTGGCGATCGCAGTGACGTTGAAGGGGGTGCCGGGTCAGGGGGCTGCTTTCGCGGCGCCCGTGGCGCGCGAAGTGATCGAAAGGCTGCTGCATGATTGAGCGAGCAGCGAGCGAGGCGACGTCCGGGGGGGCGCGACATGGTTGAGCCGAACACGATCATCGACGGGCGCTACAAGGTGATCTCGCGCGTGGGCTCGGGGGGAATGGCAGACGTGTACCTGGCCGAGGATCAGCTGCTGGGCAGGCAGGTCGCGGTCAAGCTGCTGCACCACCACTTCGCTGAGGACCAGGAGTTCGTCGAGCGTTTCAAGCGCGAGGCCTCGAGCGCCGCGGGGCTCTCCCATCAGAACATCGTGGGGATCTTCGATCGCGGTGAGTGGGAGGGCACGTATTACATCGCGATGGAGTACGTGCCGGGCCGCTCGTTGAAGACGATCGTGCGCGAGCAGGGAGCGCTCGACCCCGCGCTCGCGATCGACATCGTTGTGCAGATCCTGCGCGGCGCGCGCTACGCGCACCGGCGTGGGGTGATCCACCGCGACCTGAAGCCCCACAACGTGATCCTCGATGAGGAGGGGCGTGCGCGCGTGACGGACTTTGGGATCGCCCGAGCGGGCGCTTCTGACATGACACTGACGGGGTCGATCATGGGGACGGCCCAGTACCTCTCGCCCGAGCAGGCGCAGGGCCATCCGGTCACGGGCGCCTCGGACCTCTACTCGATCGGGGTGATCCTCTACGAGCTGCTGACCGGAGTCGTCCCGTTCGACGGCGAGACCGCGGTGGCGATCGCGTACAAGCAAGTCGCGGCGCAGCCGCAGCCGCCGAGCGAGATCAACCCATCGATCCCGCCTCAGCTCGACGCGGTGGTGCTTCATGCGTTGGCGAAGGACCCCGCACAGCGATACAAGGACGCGGACGAGTTCATCGCTGCTTTGCAGCGCGAGCGCCAGGCGCTGCCGACGGCGGCGGGAGCTACTGCGGCTCTGGCGGCAGGCGCGGCGGGGGAGGCCGGCTGGGCGACGGCGGCTACGGTCGCTGCGGCGACGCCGACGGGCCCGCCCGTGATGCCGCCCGCGCGCCCCCCCGGGCAAGACGGTGCGCACCCGACGGGCTCGATGCTCTTGGCGGAGGAGACCTACGAGGATCGAGGCGGCGACCAGGGCGAGGGGCCTGGGATCAACCGCGTCCTGCTGTGGAGCCTGCTTGCGGCGCTGATCGTGGGGGGCATCGTGGCGGCGGTGCTGCTGCTGTCGTCCTCGGCGGGCCACGTCAACGTGCCGAACGTGACCGGGGAAACCGAAGCGGCGGCGTCGGCGAGGCTGCGCGCGACCGGGCTCCAGGTCGCGCCCTCGCTCGCCTCCAGCGCGACGGTCGCGGATGGTCGTGTGATCAGCCAGACGCCGCGCGGGGGCAGCCGGGTCGAAAAGGGCTCGCGCGTAGGCATCGTGGTATCGAGCGGCCCGGGGAGCGAGGCGCTGCCGAACGTGGAAGGGCTTACGGGGAAGGACGCGATCGACCGCCTGCACACCGCGGGCTTCAAGCCTTCGCGTGAGGAACAGCCGAGCTCGAACGTGGCGAAGGGCAAGGTGATCGGCACTGAACCCCCCGCGGGCACCGAGCTGCAGGTCGGCAGCCCGGTCTCGGTGCTGATTTCGAGCGGCCCGGCTCAGGTGAAGGTGCCCGATCTCTCGGGCGACTCTCGCAACGGGGCCGAAGCCGCGCTGAGTGCCGTTGGGCTGGAAGTGGGCACGGTCGGCGAACAGGTGTCTCCCGGCGCGACGGTGGGCAGTGTGCTGGCCCAGTCGCCGAAGGCGGGCTCCTCGGTAGAAGCGGGCTCCTCGGTGAACCTGACCGTGGCCAAGGTCTCGAACGAAGTCGCGGTGCCGAAAGTAGTGGGCCAGAGCGAGACGCAGGCCTCGGCAGCGTTGGGGGGTGCGGGCTTCGTGCCGCGCGTGGCGAACTCGCCGGTGAGCGAACAGAGCCAAGTCGGCGTCGTGTTGAAGCAGACCCCGGCGGGAGGCAGGACGGCACGCAAGGGTTCGACGGTTACGCTGACGGTGGGAGTGCTGGAAACCACGCCGACGCCAACCACCACGACGACACCGACCACGCCGCCGACGACGGGCACGACGACGACGGCCGCCCCGACCCCTCCGGCGGCGGCTGGTTGATGGCGACCGCGGGCACAGAGACCTCGGCGCGAACGCGGGAGGGCACGACGCGTCTGCGAGTCGCGGTCCTTTCGGGAGGACGCTCTTCCGAGCATGAGGTCTCGCTCTCGTCCGGGGCCGCGGTGCGCGAGGGGCTCGAGAGCGTCGGGCACGAGGTGGTGGATGTGCGGATCGGCCGCAATGGTCGCTGGCATCGTGCGGGCGAGCAGGAACCGCTGAGTCTGACCCCCGGCGCGGGCCTGCTGGACGCGGACGTCGTCTTCCCCGTACTGCATGGGCGCTTCGGCGAGGACGGCACGGTGCAGGGGCTGCTGGAGATGCTCGACGTTGCGTATGTCGGGGCGGGCGTGGCTTCCTCGGCGCTGTGCATGGACAAGGTGCTGTTCAAGGAGCTGATGACCGCGGCGGGCACGGTGCCGCAGGTCGCTTACATCGACGTGGGCGCGAGTCGCTTCGTCGGGCCCGACAGGCAGGCGCTGTTGGAGCAGGTGATGCGCTTGGGGCTGCCGGTGTTCGTGAAGCCGGCACACCTCGGCTCCTCGGTGGGGATCGTGAAGGTCACCGCGGAGCATGAGCTGATCGGCGCGATCGAGTCCGCGTTCGCTTACGACGCGCGGGTGATCGTGGAGGCAGCGGCGGCCGGCCTGGAGGTCGAGTGTGGTGTCCTGGGGCTCACCGCGAGCGAGCGCGGTCCCGCGGGCACGGCGGCCCAGGTCTCGCTGCCGGGCGAGATCGCGTACGAAAGCGACTTCTACGACTTCGAGGCGAAGTACGAGCCGGGGGGAATGGATCTGGTGATCCCGGCGCGGATCTCGGAGACCGCGACGGAGCGTGTGCGCGAGCTCGCGCTCCAGGCGTTCGCCTACGCGGGCTGCGAAGGCCTTGCGCGCGTGGACTTCTTCGTCGAGGGCGAGCGCGTGCTGCTGAACGAGCTGAACACGATGCCCGGGTTTACGCCGACGAGCGTGTACGCGAAGTTGATGGCTGCGAGCGGGGTTACGTATCCGGAGGTGGTGGACCGGCTCTGTCGGTTGGGGATTGAGCGGTTTGCGCAGCAGGGGGCGCGCGCGTTCTGAGGATCGCTTCGGCGTCTGGCAGACGGGGCGTTTGAGAACGGCATCCGGCCTTCTAGTCGAGCCGGCCTCCGCTCAACGACGGCGATACGAGGTCGCCGCTCGTATATGGCGGGACGGGAGGTCCCGCCGAGGTGTATCTGAAGAGAACGCTCCGGCCGCCACGACCGTTACATAGGCGGCCATCCAGGCCGCCTGTTCCGCGCGCCGTGTGTGCGCTGCCTTCCTGGGTTATTGCGGTGCGACACCCGCGGGGGCTACTTGAACAAAGTCAGGTCGCTGATCGAGGCGGATTCTTCGCCGGGCGGTAGCGTGGTGAGCCAGACGAGGTAGTAGCGGTAGGGGGTGGAGTTGCCGGCGAAGCGGATCCGTTGGCGGTTGTGGACGTCTGTGGCGGAGGCCAATGGGCCGTGCCAGCCGCGCGCGGAGAGCGGGGTGGAGCTCCCGTAGGGGTATGAGAGGTTGACGCCGTTCGCGGCGTAGATCTGGACGTCGAAGCCGGGCGTGGGGGTCTGGATCTCGATCGCTCGGCCCGCGACGCGGGGGGAGGCGTCGAGATACACGCCGACGCCCGTGCCACCGGCCTTCTTCAGCGTGCGTTCGTAGTAGTGGGCCGTGCTCCAGATCGTGTTCGGGTCGCTGTCGACGACGTTCTGGACGCGGTCGTGGTTTTCGGGGCCAGTGCCGAAGGGGTTGTAGTCGTGAGCGGCGGTTTGGCTGAGCACGACGGGCTGCAGACCCGCGCTCGAGTGAACGTCGGGGGCGACGCCTGTTCCTTTGTGTGCCTGCTGGGCGGCCGCGATCAGGATGACCACGATGATCGCGGCGAGCAGGGCGAGCGACGCGACCCACCGCGCGGGGTGCCGCATTCGCCAGGGCAGCCGCCGACGCGTCTCGCCCGGCAGGGTGCGCAGGACGCTGGTCACCTCGCCGGTGGCCTGGCCCGACCGGGCCGCCTCGACGGCCAGCACCTCCTCCAGATCGGCGATCATCTCTGCTGCGTCGCGATAGCGGTAGTCGAGGTCCTTGGCGACGGCGCGATCCACGACCGAGGCGGTTGCGGCGGAGACTTCGGGACGCAGTTGCTGCACATCGGGCACTTGCTCGCGCACGTGACGCATCGCGACCGCAACGGGCGACTCGCCGGTGAAGGGCACTTGTCCGGTGAGCATCTCGTAGAGGACGACGCCGAGCGAGTAGAGGTCCGACTGCCCGGTGACGGCCTGGCCGAGCGCCTGCTCGGGCGAGACATAGTCGGTGGTGCCGAGCACGCGCCCGGCGACCGTGAGCCCCTCCTCGGTGAGCGTGCGTGCGATGCCGAAGTCGGTGATCTTCGCGCTGCCTTCGTCACTGATCAGCACGTTCTGGGGCTTGACGTCACGGTGCACGATGAGCTGTTCGTGGGCCGCGCCGAGGGCGCGTGCGATCTCGATCGCGTAGGCGATCGCCTGGGTGATCTCAAGTGGGCCTTCGCGGCGGATCAGCTGCTTGAGCGTCTCGCCCTCGACATACTCAAAGACGATGTAAGGCGTCCCACCCTCGCCGTCCTCGGAGGACTCCTCGCCGGCGTCAATCACCGTGACGATGTGCGGATGATTCAGGCGAGCGACCGAGCGCGCCTCGCGGCGAAAACGCTCCAGCTGGTCGGAGTCAGCGGCGATCTCGCGGTGCATAAGCTTGATCGCAACGGGCCGCTCGAGCACGGTGTCGAAGGCGCGGTAAACGGTTGACATGCCCCCGCGCCCGATCTCAGCGTCGAGTCGGTAGCGCCCGCCGAGCAGTGTCCCGAGGACGGTCACGCCCCTATTGTGCGCGCAACCGCGCTCCGGCGCGCATGTGCGCCTTCACGCGCAGCCGCCTGCGCGCGTGCGCAGCAGGACCAGCGCGCCCAGCAACAGCCGATAGAGCGACCACGGCAGCAGCGAACGCAGCGCTCGCCGCGGCCGCCGCAGCAGGCGGGCACTGAGCAGCGTCGAGGCGAATGCGGCCCCGGCCCCAGCAGCCAGCGGGGCCGCATTCCGGGCGGGGACGTCTGCGCGCACGAAGCGCGAGACCTCATGAGCGCTGGCCCCCAATATCAACGGCAGTGCGGCGTGCCAAGACAGCGATTGTGCGGCCTGGGGCGAGAACTCGCGAGCCCGGGCGGCCGCGAGTGTGGCGCCGTAGCGGGAGATGCCAGGAACCAATGCCACCGCCTGCGCCAGGCCGAGCGCGAGCCCATCCCCCGGGCGCGCATCGTCCTCGGAGCGCCCACCTTCGCCCTTGCCTCGCCCAGCTAGAGCCATCGCTGCGCTGCCCAATGTGAGCCCCGCGACGATTGCTCGCGGGCCGCCAAGACGGCGCTCGATCGGCCCACGCAGCATGAACCCGGTCAGTGCGGCGGGGGCGAGCGAGAGTGCGATCACCCCGACGCGCGCACGATCGAGCGCACGCGTGGCGGTGATGAGCTCATTGCGCATATCGAGCACGAGCGCGATCCCGGCTCCGGCGTGCAACGCGACCTCGAAAGACTTGCGCAGCTCGCGGTCCAGCCCGCCGTAGGGCCAGTCGAGCAGTAGTGGGATCAGCGTGGTGTGCGCCGAGGACGAGACTGGAAGCAACTCGGTCGGCCCCTGGACCAGGCCGAGCACGAGCGCGTGGGAAATTGGCAGCGCGGGTCTATCCCGCGGCATCGGCGGCGGTGTCGCCCGCGTCGCTCCGCTTCTGCCGGCGCCGCACGATCGCGTAGAGGATCGCGATGACGACGAGGGCCACGACGGCGTAGTCGACGTAGTCAAAGCCCTTGCGCACGTTCTGCCAGTCGTGGCCGACGGCTTCGCCGGCCAGTGCGAGGCCGAGCACCCATGGGATGCAGCCCGCGAGCGTGAGCAAAGTGAACCGGATGAATGGCATGCGCGCGACTCCAGCGGGCAAAGAGATGAACGTACGGATGATCGGGAGCATCCGGCTGAAGAAGATCGCGGGCGAGCCATACTTCGCGAACCAGCGATCGGCCCAGGCTATGTGGCTGGGCTTTAGGTGCAGCCAGCGACCGTGACGTTCGACCAGCTCGAGTCTCCCGGCGCGACCGACGCCGTAGGCGATCCAGGAACCCACGAGGTTGCCAAGTACGCCCACCGCGACTATCCCGAACAGCGTCAGGTGGTGATGCGCGGCGCTCTGCCCTGGATCGGCGACAGCGAAGCCCGCGAACAGCATCGTGGCCTCGGAGGGAATCGGCACGCAGGCGCTCTCGGCGACCATCAGCACGAACACGGCGGGCAGGCCGGCGTCGCGGACGAAGTGCCAAGCGATGTTGACGAGCGACTCGGAGACCGAGGCGAGAACCATCGTCGGGGCACGATACCGAGGGGTTGGGATGCGCGACGCAGCGATGAGAGCCTTCTCACGGCGGTCTGTAACCGGCATCCAGCCTTCTAGCCGGTCCGGCCTTCACTTCTAGATTCGATTTGTGACCGTTCAGGTCGCCCCGGCAGTTACGTGGGCCGGCCATCCAGGCCGGCTTTGGCTGCCCTTTTGAAGCAGCGCGCAATACCGTTGCCGGGAATGCGCGTCTGGATCGACCTGACGAACAGCCCCCACGTGCTCGTGATGCGGCCGGTGATTGAGCTGCTGCGCGCGGAAGGCCACGAGGTGCGCGTGACCGCACGCGACTTCGCGCAAACGCTCGCGCTTTGCGAGCTGTTCGGGATCGAGCACACGGCGATCGGCAGGCATCGCGGCGAGCGGCTGGGAGCCAAGGCAGTGGGGCTGGCCTCGCGCTCGGCGGCGCTAGTCCGCTGGGCACGAGACGACGCCCGCTCGGCGGGCGGGCGCGGGTTTGACCTCGCGCTGGGTCACGGCTCGAACGACATCTCGGTCGCTGCCGCTTTGCTGCGCGTCCCGAGCTCGACGATGTTCGACTACGAGTGGGCGACGGTCCAGCACAACGTGAACTGCCGGCTCGCGCGGGCGGTCGTGGTGCCCGAGGCGATCCCGCCCGACCGCCTCTACCGCTACGGCGCCCGCGGCAAGCTCCGCCAATACGAGGGACTGAAGGAGGAGTACTACCTCGCGGACTTCGAGCCCGATGCGGCGGTCCTGGGTGCGCTCTCGCTGGACCCCGCACGGCCGATCGTCGTGGTACGCACTCCCCCCGAGGTCTCGCTCTACCACCGCTTCGAGAACGACCTGTTTGCGCGTGTGCTGGAGCGCCTGCGCGAAGCGGCCGCAAACGAGGGCGTGCAGCCGGTGGTGCTGCCACGAGTGGCAGCCCAGCGCGCCGAGCTCAGCGAGGTGTCGGGCTTTGTCGTCCCGCGCCAGGCGATCGATGCTCAATCGCTGATCGCGTTCGCAGATCTGGTGATCTCAGCGGGGGGCACGATGAACCGCGAGGCGGTGGCGTTGGGCACGCCGGTCTACACGACGTTCGAGGGTCGCCCGGGGGCGGTAGACGATCGCCTGATCGCCGAAGGGCGGCTGCGTAAGCTGGGCAGCGCGGAGGAGCTTGTATTCGACAAGCGCTCGGCTGACCCGGCGGATGCACGCGTAAGGCGCGATCCACACCGACTGGTCGAGTTGTTGATTGGCCCCTTGCAAGCGAGCGCTCGGGGCGCGTAGCAGCCCAAGCCACGCTTACAATCCACCCAATGCGCCGACGGATCCGCTCCGCGGCCTTCCCCCTGCACCGTCACTCGCTGCCCCAACTCGCGGTGGATGGGGCGCTGGTCGCGCTCGCGTACTACCTCGCGTTCGAACTTCGTTTCAACAACGGCCCGAACGCCTACTACGTGCACCTGCGCGACCGCACGATCTGGTGGGTGCTGCTGGGCAGCCTTCCGGTGCTCGTGCTCGCCCGCGTCTATCAGCGCCGCTGGCGCTACGCGGGCCAGCGCGACTACGAGGCGGTCGCGCGCGCGGTGCTCATGATCGTCGTCCTGACAGTCGTCGCGGTCGCGGTGCTGCGTCCGGTCGAGCACCAAACCAGCCACGGGACCTCAGCGATCAATCTGCCGAACGGGGTGATCGTGATCTACGCGCTGCTCGCGCTCGTGTTCCTGGTGGGTATTCGTGCGCTCGCGCGTAGTGTCTACGAGCGCCGACCGCTGGCGGCGTTCCGTGGTGGAGGCAAGGACCAACGACGGGTGCTGATCGCGGGGGCCGGCGACGGCGGGCGGCTCGTGCTGCGCGAGATCATTCGTAACCGTGGGCTGGGCCTGACGCCCGTGGGCTTCGTCGACGACGACCCTGGCAAGCGGCGACTGCGGATCGACGGGGTGCGGGTGCGCGGCAACACCGAAGGCGACCTGCCGCGGGTGCTCGACGACGTGGAGCCTGACGAACTGATCATCGCGATCCCCTCCGCGCCTGGATCGACCCGGGCGCGAATCGTGCGGGAGTGCCGCGAGCGCGGTATCCCGGTGCGCACGCTGCCCACGGTCTTCGAGCTCCTGCAGACGCGCGGGGCGCTCGCGCGCCAGATGCGCGAGGTGCGCGTCGAGGACGTGCTCGGGCGCGAGCCGGTGCAGATGGAGCTGGACCGGGTGGGCGCGTATTTGGCGGGCGAGGTCGTGCTCGTCACGGGCGCGGGCGGCTCGATCGGCTCGGAGCTGTGCCGCCAGATCGCGCGCGTCGAGCCCCACCGGATCGTGCTGCTCGATCACGCCGAGGACAATCTTTTCTCGATCCAGCGCGAGCTGGAGGACGAGCGCCACGTCTCGCCCTCGATGCTCGCGGCGGTGCTCGCGGACTGCAAGGAGGAGGAGCGGATGCGCGAGGTGTTCTCCGAGCACAAGCCGACGATCGTGTTCCATGCCGCGGCTTACAAGCACGTCGGCTTGATGGAGGCGAACCCGGTCGAGGCCGTGCGCAACAACGCGATCGCCACGCGCGTGGTCGCGCACGTCTCGGGCGAGGCAGGCGTGCAGCGCTTCGTGCTGGTCTCGACCGACAAGGCCGTGTCGCCCGCGACGGTGATGGGCGCGTCGAAGGCGCTGGCGGAGTTCGCGCTGGAGCCGGCCACTGCGCGCTTTCCTAAGACGCGCTATGCGGCGGTGCGCTTCGGCAACGTGCTCGGCTCCTCAGGCAGCGTCGTGCCGATCTTCCGTCGGCAGATCGAGCGCGGCGGCCCGGTGACCGTGACCGACGAGCGGATGACGCGCTACTTCATGACAATTCCTGAGGCGGTCCAGCTGATCATCCGCAGCGGCTCGCTCGCGGTAGAGCGCCGCCAGACGTCGGTGTCGAACGGGCACCCCCCGACTGGGGCTGATCGCAGGCGCCACCCCGCGTGCGCGGAGGTGTTCGTACTCGACATGGGCGAGCCGGTGCGCGTCCTCGACCTGGCGCGCGCGATGATCGAGCTCTCAGGCCTAGACCCTGACCACGACATCGAGATCGAGATCGTGGGCAGGCGCCCGGGAGAGAAGCTGCACGAGGAGTTGTTCAACAGCTACGAGCGCTCGCGGGAGACGAGCGCGGAGAAGATCCTGCTCGCCGAACGCGAGCCGCTCGGTGCACAGGCGGTGGAATCGATGTTCAACGAGATCGGGCTCCTGGTGCTAGAGGGGGACGCGGCGGGGCTGGCGGCGAAGGTCTCCGAGCTCTCGGCGCTACACGTCGAAGCCCAGGCCGGACAGTCGGCCGAGCGCCCACCGGTAGATGAGGGGACTCCCATGGAGGCGCACGATGCGCCTGCGGCGCTCATACACTCTCCGGATTCATGATGGGCACCCCGCTCGCGCTATCGCTCTCGAGCACGTTCACCGAATTCGGCGCGATCGCTGCGTTTGCCGCGCTGTTCGGAATCGCGGTGCTTTCGCTGCTGGTCTTTTCCCAGGCGCGTGAGATCAGGCGCCTGCGCGAGTGGGCGGGCCGCGCGCCGGAGCGTGCGGCCGAGCAGACGCAGCGCGTGAGCGCCCAGGCTGCGGCGAGCCTGCAACAACCGGCGGCACCTGCCCAGGCGGTGCGGCCGGTGCCCCGAACCACGCCACTGAATACACGTCCAGTCACGGCTGGGACTCCGACGAGTGCGGCAGCGGCCGGAGCGAGCCCCGTGACCGCGGGAGGACCTACGACCGCGGTGGCCAAGTCGCCGGTACCACCGGCGCCGGGCCAGCCCCAGCCCACGTCCCCCGGTCAGTCCACTACGCCGGGCCAGCCCGCGACGGTGGGCGCGACCGCTGCAGCTGCCTCTGCGGCGACGGCGACGTCGGGCGCGACGCAGCAAGCTGCTCAATCCGCCCCGCAGGGCAAACTCGGCGGACCGCCCGTCCCAGCGTCTGAGTTGGCGGCGGGCAACGCCGAGGCGACGGGAACGCCGCCTGACGGAGCGCCCGCGAATGGGGGCGCGAACGCCTCGGTAAGTCCGGCGTCGGCCCCGGCCAACGGCACCGAGTCGGCGCCACCATCGGCTGCGTCCCCGGCGACAAGTGCCACGCCGCGTCCAGCAAGCCCGGTGACTGCGGGCACGAGCGAGCAGCCCGAGGTCACAGGCACAACGCCATCGCCTGACCAGCGCACTCCCGCCCCGGCGACGGTTGCGGCCGCGGCGACGGCGGCAAGGACGGCATCGGGTGCCCCCGCGCCAGCGCGGGCACCGAGCCCGCCCGCCCGCCCGCCGACCCCTCCAGCACCGAGCGATCGGGTCCAGGCCCCGAGTGCGACAGCTGCAACGGCCACGCCACGCGCGCAGGCAGCCGCGGCCGCGACGACCAGAGTGGCTACCGCGACAGACCCGCCACGTGCCGAACGAGCGGCGGCGCAGCAACCGCCACGGCGCGGGGGCACGGGCGCGGAACACCGCGCGACTGCGGGAGAGCCGCCAGTGCGTCGCTACCGTGCTGAGCGACGCTCGCCGGCGCGGGCGACGGTGCTGATCGTGGGCGGCCTCGTCGTGGCGGTAGTGGCGATTGTGGTGGTTGTGCTCGCATTGGGCAGCGGCAAGGGCGGAAGCTCGTCCTCAAGCGAAGCCGGCAATGGGCAACGCGGCTCGACAAAGACGCAGACGCACAGCTCCTCGACGACAACTAAACATTCCTCGAGCGCACCGGCCGCGACGACGAGCCCGAGTGCGCTGAACGTCGTAGTCCTGAACGGCACGACGACGACGGGCCTGGCGCATCACATCTCAGAAGAACTAGAGGGACACGGCTACACGAAAGCCGCGGCGCTCTCGGGCCAGCCGCCGGGCGCGAACCAGGTGACGGTCGTTGAGTACGCGAGCGGTCATCGGGCGGACGCGGAGCGCGTCGCGCGCTCTCTAGGGGCCTCACAGGCGCAGCCGATCGAAGGCACCGTGGCATCGATGGCGGGCTCGGCGAGCGTCGTAGTGATCGTCGGCCTCGACAAGGCCTCCTCTACGCCATAGCCGGCTTCCTCGACATCCCCGAGCGCTCGGCCAAGCCGCGCGAGCGGGGCCTGACGCACGTGATCGACCGGGGTCTCTCGGTCGCGCAGGTGGACGCGCTGATGGAGGTGGCGGGCGCGAGCGTGGACATCGTCAAGCTCGGCTGGGGCACGGCGTTGGTGAGCGAGAACCTGCAGGCGAAGCTGGCGCGCTATGCGGCGCACGAGGTCCCGGTCGTGCTGGGCGGCACGCTAACGGAGGTCGCGATCAAACAGGGTCGCGTTGAGGGCCTGGTGGCTTGGCTGCGCGAGCTGGGACTACGCCACGTGGAGATCTCGGACGGGACGATTGCGCTAGAGCCGGACTACAAGCGCGGGCTGATCGAACGCCTGTCGGGTGAGTTCGTGGTGCTGGCGGAGGTAGGCAACAAGGACGCGGACTTCATCATGGCGCCATACGTGTGGGTCGAACAGATTGAACGCGACCTGAACGCGGGGGCGTGGAAGGTGATCACGGAGGCGCGGGAGTCGGGCAACGCGGGGATCTACCGAGCCGACGGCGAGCCTCGCACAGGATTGATCGACGAGATCGCGCACGCGGTGGACCCGGGACGGCTGATCTTCGAGGCGCCACTGCGCCCCCAGCAGGTGTGGTTGCTGAAGCGCTTCGGCACGGAGTGCAACCTGGGGAACATCGCCGCGGACGACGTGCTCTCGCTGGAGACCCTGCGATTGGGGCTGCGCTCGGACACGGTGGAGCACTTCGCGCTCGGCGGCCCGGAAACGGCCGGGGGCGATTGACCAGCGGGGTTGGGGGGCCGGCTCCCCCGAGCGCGGGGGCCGTGGCGGCGGGGGAGCCGTTTGATGGCAGGCTGCCGGCGGCGGTCTTCGCCCTGCTGGTCACGGCGTGCTTTGTGGCGTTCTTCTTGACCCAGCACCTGAAGCACACGCCGACGGCGGTGCAGATGTTCAAGCTGACCCCGCGCTTCTCGCCGACGCCGAGTGGGCACATCAAAGAAGAGCGCATCTCCTTCCGCTTGGCAGAACGCGACGAGGTGACGGTGGTGGTGTTGGACTCGGCGGGCGTGGAGGTCGCGACGCTCGTGCACGACCAACCGGTCGAACGCTACAAACAGATTTCGTTGCGCTGGAGCGGGCGCCGCGGCACGCCGAGTCCACTGCGGATCACGACGGGCAGCGCGGGCCAGCCGGTGCTGACCCCGGTGCTACGCGGGCGCGCGGCCCCGGCTGGCGAATACCGCGTGCGCGTCAGCCTGCGCAGGCAAGATCGCACGGTGCTCTCGCCACGTAGCTTCACGTTGGTGCGGCCATGAGCCGGGCGCGGCGAGGCCGGAAGCGATGAGCGCGACGGGGATGCTGGCGCTCTCGACGAGCCCGGGCACGCTTGTGGCGGCGGCGCTCCTCGCTGCGCTGGCGATAGCGTTGCTGGTAGCGGTAATGCGCCGCTACGAGGAAGCGTTCCCACTGCTGGCGATCCTCACGCTGCCGTTCCGCCTGCCGATCTCGGCGGACGGGCGCACGGTGAACCTCTTGATCCCGCTCTACCTCGTCGTGGCGGCGGGGACGATCGCGCACCTGCTGCCGCGCCTGCTCTCGCGCGAGGAGCGGGCGTTCGGGGCGCTGGAGTGGGTGCTGCTCGCCTCGGTGGTGCTCTATGCGATGCAGGCGCTCTACTCGACTGACCGGGCGAAGGCGGGGGAGAACCTGGCGTTCTTTTACGTGCCGTTCGGGCTGTTGTTCGTGCTGCTGCGCGACGTGCGCTGGACGCGCGAGCTGCTACTGCGCTGTCTTGGGATTGCGGTCGCGCTGGCGGTGGTGTTCGCGGGGATCGGGTTCGTGGAGTACGCGCGCAAGGAACTGTTCCTGAACCCGAAGGTCGTGGCGGCGAACCAGTTCGACAACTACTTCCGGGTGAACTCGCTGTTCTTCGACCCAAACATCTACGGGCGCTTTCTGGCGCTGGTGATGATCGCGGTGAGCGGGGTTGTCCTGTGGAGCCGGCAGAAACGCGAGGTCCTGGTATCGGCGGCGGTGCTGGCGTGGCTGCTTGCGGGGCTGGTGACGAGCTTCTCGCAGTCGAGCATCGCAGCGCTGCTGCTGGGCCTCGCAGTGCTGGCGGCCTACCGCTGGAGCGTGCGCTGGACGATCGGCGCCGCGGTGGCGCTCGTGCTGCTGGCGCTTGCGGTGGCGATCGCGGCGCCGAAGAGTCTGCACTTCGGGTTGAAGGGCTCGGGCGGCTCGACGAGCAACGCGACGAGTGGGCGGACGAAGCTGATCGAAGGGGGCCTCGAACTGTTCGCGAAACGCCCGCTGCAGGGCTACGGCTCGGGCTCGTTCCAGACGGAGTACGAGCGGCACTCGAAGACGACGGCGGAGAACGCGACCTCGGCCTCGCACACGATCCCGGTGACAGTGGCAGCGGAGCAAGGGATCGTGGGCCTGGCGCTGTACGTGGCGCTGCTCGCGCTCGCGCTGTTGACGCTGTTCAGAGGAGCGGGCCGCTCGCCGCCACGGATCGCTCTGGCGGCGTGCTTCGCGGCGCTGGTGTTGCACACGTTCACGTACGCGGACTTCCTGGAGGATCCGCTGACCTGGACGCTGCTCGGAATCGGCGTCGCCTTGGCCCGCGCGCAGCGACCGGTGCGGGAGGATGCGCCGGCGCTGGCCTCCGCCACGGCGTAGGTTCTAGACGTGCTCGCCTACCTGAAGCGGCTGGTCGCTACGGGCGCGGCGTACCAGTTTGGGGACATGGTCGCGAAGGGGATTGCGCTGGTGACGATCCCCCTGTACACGCGCCACGTCTCACCGGCGGGATACGGGGCAGCGAACTCGCTGCTGACCGCGGTGATCCTCGCGAGCATCTTCCTACGGGTCGGCGTCGGTGAGGCGTTCATCCGTTTTTATTTCGATGATGAAGATGGACCGCGTCGTGACCGGATCGCGCGCACGGCGACCGCGACCGTGGCGTGGACGACTTCGACGGCGGCCCTGCTCGCGGTGTTGTTCGCGGGACCGCTCTCGCGGCTGATCCTCGGCTATCGCGACCCACTGCTGCTCGACTGCGCGGTCGTGGGGTTGTGGTCGTTCACGAACCTCGAGATGGCCTACGCGCAGCTGCGCGTCGACGAGCGCGCGCGCACCTACCTGCTCGCCTCGCTGTCCAACGTGCTCATGACCGTGGTCTTCACGGTGATCCTCGTCGTGTTCGCCAACCAGGGCGCGCGGGGGCTCCTGCTCGGCAACTTCGGCGCGTCGGCGATCGTCGTCGTCGGGCTATGGGTCGGGGTGCTGCGCGGACGGGTCGGCTGGCGCGTCCATCGCGACGTGCTCGATCCGATGCTGCGCTTCGGTCTGCCCACCGTGCCGGCCGACGCGAGCGTCTACGCGCTGCAGGTGGTCGACCGCTTCTACCTGCTGCGCGCGGTCAGCTTCTCCGCCGCCGGCCTGTACGCCGGCGCCGT
>DATJOE010000226.1:0-3790 GCA_035507305.1 Solirubrobacteraceae bacterium | reverse complement strand
CCACAGGCCGGCTGGGCCAACGCGATGCGAGCCTGCTACCAGACCTATATCCGGCTGGCGAGCACTGACACCCGGCCCGCGTTCGCGACCGGTCTGAACCGTGACCTGCCGCTGCCCCCTGACGAGCTCGGGGTGTATATCGATGTCGTGCTGCTCGACCCCGCTGGCTACGTCCCGCGTCTGGTGCTCTGGGACAGCAACGAGCTAACCCCCGAGCTAGCGGTCTGCTATGCCGCGCCGGCGTGGGCAGTCCTCGAGGCAGAGCTCGGCACCGGTAGGGTGCCCGCGATTGAAGTCTGGAGCCTCCGCGCGCCGACACAGCGGTTCATCACGCCTACTCAGGCACACGCAGCGCTCCCCGATGTCACGCGGATCGTTCATCGCCTTGTCCGGTGACCTAGAGGGCCTTCTGCGATGCCGCACGCTGCGGCGATCGGTTCGTCACGCTTCTCTTGGCTGCCCGACAAAGCCTGAATGGGGATCGAGATCAAGCCCGATCCCCATCAGGACTCATTCGTCCAGCGTGATCGACCGCGTTGGCTCAGCGCGAACATGACCGCCCTCTTGCACCAGGGAAGTGTTCTCGCCGGCGATGGGCGTCTGACCCTTCTGCACCAGAACCGTCGGCTCAGCGGCTATCGGCGGCTGCCCACCGAGCGGCTGAGAGCCGTCGGCGACTGAGCCAGCGCCAGTCTGACCACCACTGGACGGGTCGCCCTGAGGCGACCCCTGTGATGGATTACTACCTTCGTCGCTCATACGAGTCAGGCTACACCACACTCCCGACAGCGGTGATAAGCAGGCCAACAACGAGCAACCCGAACCCGAGGCCCGCACAAACGAAGGTCCTCGTAGTCGCTTTGGCCTTCTTGTCGTTAACTCGCCGAGCAGTCAAAAAAATATCGCGACGGCCGGCGGCAATTTCAGCGATCGCCAGAGCAGGCTCTCGCTGAAGCGCCTCCGGTTTCGTCCGCAGCACGGGGGCGGACTCGTCGATCCCCCGATACCACTTCGGGGAGAGAGCGCGGAAAGCAATCGCGACGGCGACTAGCAGCAGACACGCCGCGGTGCCGATGCACGCTCCCAAGGCGATCAGAAACCCGTGTTTGAGATGTCCTCCCGCGAGCACAGATCCACCCACACTGCCGCTGATCGAGATTGAGACGCCCGAGAACGCTGCTAGCTGGGTGAGCTTGCCGTCCATCGTCTTCATCCGGTCGTCCTCCTCAGACAAATCATGCGTACATGCCTCCAAGGTGGCCTGTGCGGTCTGGAGGTTGTAGGTCGGCTCGCCGGTCGGCGCACTCATGGGGCCAGTCTAAGCCGACTCTGTAGATGCTTGGCGGAACCGATACGCCGCCTGGCTCGTCCAGCGCGACGCTTACACTGGAGCGCGTGGTAGCTCGTCTTTATCTTCGCTGCGAATCTGAGCATCATGATCGTTGCCGTGACGGGCTGATCGCGACGTTGCCTCAGAATCTGACGGCGCTTCAGTTCTCGCCCGTCGAGGGCGGGAGCCTGTCCTCCGTCATAGTCCAAGGACCATCTGATGGCGATGTGTATACGGCCGTCACAACGGCGATCAGATCGCTCCCGCGGGGCCCTCAGTCTTCTGTTTACTCGCTCGAGATGGACGACGAGGCGCAGGAGCAGGCTCATCGGGCAGGCGAGCAAGCCTGGAACCGTCTCTTCAAACGTACCGCCAAGTAATAGCGCTCAGGCACTCGACGTAGAGTCGCGAGCCACACAGAGGAGCCGAGAGCGTAAACAACGGTGGGCTAGCACGTACTGCCGTTCCTCGGCAAGCCATCAGAGCAGTGCTGGCAAATGGATGTCTTCACCCCCCCTCAAGCTCCTCAAAGGCGTCGTCCGGAACTTTGATCGACACCTCGTAGCCGAGCTCGGTGAGCTCCTCAAGGAGGATCGCCACGTGCTCGTAAGCGCAGTCTCGCGGCCCGCACACCGGGTCAACGTGCGCGTTCTCGTACTCGCGCACGGAGATCCGCGAATCGCGCCCTGGCGGCCCCAACACGAGATGCGTTGCGTGGGTGGCGACATCCTCATCGCCGACGAAGCTCGAGCACAGCTCGATCGCGAGGCCTCGATCGGGCAGTGCCGTGACTATCGTCAGCACGTGCGCTCCCGCCGAGACGCACACCGTCTCGCTGGCGATTTGCGCGCCGTCCAGCTTGACTACGAGTGGAATCGTGCGCCAGGCGCTCACCGGCCCGTACGGTAGCGAGCCGGTGAGATCCTCCTGGCGCGCGATCGCCTAGTCGCGTACCTCCGGCGTGAACGCCGCCAGATACTCGAACTCGCCGTTGATCTGCGGCATCTGCTCGGGATAGCGCGCCGCCCACGCCGCGCACTGCTCGAGCGAGAGCTTGCCGCGGCGCATTTCGACAACGCGCTGGTCCGGAGTCATTCGCCACAGCGCCTCCAGGCGTGCGCGGCGGGCCTCGAGCTTCTTCCAGGTTTGGTCGGTCAGGCGTGGCTGAGACATCTTTGCGTCCTTTCGCTTCGGCGGTTGATGGTTGGTGGTGCTCGTTACGCCGCCCCCACGCCGCCGTAGGCGGCGATAATTGGGCAAGTAACGAGCACCTCCAACCCCGCCCGGGAGTGCTCGGACGTCGCGCGGAACGAGCGAGCCCGCAGCGTGGGTTTGCGGGCGATCAGACGCCGATCAGCGCCAGCTCGTGCATGCGCCGGGCCGCAGGCGAGGCCGACAGCAAGTCGCCGTCAGGCTCGACGACTCCTGCCTCTTGCAGGTCTGCGAGGGCGCACGCGATCTCCTGCGCGCCGGTATCGCCAAGCTCAGCTTCCAGCTCACTGCGCGGCCACGAGGCTTCGTGGTCGTCGCGCAGGAGCTGCAGGACAAGCGCGCGTTGTGTGCGGCGGTCCGCCTGGCAGCGGACCTTGTTAGGTTCACGTGGCATGGGAAGGTCTGCCCTTTCCGTGTCAGGCGCCGGGCGGTTCCAGCCGCGCCGGCGCCACTTTTTGATGGGTCAGATCACCGTAATCAGCGGGCAGGGCAAGTCAAGGTTTCGGGGCAAAGTTGGCGCGAAAAGGTTCGCGCCTTGAGCTACGGCCAGCGTCCGAAAACCTTCACCCGGGACGTTCGGCCGCCCGCCGCGCCGTGATCTTGTTCCCCGTTTGTTCCCCGTGGACGATTTCGTGAGCGCAACAAGCGCACGAAAAAACGCCGGTTTGCAGGGTATTTCTAAGTCGGGGAGACAGGATTTGAACCTGCGACCGCCCGGCCCCCAGCCGGGTGCGCTACCAGACTGCGCCACTCCCCGTGGTCGATCGATTCTACGTCCAATCGGCCGAAGCCTCTCGTCCGACCCATATGGGAACATACGTTCGATGCCAAGACGATCCTCCCTCACCCGGAGATGCGGACGTTGCCTCCAATCAAAGGGTGTGAACGAGTTCTCCTGGCATCGAAAGGCGAAGGGCCAGCGCGACAACTACTGCCGGCCGTGTCGGGCCGCCTATAAACAAGAGCACTACGCTGCCCACCGCGAGCGCTACATCACCAACGCCTCGCGTCGAAAGCGCGCGCTGATCGCCGAGCGCACGGCCTATCTCATCGAGTTCTTCCGCGACCGACCGTGCATCGACTGCGGAGAGACCGATCCCCTGGTGCTCGAGTTCGACCGCACCGGGCAAAAGAGCTTCAGCATTTCCGTGGGTATCCGCGGTCACAAATGGCAGTCGGTGCTCGACGAGATCGAGCGGTGCGATGTGGTCTGCGCGAACTGCCATCGCCGGCGCACAGCACTTCGTG
>DATJOE010000225.1:0-8784 GCA_035507305.1 Solirubrobacteraceae bacterium | reverse complement strand
GGTCAAGCGGATGCTCAGCCGTCTCGCCGCGCTCTGCCGCCCCGGCGGCATCGAGCAGACGACCCGCGTTCGCGGGCGAGCGGAAGAGATAGGCCGTCTCCTGCCACGCGGCGTAATCGTCGGCCGACATCAGCACCGCGTTGCCGCGCTTGGAGGTGATCTCTACCGGCGCTCGGTCATTGTTGACCTGCTCAATCAATGGGAACAAGGCCCGTCGCGCCTCGCTGGCTGTGATCGCCATCTCCATCGCTCCTTTATCTGGTACCGGATACTGTACCATGATGACGCGACCATCTCCCAGGACCCACGGGTTTTCTACGTAGCGACAGCTCACGTCGCAGCGACCAGGGGTGCTGACAGTTGTCTATGGAGAGGGCCATACGTTGCGCAAACCCCACAACGATCAGCGCTCCACGGTTGACCATCCAAAAGACAACCTATATTGTCTAGGTGCGGATCGGCAAGCCGGCACGGAAGCACGACATCGACGACGCGGACATCCGGCACGCCGTCCGAAATGCCATGCGACGCGTGCCACTCGAGGACGACTTGGTGATGTTGATCGGACCAGCATCTACTGGCGCGCTGCTCGAGATAGGCATCTTGGACATCGACGGCTCGGACCCAGTCGTGATCCACGCCGATGCGTTGCGGCCAAAGTTCTACGAGTTCCTGGGACGGCGCGCCCAATGACCCACACCGACAAGGAAATCCAGCAAGCGGCCAAGCGGTTCGAGCGGCTTGCTGACGCAATCGATCCACCAACCGCGAGGGTCGAAGACACTGACGATCTCCGCGCCATTGCGATCGCGGCGGACGCAGTCCGCGCCGGCGATGCGCATCTGCGTGAGGCCGTCCTCGTAGCGCGAGCGCAGGGCCGTTCATGGAATCACATCGCGCTAGCCCTTGGGGTCACCCGGCAAGCCGCCCGGCAGCGATTTGCGGACTCCAAGTCGTCAGGTCCACACCCTCGCCGCCAACGAACAAATGTTCGGTCCGGTGCGCATGCGACCATCCCGGACATGGCACAACCAAATCGACGCACAGTGTCGCCAAACCCTGACGGCGGATGGGACGTTCAGAAGCCTGGAGCGTCCCGCGCGAGCTCCCACCACGACACCCAAGCCGACGCCCAGACAGCTGCCCGGCGATACCTCGGTAACGATGGTGGAGGAGAGCTGGTTACCCAGGGACGCAACGGTCAGATCCGGGGCAAGGACACGGTTCCGCCAGGACACGACCCATTCCCGCCGAAGGGCTAAGCGATCACGATCACAGAGGATGCGCGGCTCGGTCATGAGGCGCGCATGCTCAACGTCAGGAAAACGGAGAGGTCCCTGCGTAATGACCCGCGGTTGGTGGAGCTCCGTCGCTTCTACGCCTGTCCAGAGCCGTTGAGGCGTGCGGGGCGCATGCCGGTCACGCGCCCGGGGCTGGCCAAACTAGCACCTGAGTAAGGTCACTCGATCACACCATGCGTGCTGCTTGGACGTGCTCGCGGAGCCTCCGATCTATACGCCGATAGCCATCGCGAGAGCGCAAGTCCGTCCTTCAAGAACAGTCGGAAATGATTGCGACTCCGTGCTTTTTCGCTAACTACCCCGGAGGAGAACCGGCCCGCTGTAGCCACCATCAGTGCGGGATAGTCCTCATTGGCGCGAAGGGCATCTCGTACGTCCGACAACCCAACGACCGCCTTCTGCTTTACCTCAACCGCGAACTGCACAGGCTCTCCAGGCATTAGCTCTCCACGTGCAATGATGTCGCGCCCGCCATCGCCTGCTCGCGGCGTCACGTCGACTTCGAGGCCACGTGCCGCAAGCATCTCCGCGATAAGTTCCTCCAGCTCCCGCCAGTGCAGTTCCCTCAATGAGAGCGTGCCGTGGTCAAGTGCGGTCAGGACGGGGGCCAGTGTTTCCCGAAGGCGCTTGCGACGGACTTGCTGTTCCTCGGGGATCCAGGGCCCCGGTAGCCACAGCACATGAGGACTTGGGTCCGGAGCCCTTGTGAAGCGCCCCAAGGCTGACGTCCACTCACTAACCGTATGGCTTTTGCGCTCTCCCGGCGCGCCAACGAAGTGGAGATCCTCGGTCGGCGAGAGCAAGCCTTCCTCCAGAAACCCATCCAGGATGTACCACGCGCCGCTGGCCGTGTCACGAAAAACAGACTCCTCTGGATAAGAGAGGATTCCGGCATCCACCCCGTACAGGCGTGCAAGCTGCTCCTCCGTCTGGGACATCCAGCCGGAAGCGGGCTTTCTCAAGACGACGTACTCGTCGTAACCAAGCGGCATCAAGAGGTGCGGTGAGGACGCAACAAGCCGCGCTAGTGCACTTCCGCCATCGGGTTCGTCACCTTCACCTTCTTCCGCACGTGTCATCGCGAGACACCAAGCACGATCATGTTCTAGTGCCTGAACGGCGGCAGCCAAGTCAGCGTCAGTAATAATCATCGCCATGATCCTAACTATCGGACAACGTGCTGCCCGCTGGGATGATGCGGCGGGCGGCTGGCCGAGATCCAGCCGACCTACAACGTCCTGACGCCCGAGCGCTTGCCCACGGCCGGGTTTGCCCAATGTCAGGAAAGTGGAGACGGCGGGAATCGAACCCGCGTCCGCGACCGCGTGAGAATGGCTTCTACGAGCGTAGCCGGCGCTCTAGTCTCGCCCCTCGCTAGCCACGCCGGCCGGGTTGCGAGGGGCCAGCCTCATGAAATGTTCCCGGGTCGGCTGAGGCGGACCTCGCCGGGTGAGCCTGCTTTCTGATCCCGGCCTTCCCCGCCGCAGGCAAGCGGGGCCCGAGATCTCACGGCTTAGCTATTGACTAAGCGGCGAGAGCGTACTCGTGAGAGTCCGCACTTATGGTTTTCCCGGGTGTTTTACGAGGCCGCCCGGGACCTCGACTCGCGACCATCCACACGAACCGACCGCGTCGAAGCCTGTCGTCCCCGGGATGTTGCCCTTTAAGTCTAGCCTGCGGAGGCTCGTGCGCCGGCGGGCTCACGCATCGGGCACGGCGGACCAGGGTCACGCGACGGTGCTCGATACCTCTGGGAGAATGAATCCATGGACGACGTGGTCAGCCGCTACCGCGAGGCATCGGAGAGCAACGACATCGAGGGCCTGCTCGCGACGCTGTCGCCGGATGCGGAGCTGTACTCCCCGATCTCGGGCCGGATGGTGTTCCGGGGAGCAAACGACCTGCGAGTCCTGTTTGGGGCGGTGTACGGAAGCCTGCGGGGACTGCAGTGGCGCAGCGAGATGCACGATGGCAGTCGGTCGATCGTGCTGGGCAACGCGCGGATCGGCCCGTTCAAGATCGACGACGCGATGGTCTTCGAACTGGCGCCCGACGGCCGGATCGAGCGAATACGTCCACACCTGCGTCCCTGGCTCGCACTCACGTTCTTCGCGCTCGTGCTGGGCCCGAAGGTGGCGCGCCACCCGGGCACGGTGCTCCGCGCGCTGCGCGGATGAACGCTCGCGCTCGAGCAGAGCGCTCGCCCCGGCCGGTGGATACTCGCTCCACCGGCTGATATTCGTGCTCGGCGGCTAGCGCGCCGCAAGGCGGAGGATTAACAAAAGCGACGCGGTCCCAAGCCGCTTGAGGAACCCGCTCCGGCACGGCCCGAAGGCCTTCCTTCGCTGGGTGGCGCGGCCTCACACCTCAGTGGCCTCGCTCTTCGCGGCTCGGTTCCGCGTCTGAATTCAACCTAGCCAGACCCCCCGGCCCGCGCAAGCCTCGCGCGCCGTTCACCCCGCAGTTTCCAGAAAAAAGTCCGAGCCAAAAGAGTCGAACCGGACGCTCAAACTTCGGGAGGGTGTATGGGCAGGCGTTAGCTTCCCCTTAAGCACCCTGCGAGAATGAGTTCATGGACAGTGGCGATGTATCGCTGCCTCCCCCTCCCCCGGGCCTGCCGGTAACGCGGCCGCGGCCGGTCGATCCGCCGCAGAGCCCGTTCGGCGAGCAGGGCGGCGACCCGTTCGGTGGGCCGTCGAGCACGCGCGCACGCGCGGGCAACTTGCGCAAGCGGCTGGGCAGCGGCCTGGCGGCGGCCGCGGCGCTAATCGCGAAGTTCTTCTCGGCGATCAAGGGTGTGCTGTTGCTGCTGCCGAAACTGAAGTTGCTGACGACGGCGGGCACAGCGTTCGTGTCGGTCGCGGCGTACAGCCTGTTCTGGGGCTGGCCGTTCGCGGCGGGCTTCGTGGTGCTGCTGTTCGTGCACGAGATGGGTCACGTGATCGCGCTGCGGCGCGAGGGGATCAAGGCGAGCGCGCCGATGTTCATCCCCTTCCTGGGCGCGGCGATCTTCTCGAAGTCGCTGGGCGAGAACGCGCTGGCGGAGGCACGCGTCGGGCTGGCGGGGCCAATCCTGGGCAGCCTCGGCGCGGCGGCGGTCGCGATCGTGGGTGGGCTCACGGGCAGCTCGCTGCTGCTGGCGCTCGCGTACCTAGGCTTCCTGCTGAACCTTTTCAACCTGCTCCCAGTAGTCCCGCTGGACGGCGGACGGGCGATGGCTGCGATGTCGCCGGTGATGTGGTTCCTGGGCTTCGGCGCCCTCGTGGCGCTTGAGCTGTGGCGCCCAAACCCGATCCTCTTGATCATCGTGATCTTCGGCGGCTTTGAAACCTGGCGTCGCTGGCAGCAGAGCCGCTCGCGCTCACTGGAGCAGGCCGCCTACTACCGCGTCTCACCGCGCAACCGTGCGCTGGTCGCGGCGGTCTACCTAACGCTGATCGTGGCGCTGGTCTTCGGTATGGAGGCCAGCTACGTGCAGTACGCCGACGGGCACAGCTTTGCCCATTACTTCTAGATATTGATGGGGTGCGGCCCGACGGCCGCACCTGACGAACCTGTGCCTAGCGCCGTGCTTCGCGCACGGCGCGTTCCATGTCTCGCTTGGTCTCGCGGGTGCGAATCGCCTGACGCTTGTCGTAGAGGTCCTTGCCTCTGGCGAGGGCGATCTCCGCCTTCGCGTGCGGCCCCTTGAAGTAGATCCGCGTCGGCACAAGCGTGAGCCCGCGCTCGGCGGCTCGCGCGGAGAGGCGGTCGAGCTCGCGACGGTGCAGCAGCAGCTTGCGCGGGCGCTCGGGGTCGTGGTTCTCGCGCGAGGCCGGTCCGTAGGGGGGAATGTGCACAGAGTGCAGCCACAGCTCGCCATCGCGGATCGCGGCGTAGCCGTCCTTCAGCTGGGCGCCTGACTCGCGCAGTGCCTTGACCTCAGTGCCCTCGAGCACGATTCCCGCCTCGAGGCGATCGAGCAGCTCGTAGCGGTGGGAGGCATAGCGGTTAGACGCCACGTCGCCCGCGCCGACCTTGCGCTTTCCCTTGCCCTTCGCCATCGACCGAGCCTAGCTGTCCGACGCGGGGGCGGGGATCAAGTCCACGCGCCCGCGCGGCGCGTCTACGCGCGCGATGCGCACGGCGACGGAGTCGCCGAGCCGCAGCGTGGTGCCGGTGCGCTCGCCGCGCAGGATCGTTCCCTGCTCGTTCAGTTCCCACCAGTCGCGCTCACCTCCGGGCGCGTGCAGCTCGCGCACGGGCAGCAGCCCTTCGTAGACGGCGCTTCCCCCACCCTCGGGCGGGCCGAAAGCGACGAACGCGCCGGCGGAGATCGCGCCGACGACTTCCCCCGAGAACTCCTCATACCACCATCCGTCCTCGTACAAGTGGCGCTCGAGATCGAAGCACGAGGCGACGTCGTCGGCATCGCGCTCGATCGTCATCGCATCGCGCTCGCATTCTGAAGTCCACACGCCGAGCTCGGGTAGCTCCCCGGCGCGCGGCGGCGCCTCGCCCCCACCCACCGCGGCGAGCAGCGCGCGGTGACACACGAGATCGGGATAGCGGCGGATCGGCGAGGTGAAGTGGCAATAGTGCTGAGCGCGCAGGCCCGCGTGGCCGAGATTGCGCGGCGAGTAGTAGGCCTGCTTGAGCGAGCGGAGCACGAGCGCGTTCAGGGCTCGCCTACCCTGACCATCTCGGCGCTCGATGTAGCGCTCGATCCGCTGGGAGATCTCGCCGACCAGTTCGGCCGCCTGCGTCGAGGACATGTTCTCGGGCAGCGGCGGTGTCGGCACCTCAAGGCTTGCGAGCTGCGCAACGAGCCGTGCGACCCGTTCGGGCTCGGGACGCTCGTGGACGCGGAACAGGCAGGGGACCTTCTGGCGTTCCAGCAGCTCGGCGACCGCTTCGTTCGCCGCGATCATCAGATACTCGATCAGGCGATGTGACTCGGTCTGCGCGCGGGCGTGGATCTCCGCGACGTTGCCCTGCTCGTCGAACATGAACTCCGGCTCTTGCGCATCGACAGCCAACGCGCCGCGGAGCTCACGCTCGGCGCCCAGCGCGCTCGCCGCCGCACGGGCCGCTTCAAGCGGTTGGGCCCACGGCGACTGAGCCGGCTCCTCGCCCGCGAAGACCCGATCGACCCGCTCGTAATCGAGGCGCTCGTCGGAACGGATCACCGAGCGATAGAACGCGGCGCTTTGCACCTGCGCGTCGGCGAGCAACAGCTCGGTCGTGACCGCGAGCCGCTCGCGCTGGGGCACGAGCGAGCAGGCGTCGTTTGAGAGCTCCTGTGGCAGCATTGGCTCGACCGCGCCTGGGACATAGACGCTTGTCCCTCGCTTGCGCGCCTCGCGATCAACATGGGAGCCCTCGGGCACGTATGCGCTGACGTCGGCAATGTGCACCCAGACGCGGATCGCCCCGCCGGGCTCGACCTGCGCGGAGATCGCATCGTCGAAGTCGCGCGCGCTGAGCGGGTCGATCGTGAACGTGGGCAGGCCCGTGAGGTCGCGCCGCTCGGCGAGGTCGCCACGCACATCGAGGCCGCGGTCGCGCGCGCGTTTGGCCTCGCGCTCGACGTGGTGCTCGAAGCGCCGTGCCAGGCCCCGTTCGCGCATCAGCGACTCGATCGCCGAGCGCGCGGTCTGGCGCGCGTGCGGGGGCCAGACCGCGCGGGTCTCGCCCGCGCCGCGCTTGGCCCGCGGGTGTCGAGGGCTCACTTGACTTTCGCCGCGAGCGTGTCGAGCGCGATGTTCAGGCCGTGGTTGCTGTCCACGCCTTGACGCACGGGCACTTCGGGCATGATCCCCGCGCCCTGCTTGACGCCGCCCCCGCCGAGGTTGCGCCCGTTCGGCGTGAAGTACTCGCCGACGGTGATGTCGAGCGCGCCGCCGTTGGAGAGGGGCTCCTCCTCTTGGAAGACCCCCTTGCCGAAGGTATGGGTGCCGACGACGGTCGCGCGATGGTGGTCCTGCAGCGCGGCGGTGACTATCTCCGCGGCGGAGGCGGTGTTCGCGTCGACGAGTACGACCATCGGGAACGGCGGCTTGATCGCGTCGCCTTCTGCGCTCAGCGTCTCGCTGGGCTGCGAGCGACCGCGCGTTGAGACGATCGTCCCCTTCTGGATGAAGATGCTCGCGATCAACCGCGCCTCTTCGACCAGGCCACCGCCGTTAGCGCGCAGGTCCAGGACAATCCCGCGGGCGCCTTTGTGCAGCTCGCGTTCCACTCCCTCGCGCACTTCCCCGTGCGCGCCGGGGCTGAACGTAGCGAGCGCGACAACGCCGAGCTTCTTGCCTTGCACGGTTTTCGACAGCGAGGCCACGACCGGCTCGGCGATCGTGGCGCGCGTGAGCGTGAGCGTGTTCAGCTGCACGTGTCCCGCGCGCCGCTGCTCGACACCGAGCTTGACGTCGGTCCCCGGCCGACCCTTGATCTCGTTGATCGCCTGGTCGGCAGGCATTCCCGTGAGCTTGCGCCCATTCACCGAGACGATCACATCGCCTTCCTGCATCGCGGCGCGCGCGGCAGGCGATCCGTCGAACACCTTCGCAACGCCCAGGCCGCGCTTGACGGGCGCGACCGAGACACCGATCCCCGTGAAGCTGGGCGGGGCGTTGAATTCGCGGAACTGCTTCGGCGTGAGGTAGTGAGAGAAGCGATCGCCCAGGCTCGCGACCGCGCCAGCGATCGACCCGTTGGTCAAGCGCCCCTTGCTGACGGGCCGGTAGTAGTCGCTTGAGATCCGGTCGATCGCTTCGCTGACCACGCGCGTTTCCTCGTGCGCGACGAACGTCGAGCGCGCGAAGCTGGGTAGATCTTCTGGATGCCCTCCCAGGTAGACCCCCAGCACCAGCAGCACGGGCAGTGCGATCGCGAGCGCCGCCAGCAGCGGCTGTCTTCTGCGGGGGCCCATCGCCTCCCGAAGCCTACGGGTCAGACCTTGAGGAAGCGCCGCAGCGAGATGCCCGATCCCGCGGCAGAAACTGCGATCGAGGCCCCCATCAGGATCGCGATCAGCAGCGGGAAGGCGATCATGTCGGGCTGTGAGATCAGCTTGACGGTATTAGCCAGCGGGTCCACGAGCGTGACCTTTGCGAGTGCCAGGAGCCCTACCGCCGCAGCGCCGCCGACCGCCCCGAGGAACAGCCCCTCGAGCACGAAGGGCCAGCGAATGAACCAGTCGGTCGCGCCGACCAGCTTCATGACCTCTACCTCGCGACGGCGCGAGAACAGTGACAGACGGATCGTGTTCGAAATCAAAAGGATCGACGCGATCACGAGCAACGCTGCAAGTAGCGCCATCGTGATCTTGATCACCCGCGTCGCCGAGAGGATCTGGTTGGTCTGGGCCTGGCGGTTCTGGACCGCCGCGATCGCAGCGTCGGTCACCAGACGCGTGCCCAGCGGGCTCGACTGGTCGAGCTCGGCGCGCAGTTTGCCGGAGTTCTCCGGCTTATCAGGCGTGATCCGGAAGATGTCGGGCAGTGGG
>DATJOE010000224.1:0-19318 GCA_035507305.1 Solirubrobacteraceae bacterium | reverse complement strand
GGCGAGGGTTATGGCTCTGACCTGCTCGCGAGCAGCGCGGCCTCGGTCGTGGGCGTGGACGCAAACCCCGAGGCGCACGAGCACGCGCGTTTGCGCTACCGCCGGACGAACCTGCGCTTCGCGCGCGACCTGATTGAAACCTTCGCTGAGCCCGCCGATGCGGTGGTGTTCCTACAGACGATCGAGCACCTGCAGGACCCCGGTGCGGCGCTTGATCACTTCGCGGGGCTAGTCGCGGGCTCGTCGCGAGGCGAGGTGTTCGTCTCGACGCCGAACGTGCTCACGCTCGCGCCGAAGGGCGCGCCACGCTCGGGCAACCCCTGGCACGTCCACGAGTACCGCGCCGAGGAATTCGACCGCCTTTGCCGCGAGCACTTCCGCGACGTTCGGATGTTCGGCCTGTTCCACACGCGCAAGCTGCGCGCGCACGAGCTGGCGATTCGCGCGGGCTGGGACTCGCTGCACCCACGTCTCGGCTTGACCAAGCGCTTCTACGACTGGTTCACGCCCGCGATCTCGGTTGCGGACTTCGCGATCCGACCGATCGGGCAGGCGCGGATCGAGCGGGCACTCGATTTCATTGCTGTGTGCCGGGTTTGAGCGTGCGCGGGCGCGGCGAGAAGCGCGGCGCGCTGGCGATCGTGCTCCACACGCATATGCCCTACGTCGAGGGCTTCGGCACTTGGCCGTTTGGCGAGGAGTGGCTGTGGGAGGCGATTGTCGGCAGTTACCTGCCGCTGCTCGAGCTGCTCGACGCGGGAGCGCCGCTCACGGTGTCGCTCACACCGGTCTTGTGCGACCAGCTCGAAGCCCCAGGCATATATGAGCGCTTCGCGCAGTTCATCAAAGACGTGCGCGGCCACACCCACGCTGAGGACGCGGCCGGGCTGCGTGCAGGCGGTCACGAGCAGCTGGCCAAGGAGGTCGAACGCTCCTGGGGGGAGTACCAGGACGCGCTCGCGAGCCTGAAGCGGCGCGGCGGCGACCTGCTTGGAGCTTTAGAGCCTTACGCCCAGTGGACTTCCTCGGCGACGCACGCGGTACTGCCCCTGCTCGCGACCGATGAGGGCGTGCGCCTGCAGGTTCAGGCCGGGATCGACGCGCATCGCACCCGCTTCGGCGCGCAGTGGCGCGGCGGCTTCTGGCTGCCGGAGTGCGCGCACGTCCGGCGCCTTGAGCCGCTGCTCGCCGACGCGGGGGTCCACGCGACGTGCGTGGAGCTGACCCGGCGCTTTGGGCTGGGCGCGCGGGAGCACCTACGCCCACTGTGCGGCGAGGCGGGCTTGGTGCTGGTGCCGATCGACCGCGCGACGATGCAGCTGGTGTGGAGCGATGACGGCTATCCCGCGAACGGCGCCTACCGCGACTACCACCACCACACGATCCATCATCACACGCCCTGGAGCAATGACGGGGACGCCTACGACCATGAGCGCGCGCTCGCGAAGGCGCGCGAGCACGCGGCGGACTTCGTTTCGCGCACGCTGGCGCGGCTGTGCGAGTCGGGCGCTGGCCTGCCGGGGGGCGGCTTGGCTGTATGCGCGCTGGACACCGAGCTGTTGGGTCACTGGTGGTATGAGGGCGTCGCGTGGCTGCAGGCGGTCGTGGAGGAGTCCGCGCGCCAGGGGCTTGAGCTGACGCGCCTAGACGACGCGCTCGCACAACTGGAGCCAGCGCCGCAGAGCGAGTGGCGCGGCGCTCCCTCGCGGGCGCAAGTGGCGGGCTTTTCCGCAGAGGAAGCCAGCTCCTGGGGCGCGCACGGAGACCTCTCGACCTGGTCGGGCCCCGCGGTCGCGGGGGAGGCCTTTGAGCTGCGGGACGCCGAGCTTGAGCTGATCGGGGCAGGGCCGCGCGCGAGCCGGACCGCCCAGCGCGAGCTGCTCGCGCTGCAGTCGAGCGACTGGGCCTTCATGCTGACGCGCGGGATCGCCGCGCCCTATGCTCGCGAGCGCCTAGCGGGCCACCTCGCCGCGCTGCGCGCCGCGCTCACCGATCCTCCTAACGGGTCGGACAGCGGTGCGGCGGACGATTCAGCGGTGCGGAACCTCGTGCCGTTCTTGTAGGCCGGGGTGCTACTCCTACGCCGGGGCATTATTCCCAGCGCATCGCCTGCGGCGCCTCGCGCATGCGGATGACACGAGCGGGAACCCCGCCGACTACGGCGTTCTCGGGCACGTCGCGGGTGAGCACGGAGCTCGTGCCGACGATGCTGTTGTCGCCGACCTGCACGCCGCGCAGCACGCAGGCGCCGTAGCCGATCCAGACGTTGTGCCCGACGCGCACGTCGCGCTTGTAGATGCCCTGCAAGCGGATCGGGCGCTCGACCTCCGTTACGCCGTGGTCGAAGTCGATCAGCATCACGCGGTCGGCGATGATGCACTCGCGGCCGATCGAGACGTGCTGGTAGGCGGAGATCGTGCACTCTTGGCCCATCACGGTCTTCGCGCCGATCTCGACCTCGCCCTCGTGCACGCGGATCTTGCAGCCGTGTCCGACCCACGCCCAGCGGCCGATTCGCAGCGTGGCATTGCGCCCGATCTCGAGCTTGACCTGCGGGCAGATGAAGCACAGCCCATCGGTCTGCAGGCGCGAGCGGTAGCGCGCCTTGAGCACGAGCCAGCGAACGATCAAGCGCGCGTAGTTCAGGTTCAGCATGTGGTTCGTGCGCATAAAGCGCAGCAGCGCAAGCGGGCCGCCATGCAGGCGCTCGGGCGCGCGGCGGATCGTGGCGGCGATCTCGGCCGGGGCGTCGCTCGCGGGCTCTTCGGCAAGCAGCTCCATCGCGGGGAAGATCGTATTGCCCTGCGATGATTGCGCTCCGATGGCGGACGCGAAGCTGGAGACGACCCTCGCCCAACGACTGCTCGATGGAGACCGTCGCGCGCTTGCGCGGGCGATCTCGCTCGTGGAGGACGACCGCCCCGAGGGCTGGGAGCTCGTGAAGGAGGTCTACCCGCACACGGGCCAGGCAGCGGTCGTCGGCTTCACGGGCCCGCCGGGCGTCGGCAAGTCCACGCTGATCGGCGCGCTCACGAAGGCGCGGCGCGAGGCGGGGCGAAGTGTGGGCGTGCTCTCGATCGACCCCTCCTCGCCGTTCACGCAGGGCGCGCTGCTCGGCGACAGGATCCGCCTGACCGAGCACTTCCTCGACAGGGGCGTGTTCATCCGCTCGATGGCGAACCGCGGCGCGCTGGGCGGACTCTCGGAGGCGGCGCTACAGGCCGCGCTGCTGCTCGACGCCGCGGGGCGCGAGGACGTGTTCGTGGAGACCGTCGGTGTTGGGCAGGCGGAGATCGACATCATCGACCACGCGGACACGATCGTGCTCGTGCTGATGCCCGGCTCCGGCGACTCGATCCAGGCGCTGAAGGCTGGCGTGATGGAGATCCCGGACGTGATCGTGATCAACAAGGCCGATCACCCGCTGACGGACACGATGGTCCGCGAGATTCGCGGCGTGCTCTCGCTCGCGAACCTCGACCGGACGCCCGAGGAAGTGCGCGGGCGCTGGCGGGTGCCGATCGTCAAGACCGAGGCCGCGCACGGCAAGGGCATCGACGAGCTGATCGAGCGCTTGGACGAGCACCGCGCGCACATCCTGGGAGAGGGCCATCTCGCCGAGCGGCGCGCGCGCAACCTGCGCAACGAGGTTTTGGCGATCGCCACGGCGCGGATGCGCCGGCGCCTGGAAGAGGACCTACGAGAGGACGCGGGCTTCCAGGAGCTGATCGAGCAGGTCGTCGAGCGGCGCCTGGACCCCGCGAGTGCGGCGTCGGTGTTGCTCGAGCGCGAGACCGAGGCGGGCTGAACGATCGTGGACTACATGGACCTCGCCGATCGCAACTGGCCCCTGCTGCGCTTCGCGATCAAAGGCCATACCGCGGCATACCGACTGACGAACGGCCTGATCGGTCACCGCCCGCCGGGCGCGCCGCCGATGCTGCTGCTCGACCACACGGGCGCCAAGAGCGGTACGAAGCGCACGACGCCACTGGTCTACGGCGAGGATGGCGAGAACCTTGTGCTCGTGGCCTCGAAGGGTGGTTACCCGAAGAACCCGGCTTGGTTTTACAACCTGAAAGCGAACCCTGACACGACCGTGCAGGTCGGTTCGCACCGTCTCGACGTGCGTGCGCGCGAGGCCAAGGGCGAGGAGTACGAGCGCCTGTGGAAGCTGATGGTCGGCGTGTACCGGGGCTACGAAGGCTACCGTCACCGCACCGAGCGCCGGATACCGCTCGTCGTGCTCGAACCGAGCGCCTAAGCGCCCAAAGCCCGGGCGATCACCATCTGCTGCACCTCGTCGGTGCCCTCGCCGATCGTGAGGATCTTCGCGTCGCGGTAGAAGCGGCAGACGGGATACTCCTCGATGAAGCCGTAGCCCCCGTGGATCTGGACGGCCTCCTCGGAGCAGCGCACCGCGAGTCGTCCGGTCTTCAACTTCGCTTGGGCGGCAGTGAGCGTGAAGTTGCGGCCTGCGTCCTTCTCGCGCGCGGCCTTGTACACGAGCAGCCGCGCGGCCTCGATCTCGGTGGCCATGTCCGCGAGCTTGGCCTGGATCGCCTGGAACTTCGCGATCGGCTTGCCGAACGCCTTGCGCTCTTTCGCGTACTTCAGCGCCTCATCCAGCGCGCCCTGCGCGAGCCCGACGCCCATCGCGGCTACGCCGATCCGCCCGATGTCGAGGATGTGCAGGAACTGCTTGAAGCCCGCCCCGCGCGGGCCGAGCAGGTTCGTCTCGGGCACGCGGCACTCCTCGAAGGACAAGGGACGCGTATCCGAGGCGTTCCAGCCCATCTTGCGGTACGGCTCACCTTGCGTGTAGCCCGCAGTCCCGTTGGGGACGATTAGATTGGAAATCTCTCTCGAGATTTCCCCCTCCTCACCTGCCCCGTTCGAGGTCACGGCGGTGATGCAGACAACGCCCGAGATCTCGGTGCCCGCATTGGTGATGAACTGCTTCGCCCCGTCGATCACCCATTCGCCGTCGGCGAGCTTCGCGCGCGTGCGGGTGTTCCCGGCGTCTGAGCCCGCTTCGGGCTCGGTCAGGCCGAACGCGCCGAGCCGCTCGCCCGAGCAAAGCTGCGGCAGCCACTCGCGCTTCTGCTCCTCTGAGCCGAACAGGTAGATCGGCTGGGTGCCCAGCGAGGTGTGGGCACAGAGGGTGATCGCCACCGAGGAGTCCACTCGCGTGAGCTCCTCGACCGCGAGGGCGTAGGCGAGCGTGTCGCCCCCGCCGCCGCCGTACTCCTCCGGGAAGGGGATCCCCATCAGGTTCAGCGCCCCCAGTTGCTTCACGATCTCGTACGGGAATGACTTCGTGCGGTCGAGCTCCTCGGCGACAGGCGCCACCTCGCCTTCGGCGAACTCGCGCACCGTACGGCGGATCAGCTCGTGGTCTGGGGAGAGGTCGAAGTCCATCGCGATTGCATTCTCACAGCTTGCGTCCTTCTACGATGGCCGCGCATGAGCAGAGCCCGCTGGATCCAGCACTACCTCTTTACGCGAGGGCGCACCTACGCCTATGGCGAGGACCGCTCCCAGCGCGGCGACCTGCATCTGCCCGCGGGCCCGGGCCCGCACCCCGTTGTCGTGCTGATCCACGGCGGCTCATGGCACAAGCGCTACGGCCGCGCCGTGATGCGCGCGCTCGCCGCAGACCTCCTCACACGCGGCTTTGCCGTATGGAACATCGAGTACCGGCGGCTGGGGAACGGCGGGGGCTGGCCGGCGACGTTCGCCGACGTGGCCGCGGCGATCGATCGTCTCGACGGGCTTCACCCCGCGCTCGATCTCGCGCGCGTGGACGTGCTCGGCCACTCGGCCGGCGGTCACCTGGCGCTGTGGGCTGCGGGTCGCACCGCGCTGCCCACGGGTGCCCCCGGCGCGATCGCCGGCCGCGCGCGTGTGCCGATCGCGCGCGCGATCTCGCTGGCCGGTGTGTGCGATCTCGCCGGTGCCTACCGCCAGTGGCACGGCGGCGCCGTGCGCGCGTTGATGGGCGGCTCCCCCGATCGACTGCCCGAGCGCTACGAGATTGCTGACCCGCTGCGCCGCGTACCGCTAACGATGCCGGTACTGCTCGTCCACGGCGTGCTCGACGAAACGGTCTCGGTCGAGCTGAGCCGCACATACGCGAGCGCCGCGCGCGAGGCCGGCGCCGAGGTCGAGCTGGTCGAGATCGAGGGCGAGGCCGGGCGACACCGGGCGTTCATCGACCCGCGCGGGGCTGCATGGGCGCCGGTCGCGGCACGCCTGGAACTGCAGGCCGCTGCGGCCTAGGAGCTGAACGAGCGGGCGAGCTCGACGAGCAGGCGAACCCCGTAGCCCGAAGCGCCCTTGCCCGCGTAGGCGCGGCCCAGGTCCCAGGCAGAGCCCGCGATGTCCAGGTGCGCCCAGGGCACCTCGCCCACGAAGTTCGAGAGGAACGTGCCGCCTACGATCGTGCCCGCCTTGCGTGCCTCGGGCGCGTTGTCCAGGTCGGCGTAGGTGCCCTTGATCGCCTCCTGATACTCCTCGTGTAGCGGCAGTCTCCAGAGGATCTCGCCGCTGCGCGTGCCCGCCGCGACTAGCTGTGACGCGAGCTCGTCGTCGTTACACATCAAGCCCGCGTAGGTCGAGCCGAGCGCGATGATCACCGCGCCCGTCAGCGTCGCCAGGTCCACGATCCGCTCGGCGCCCTGCGCCACCGCGTGGCAGAGGCAGTCCGCGAGCACTAGGCGACCCTCGGCGTCAGTGTTATTCACCTCGATCGTCTTGCCGTTCGAGGCCTTCACGATGTCCCCCGGCTTCACCGCATGGCCGCTTGGCAGGTTCTCCGTCGCGCCGACCACCGCGACGAGCTTGACCGGCAGGCGCAGGCGTGCGATCGCCGCGACAGCCTCGATCACCGCGGCGCCGCCCGACATGTCGAACTTCATCTCCGACATCTTCGGCCCGGGCTTCAGCGAGATCCCACCGCTGTCGAACGTCACCGCCTTGCCGACGTAGCCCAGCACCGGACCGCCCGCATCGGGAGCCTCGTAGCGCAGCGTGATCAGCGCGGGCTCTTGGTCTGAGCCCTGGGCGACCGCCGCGAACGCGCCCATCCCGCGGCCCACGATCCCCTCGCGCCCCTCGACCTCGACCGACAGGCCCTCGACCTCCCGCGCGAGCGATTCCGCGTAGGCGCCGAGCGCGCTGGGCGTCAGGTCGTTGCCTGGGCGGTTCTGCAGGTCGCGCGCCGCGTTTGCGGCCTTCGCCACGAGCGCCGCCTGCTCGACCGTCTCGCTCAAGTCGGCGTCGCCTGCCACGAGCAGTCGTGCCAGCGTCTTCGGCGGGGCCTCCGGGTCCGGCGCCGGGGCCGACTTGTGGCGATCGAAGCGGTAGTCCGCCAGGATCGTGCCCTCTACGAGCGCCGCCGCGATCTCCTCGCCGCAGTCGTGCGGAAGCTGCCAGCAGAGCGCTTTCGTCGAAAGCTCGCGCGTGCGCTCGCGCGCCGCGCTCGCCGCGACGCGGGCGCGCTCGGCCGTGAAGTCCTCGCGTCGGCCTAGACCCACGAGCAGCCAGCGCTTGCCCTCCGCGTGCGCGAGCGCGAGCGATCCTGCGTCTGTACGTGCCTCGCCCGCGGTGAGCAGGGCGGCCGCCTCGCCCGGCGCCTCGGCCGGTACTGCCTCGCCCTCGAACAGCCCGAGCGCGACCGTGTCCGCGTCGCTTGCGCCTGGTGCTTCGGTTGTCGCGGACACCTGCATCGGCCGAGCACGATAGCCGGATCGCTAGCATTCCCGTCCGTCCGCCGCAAGATTCCCGATTCGTCATCGAACGAGACTGGAGAGCCACTTTTCATGGCAAAGACAGTGATCCTCGGCAGTGCACGCACCCCGATCGGCAAGATGGGCGGCGGACTATCGACCCTCCAAGCCACTGAGTTGGGCGCCACGGCGATCGAGGCCGCTCTTGAGCGCGCGAGCGTCGAGCCCGGACAGGTCGAGCACGTGATCATGGGCCAGGTGCTGCAGGCCGGCCAGGGCCAGATCCCCTCGCGCCAGGCGCAGATCAAAGCCGGCATCCCGAAGGAGGTCTCCTCCGAGACGATTAACAAGGTCTGCGCCTCGGGCCTGCGCGCCTCCGTGCTGCTCGACCAGGCGATCCGCGCCGGCGACGTCGAGGTCGGCGTTGGCGGCGGGATGGAGTCGATGTCCAAGGCTCCCTACCTCCTACCTCAGGGTCGCTTCGGCTACCGCATGGGCGACGCGAAGATGCTCGACGCAATGGTCCACGATGGGCTGACCAACCCCTTCTCGGGCAAGCAGATGTTCGTCGAGGCCACCGAGGTTGGAGACGAGCTGGAGATCACCCGCGCGGATCTCGACCGCTGGGCGCTGCGCTCGCACGAGCGCGCGCTCGCCGCGATCGAGGAGGGTCGGATGGCCGAGGAGACCGTCTCGGTCACGGTCAAGGGACGTAAGGGCGACACGGTCGTCGAGGTCGATGAGGGGCCGCGGCGCGACACCTCGCTCGAGGTGCTCGCCAAGCTGCCGGGTCTCGTCGGCAAGGAGGGCTCGCACACCGCGGGCAACGCCCCGGGCGTAAATGACGGCGGCGGCGCCCTCGTGCTGTCCTCGGAGGAGTGGGCCCAGGCCAACGGCAAGGAGGCGCTCGCCGAGATCGTCGCGCACGCCCAGAGCGCAAACGACTTCGCCTACCTGGCCACGACGCCCGCCAGCGCCGCGAAGAAGGCCCTGGAGAAGGCGGGGCTGCAGCCGGGCGACATCGACCTATGGGAGATCAACGAGGCGTTTGCCTCCGTCACGCTGAACTCGATTCGCATGCTCGGGATCGATGAGGACCGCGTAAACGTCAATGGCGGCGCCGTCGCGCTCGGTCACCCGATCGGCGCCTCGGGCGCGCGGATCCTTGGTGCGCTCGTGCACGAGCTGCGCCGTCGCGGCGGCGGCTATGGCTGCGCGGCGATCTGCTCCGGCGGTGGCCAGGGCGACGCGGTCATCCTCAAGGTCTGAGACGGCCGTGAGCGCTTCGTCAGGCGGCGTCCTCGGTCGCTCGCGTGCTCTTCGCACGCCACGCTCCCTGCGTCCTTGCCTGACTCGACTCACGACCGTCTCCCATGAGCGCCGTCGCTAACGGGCGTCCGCGCGCGGCGGCTTTCTTCGACCTCGACAAGACGCTGATGGCGGGTTCCTCGGGCGTGTTCTTCGCCCGAGCCGCCTACGAGACCGGAATGATCTCGCGCTCGCGGCTGTTGAAGGACATCTACGAGAACGTGCGCTTTCGCCTGCGTGGCTCGACCGACGACCGCGCCGACGACGTGCGTAAGCGCGTGGGGGAAATGATCGCGGGGGTGCCGGTGCGCGACCTGCAGCGCCTTTCCCCACGCGTGCTCGCGGGTGTCTTGCCACGCCTGTATCCGCAGATGCTCGAGCGCGCCTACGCTCACCAGGACGCGGGCGTGCCCGTCTACATCCTCACCGCGGCCTCGCAAGAGATGGCCGACCTGCTCGCGCACGTGCTCGCCTTCGACGGCGGGCTCGGCTCGCGCTCGGAGATCGTCGACGGCCGGTACACCGGTCGCCCCGCTGGCCCGTTCAACTACCGCGAGGGCAAGGTCGTCTCGATGAACGAGCTCGCCGAGCGCGAGGGTATCGATCTCGCGAGCTCCTACGCCTACTCGGACTCGGAGTCCGACCTGCCGATGCTGCGCGCGGTCGGTCATCCCGTCGTCGTCAACCCCGACGCCGAGCTGCGCCGGATCGCCCTCCAGGAGGGCTGGGAGGTGCTGCACCTCGACCGCCTCGGGCAGCGCCTGAAGGTGCTCGCAGCGCTGGGCGCGGTCGCCGCGCTCGGCGGTCTTGGCCGGGCCGTACAGGGGGCGCGCGGCAGCAGCCGGGTCGGCGGTCGCGGGAACGGCCGGCCCTCGGGCCGCGGTGGCGCGCGCGGCGGACGTGGCGGCGCGCGGAAGCCAGCACGCATAGTCTGAGGGTCGCGATGTCCACTCCCGCCCAAGGCAAGATCCGCGTCGTCGTCGCCAAGCCAGGCCTCGACGGGCACGATCGCGGGGCCAAGATCATCGCTCGCGCGCTTCGCGACGCGGGCATGGAGGTGATCTACACCGGCCTTCACCAGACGCCCGAACAGATCGTCGAGACCGTGATCCAGGAGGACGCCGACGCGGTCGGACTCTCGATCCTCTCGGGCGCGCACATGACGCTCGTGCCGCGAGTCGTGGAGTTGCTGCGCGAGCAGGACGTTGACGACGTGGTCGTGACGGTGGGGGGCACGATCCCCGCCGAGGACATCCCGGAGCTAAAGGCCCTGGGCGTGGCCGAGGTGTTCACGCCGGGCGCTCCCACGCAGGCGATCGTGGATTTCATCCGCGAGGCCACCGCCGCGCGCGCTTGATTGACTCGTCAGTCAACCGCTTAAGCGAGTACCATTCAGTCGCAATAGACCCCAAGGAGTTGCCTAAGAAATGAAGATATGCGTCCTGGTGAAGGAGGTCCCGGACGCCGCCGTCGAAAAGAAATTGAACCCTTCGACGGGGCGCATGGACCGCAGCGGGGAGAAGAACCTCAACCCGTATGACACGCACGCCATCGAGGCTGCGATGCAGATCAAGGAGGGTGGCGCGGTCCCCGTCGAGGAGATCGTCGCCGTGACGATGGGCCCCGACAGCGCGGTGCGCGCGCTGCACAAGGCGGTCTCGCTTGGCGCCGACCGCTCGGTTCACCTCTCCGACGAGGCCGTCGCCGGCTCAGACGTCGCCGCGACCGGCTACGCGCTCGCTAAGACGCTGCAGCGCGAGAGCCCCGACCTGGTCCTGTTGGGCCAGCAGTCGGACGACGGCGAGTGCTACACGATCGGCGCCGTTGTGGCCGAGCACCTCGGTATGCCCTCGCTGACCCAGGTGATCAAGATGGACGTCGAGTCCGAGGCGCTGCGCTGCGAGCGCCAGGCCGAGTACGGCTACGACACCGTGCAGATCAAGCTGCCGGCTGTGATCTCGGTCGGCGACGCGATCAACGAGCCGCGCTACCCCTCGCTGAAGGCGATCATGGGCGCGAAGAAGAAGCCGCTCGACAGCGTCACCACTGGCGACGTCGAGATCGACGCGAGCAAAGTCGGAGGAGATAACTCCGCCGCTCAGTGGGTCGCGGCGAAGGCTCCGCCGAGCAAGGCCGCGGGCGAGATCATCGAGGACGAGGACACGGATGAGACGGTCGAGAAGATCGTCGCCTGGCTCGACGAGAGGAAGCTGATCTAAATGGCGAACATCCTGGTTTATGCGCTGCACTACGACGGTGCGATCAACAAGAACTCGTTGGGCGCGGTGTCCGAGGGCGCGAAGCTCGCCGCCGAAATCGGCGGCGAGGCGCATGCGATCCTGCTCGGCGAGAACGTGCCGCAGGACCTCGCGGCGACGCTCGGCAAATACGGCGCGAAGAAGGTGCTCGTCGCCGAGGGTCCCGAAGGTCTGGCGCAGCCGCTGGTCGACGCGATGGCCGCGGCGATCCAGGGCGGCGGCTACTCCTACGCGCTGTTCGGCGGCGGCCTGCTCGGCTTCGAGATCGGCGCCGGCCTGGCCGCACGGCTGAACGCGGGCGTGGCGATGGAGGTCACGAACGTCCGGGCTGAGGGTGGCGAACTGATCGCGGAGCGCCCGATCCTCGGCGACTCGGCGATCTCCGAAATCAAGTACCGCTCGGACGTCGGCATCATCATCGGCCGCCTGAACGCGTTCGAGATCAAACAGAGCGGCGACGCCGACGCCCCGGTCGAGCAGCTCAGCTTCGAGCTGAGCCCGCAGGCTCAGCAGGCGACGATGGTCACGCGTGGCGAACAGCGCGGCGCGGACGTCGACATCGAGGGCGCGGACATCCTCGTCGCGGGCGGTCGCGGCCTCGGTAAGGCCGAGGGCTTCGAGCTCGCGGAGGCTCTGGCCGCGGCGTTCGGCGGCAACAGCGCCGTCGCGGCGACCCGCGCGGTCGTCGACGCTGGTTGGTACCCCTACGCGGCGCAGATCGGTCAGACCGGCAAGACGGTCTCGCCGAAGCTCTACCTCGCCGCGGGCATCTCGGGCGCGATCCAGCACAAGGTCGGGATGCAGTCCTCGGAGAACATCGTCGCGATCAACAAGGACGCGAACGCGCCGATCTTCGAATTCTCCGACCTCGGCGTCGTGGGCGATCTGAACAAGATCCTGCCTAAGCTGACAGAGGCCGTGAAAGCGAAGAAGGGAAGCTAGGTATGTCGGCGCACAACGGCAACGGCAAGGTCGCGCCCGCCCAGTTCCCGCCGCCGGTGAACCCCCAGAAGGAGTTCATCAAGCGGGGACTGGACGACGAGGACGAGCTGATCGAGGTCGGCGTCGCGATCGTCGGCGGCGGCACGGCCGGGCTGGCGTGCGCCAACCGCCTGCTGCAACTGCTAGCGGACGACCCTGAGACGATGGAGCGCCTCGGGGAAGTCCCGGTCGCGGTCGTCGAGAAGGCGAAGACCTGCGGCGGGCACAACCTCTCGGGCGCGGTGATGCGCCCAAAGCCACTGGAAGAACTGTTCGGAGAGATGACCCGTGAGCAGTGGCGCGAAGAGGGCTTCGCGTTCGGCGAGGTCAAGAAAGAGGCGGTCTACATGACGCCCAGCTCGAAGGTGAAGCTGCGCATTCCGCCGCCGCCGCCGTTCAAGAACCACGGCAACGAGGTGATCTCGGTCTCGGCACTCGCGCGCTACCAGCAGCGGATCGCCGAGGAAGCGGGCGCCTACATCCTCACCGAGACCTCCGCGACACAACTCGTCGTCGAGGACGGCCGCGTAGTCGGCGTGCGCTCGGGCGACAAGGGTCGCGGCAAGGACGGCGAGCCGCTCGGCAACTTCGAGCCCGGCACCGACATCAAGGCGAAAGCGGTCGCGCTCGCCGAGGGTTGCTGGGGCCATTTGACCGGCGCGGCGATCCGCGAGTTCGACCTCGCCAAGGACCGCGAGCCGCAGGTCTGGGAGCTCGGCGTCAAGGAGGTCTGGAAGGTCCCCAAGCCGCTAGACCGCCTGATCCACACGATTGGGCCGTGGCCGCTGAAGGTCTCTTCGAAGTACGGGCAGATCGGCGGCACCTGGATCTACCCGATGAAGGACGAGAAAACCGGCGACGATCTCGTCTCGATCGGCTTTGTGATCGACCTGGAGTACGCGGACGCGACGACCTCGGCGCACGACCTGCTCCAGCAGTTCAAGACGCACCCGCTCGTGCGCGGGATCCTCGAGGGCGGCGAGCGCGTGGCCTGGGGTGCGAAGGCGCTGCCGGGCGGCGGCTACTGGTCGATGCCGAAGCTGACGATGCCGGGCGCGCTGTTGATCGGCGACGCCGGAGGGATGGTCGACACGGTCTCGCTGAAGGGCGTGCACCACGCGATCAACTCGGGCAAGCTCGCCGGTGAGGCGATCTACGCCGCACTCGCGCGCGGCGAATCGAACTTCGAGTCCTACGAGCAGGCGATCGAGGACTCAGTCACGGGCAAGGAGCTCTACGAGGTGCGCAATACGCGCCAGCCCTTCCAGCACGGCTTCCTGCAAGGCGGGCCGATCGTCAACCTCGCGATCGCGACCAAAGGGCTGCTGCCCCCGGGTCGGCTGTCTTGGCACCGCAACGACGCGAAGCCGATGTTCGTGGGCAACACCGCGAAGTCCTATCCCAAGCCCGACGGGAAATACATCTTCGACAAGCTCTCCTCCGTGTTCATTACGGGCAACGCGACGCGCGATGACGCACCGAACCACATCCGCCTGCATAAAAACGTCCCCCGCGAGATCGCGGAAACGTGGCGCTGGATGTGCCCGGCGGGCGTGTACGAGATCCCCGAGGACGCTCCCGAGCACGGCGATGTCGACGTGATCGTCAACTACACCAACTGCGTGCAGTGCGGCGCGATCACCGCGAAGGGCGGACGGCTCACCACCCCCGAGGGTGGCGACGGGCCCCTGTACCAGATCTTGTAGCTCCGCTCGGAGCAGCGCGAAACATCTGCTCGGAGATGGTGTTAGAGGGTTGTCATGGACAGCCGCACCGTCATCGGTAGGTCGCTCGGGCGCTTTGGCGTAGCGTTGCTCGTCGCGCTTGTGTGCGCGTTCGCGCTGCTCGCCGCCGCCCTGATCGGGGCCGGCGGCGCCCAGGCTCAGACGAGCGGCGCGGCAGGTCTTCCCACCCAGCAGATGCCGCTGGCCTCGGGTGGCAGCCTGGCGGCAGTCGAAGAATGCGTCACGGTCGGAGCGCAGGCCGAACGGGCCGCGACGTTCTCGGGCGAAATGAGCGCGGTGGCGGGCACGGCGCGCATGGCGATCCGCATCGACGTCGAAGAGCGCGCCCAGGGAGAAGCGGAATTCCACATGGTCAGCGCGCCGGGCCTCGGCGTCTGGCGTCCATCAGACCCGAAAGTCAAGGTCTACAAGTACCTCAAGCAGGTCACGAACCTCTCGGCGCCTGCGGCGTACCGCGGCCTCGTGCGCTTCCGCTGGATCGGCGCGAAGGGACACGCGATCAAGCGGGCCGAACGGCTCACCTCGAAGTGCGTTCAGCCCGCCGAAAGCGAACCGGTGGAACCCACGCCAACGACGCCGACGGGCACGACGACCGACGGGTCCTCGCCCAAGAGCTAGAGACGGAGCCACCGGTTGCCGGGCTTCGGCCCATCGCTAGAATGACCAGCATGAAGACCGAGATCCATCCCAAGTACACACAGGCACGCGTCCACTGCACGTGCGGCAACGAGTTCATCACTCGTGCCACGCAGGAGGAGCTGCGCGTCGAGGTGTGCTCGAACTGCCACCCCTTCTACACGGGCCGGCAGAAGCTCGTGGATAGCGGCGGGCGCGTCGAGCGCTTCCAGCGCCGCGTCGCCAAGGGCCGCTTGGCCCAGACGCGGTCAGCCAAGTAGGCGGATGTCCTCCCGCCTGGCCGGTTCGCCGACGACGACGGCCGCTGGCGAGGATGCCACGTCCGCGCTCGATGACGGTCGCGTCCTGGACGGGCTCGGCGACGCCTCCGCGAACGGCGCCGACGGCGCGGTCCCCAGTGGCGCGCAGGCCGACGAGCACGGACAACTGAACGCGCGGCGGGACGCGCCCGTGGGCGGGCAGGCCGTCCTGGAGGGCGTGATGATGCGCGGCGTCTCAAACTGGGCGGTCGCGGTGCGCAAGCCCAGCGCCGAGCAACTGGCCGAGGGCGAGCGCTCGCCCGAGGAGGCTGCGCTCGGGGAGATCGAGGTGAGCACCTTCCCGCTCGACTCCGCGCTCAAGCGCCACCGGCTGCTGCGCCTGCCGATCGTGCGCGGGATCGTCGCGCTCGGTGGCTCGCTCGTGATCGGCTTCCGCGCGTTGGAGGTCTCCGCGAACGCACAGCTGCCGCCGGTTGAGCGCGACGACGCCAAGGACGCGGGGTCCGAGCCGACCGCGGCTGGCGCCGCCGCGAACGGCGCATCGGCGAACGGCGCTGCCGGGGAGAGCGCCGTGCAGGAGGCTGACGAGATTCCCAAGGCAGTGTGGGCGGGCACCGTGATCGTCGCGCTTGTGTTTGCGATCGTGCTGTTCTTCCTGATCCCCGTCGGGCTGACGAGCCTGATCAAGGGGCAGCTTGGATCCTCGTTCCTGTTCTGGTTGATCGAGGGTTGCGTTCGCACCGCGATCTTCCTCGGCTACATGCTGCTGCTCTCCCGGCTGCGCGACCTGCGCCGCGTGTTCGAGTACCACGGCGCCGAGCACAAGACGATCTCTTGCTTCGAGGCGGGCTTGCCGCTCACGCCACAGAATGCGCAGCGCTTCTCGCGGCTTCACCCCCGTTGCGGCACGAGCTTCCTGCTCGTCGTGATGATCGTCGCGATCTTCGTGTTCGCCCCGATCGGCTTGCCCGCTTGGTACTGGCTCGTGGCCACGCGCATCCTCGGCGTGCCGATCATCGCGGGCATCTCCTTCGAGCTCATCAAGTTCGCCGGCAAGAATCGCAGCCGCCGCTGGGTGCGGGCGATCATGTGGCCGGGGCTGAAGCTGCAACTGCTGACGACGCGCGAGCCCGACCTCGACCAGCTGGCCGTCGCGATCGCCGCGCTTGAGGCCGTGCTCGCGAAAGAGACACCCGGCAAGCTCTCCGCTGAGGATCTGCTCGGCGTGGAGGTAGTCGCTTAGCGGCTCAGTCGTCTGACGGCCCATACACTGGGCCGGCGATGATCGAAGACCTCGTCAAGCAGATCGAAGCCCGCTTCGCGGAGCTCGGCGAACAGATGACCGACCCGGAGGTGATCTCCGACCGCGAACGCTACGCCGAGGTCGGTCGCGCCTACCGCCAGCTCGAGCCCGCGGCGAAGCTCGCGGAGCAGTGGCGCGAAGCGCAGGAAACCGCCACGGGCGCGGAGGAAATCCTCGCCGACGAGGACGACGCCGAACTACGTGAGGAGCTGGCCGCGGCGCGCGAGCGGATCGAGGAGCTGGATGAGGAGATCCGCATGGCGATGGTCGAGCGCGACCCCAACGACGAAAAGAGCGTGATTGTCGAAATCCAGGGCGGCGCCGGCGGCGACGAGGCCGGGCTATGGGCTGGGGACCTGTACAGGATGCTCACTCGATACGCCGAGCGGCTCGGCTTCCAGACTGAGACGATGGGAGTTGGCGACGGCAAGTACACGTTCGAAATCAAGTCTCGCCCGCCCGACGGCGCCTACTCGGTGTTCAAGTTCGAGGGCGGAACGCATCGCGTACAGCGTGTCCCCGCGACTGAGTCTCAGGGACGTGTTCACACCTCGACCGCAACCGTCGCGGTGCTGCCCGAGGCTGAGGACGTCGACGTGCAGGTCGACCCGAACGAGCTGCAGATCGATGTCTACCGCTCCTCCGGGCCGGGCGGCCAGTCTGTGAACACGACCGACTCGGCGGTGCGTATCACGCACAAGCCCACCGGCATCGTGGTCTCGATGCAGGATGAGAAGTCTCAGCTGCAGAATCGCGAGAAGGCGCTGCGTGTACTGCGCGCCCGGTTGTACGAGCGTGCGCTGGCTGAACAGCAGGCTGAGCTGGCGGCCGACCGGCGCTCGCAGGTCGGCACTGGCGATCGTGCCGAGAAGATCCGCACGTACAACTACGGCGAGCGGCGTGTGACCGACCACCGGATCAAGCTGACCGTGCACAACCTCGATGCCGTGCTTGAAGGGCAGCTCGAGGAGTTGACGAACGCGCTGCAGGCCGACGAGAAGCGCAGGCGCCTGCAGGAGCAGACCGAGGAGCGCAAGCAGGCCGCGGCGTGAGCGCTTCGCTTCCGGACCCGCCCTCGGGCAGTTCGGGCTCGCCGATATCCAGTGCCACCCCGACCAGGCGACCGAGCGGGACCCCGGTGCGCGATGCGCTGCAAGGCGCGGTCACCGCGATCACGGCGGCCGGGTGCGAAACGCCGCGCCTGGACGCCGAAGTGCTGCTTGCACATGTGCTCGGCGTGGGGCGAGAGCAGCTGCTGATCGACCGCGAGCTGCACGTCGCCGGGCCGGCGGTGCGCGCCTTCCAGGACGCGGTCCGGCGCCGCGCGGTGCTGCGCGAGCCCGTCGCTTACATCGTCGGCCACCGAGGCTTTCACCGGATCGACCTCGCGGTGGACCCGCGCGCGCTGATCCCCCGGCCCGAGAGCGAGCTGCTCGTCGAGTGGGGGCTCGAGTTGCCGAGCGGGGCTCGCGTGCTCGACGTAGGCACCGGCAGCGGCGCGATCGCCCTCGCCCTCGCCCAGGAGCGCCCCGATCTGGAGGTCTGCGGTAGCGACCTCAGCGAGGACGCCCTCTCGCTGGCGCGTGAGAATGCCGAGCGCCTGGGGCTAGATGTCCACTTCCTGCGCGCCGACCTGCTCGACGGGTTGGACGAGGGGTTCGATGCGGTGCTTGCGAACCTGCCCTACGTCACCGAGGGCGAGCGAGTGACGCTCGCGCCCGAGATCCTCCGCCACGAGCCACCGGGTGCGCTGTTCGCGGGTGCAGACGGGCTCGACGCGATCCGCGCGCTCACCGAGCAGCTCGCGTCGCGTGCGGACGTCCGTCACGTTGCCCTGGAGGTGGGTACCGGGCAGGCTGCCGAGGTCGCCCGGCTGTGCGAAGCGGCCGGGTTTGAGAAAGTTGGGTTCGTGCCTGACTTGGCGGGTATCGAGCGAGTGGTGAAGGGAGAGCGATGACGACGATGGCAACGACGCTCACCAGCGAGGACGCAGAGCAGCTGAGCGACTGCGTCGCCAAGGGCGGCGTGGCGGTTTTTCCAAGCGACACGGTCTACGGGGTTTGCTGCAACCCGGAGGACGAAGCGGCTGCGCAGCGTCTGTACGAGTTGAAGGGGCGTCCTTCGCGGCGACCCTCCGCGGTGATGTTTTTCTCGCTGGAGCCCGCGCTGCGTGCGCTCGGCGAGGACCTCGCGTTGACCGAGCGCAAGGCGCTGGAAGCGCTACTTCCCGGCCCGGTCACGCTGCTGTTGGAGAACCGCTCGGGGCAATTCTCGGCCGCGTGCCGCAGCGACCCCACGACGCTTGGCCTGCGCGTACCGTGGCTGCCCGAGAGCCTGCACGCTCTGTGCGCGATCTCCGATCCGGTGATGCAATCGAGCGCCAACCTTTCCGGCGAGCCGGATGCGCGTTCCTTCGAGGACGTGCCCGTCGCGCTGCGCGAGGGTGCCGACCTGGCGCTCGACGGTGGCACGCTGCCCGGCGTCGCCTCGACCGTGATCGACCTGCGCGACTACGACGCGAGCGGCCAGTGGCACGTGCTCCGCGAGGGCGCGCTTGCGACGGATGCAGTGGCCGAGCTCCTAGCGCAGGCGCGCTGATTGCGGTCGCGCCTGCGTGGTAGCCTCGTAATAGCTGCCGCGACTGGCGCTGAGGTGGGATCGACCACCGGGGAGCGGTCAGCTCCAACGCCGCGCGCCTGGGCACCAAGTCTTCACCGTCCGTAAGGAGGCCGCCGTGTCCGAGCTAAGTCCCGACTACTTCAACCGCTCGCTCAGCGAGGTTGATCCGGAGATCGCCGAGGTCCTGCGCGGCGAGCTAGAGCGCGAGCAGCGTACGCTCGAGGCGATCGCTTCGGAGAACTTCGTTCCACGCGCGGTGCTCGAGTGCCAGGGCTCAGTGCTCACGAACAAGTACGCCGAGGGATACCCGGGGCGTCGCTACTACGGCGGCTGCGAGTGGGTGGATATCTCCGAGCAGCTTGCGATCGACCGCGCGAAGGCGCTGTTCGGTGCCGAGCACGCGAACGTCCAGCCGCATTCGGGCGCCCAGGCGAATACCGCCGTCTACCACGCGCTACTGCAGCCGGGCGACAAGATC
>DATJOE010000223.1:0-8801 GCA_035507305.1 Solirubrobacteraceae bacterium | reverse complement strand
CGATTCCGATGAGATCTCCCAGCAAATATCGGAAGCTCTCGCGCACGGGGAGGACACGGTCTGATGGCCGAGCTGCGCTATCGCGAAGCACTGCGGGACGCGCTGCGCGAGGAGCTACGCCGCGACGAGCGGGTGTTCGTGATGGGCGAGGACATCGGGGTGTTCGGCGGCGCGTTCAAGGTCACGGAAGGACTTTTGGAGGAGTTCGGCGAGAAGCGCGTGCGCGACACGCCGATATCGGAGAACACAATCGTCGGCATGGGGGTGGGCGCGGCGATGGCGGGGCTGCGCCCGGTGGTCGAGCTGATGACGATCAACTTTGCGCTGCTGGCGTTCGACCAGATCGTGAACCACGCCGCGCACATCCACTACATGTTCGGCGGGCAGGCGCGGGTGCCGCTGGTGGTGCGGATGCCTCAGGGCGCGGGCCACCAGTTGGGCCCGACCCACTCGCACTGCTTCGAGGCGCTATTCCTGCACGTGCCGGGGCTACTCGTCGCGGCGCCCGCGACGGCCGCTGACGCGAAGGGCCTCTTGAAGACGGCGATCCGCGATGAGAACCCGGTGATCTTCATCGAGCACGAGTCGCTGTACGGAGTGCGAGGAGAGGTGCCCGAGGATCAAGACCTGCTGGTCGACTTCGGCCGGGCGCGCATCGCGCGCGCGGGATCCGACGTGACGATTGTGGGCGTCTCTCGTATGGCGCTGACCGCGGAGCGCGCGGCGGTGAAGCTCGCCGAGCAGCACGGCGTGGACGCGGAGGTGATCGACCCCCGCACGCTGCGTCCGCTGGACCTCGACACGATCCTGGCGTCGGTCACGAAGACGAACCGCTGCGTGATCGTCGAGGAGGGCTGGCCGCACGGAGGGGTGGGCGCGAACCTCGCGGCGCTGATCTCCGAGCAGGCGTTTGACGATTTGGACGCGCCGGTGAAGCGCGTTTCTGGAGCAGACGTGCCGATGCCGTACTCAAAGCCACTGGAGGACATCGCCTACCCACACGAGCCGCAAGTCGTGGACGCCGCACTCGAGACGCTCGGGCTCGCGGCGCCAAGCACCGCCGCCGTGCCGGGCCCCGCGGCGCCCGGAGGCCCGCGCTGATGACCGAGATCGTGATGCCACGTCTCTCAGACACGATGGAGGAGGGCACGATCCTGCGCTGGCTGAAGTCCGACGGCGAGCACGTGGCACGCGGCGAGGAGCTAGTCGAGATCGAGACCGACAAGGCAGCGATGATCTACGAGTCAGACCAGGAGGGCTCGTTGCAGCTCCTCGCCGCCGAGGGCGACACGCTGCCGGTGGGCGCCGTGATCGCGCAGATCGGCAAAGGAAGCGAGCAGGTGAATGGCCGCTCTGCGGAGCCGCCCGTACCGCGTCCGGAGACCCCGGCCCCCGCAGACGCGCCGCCTGCTTCTGAGGCGCCCGTAGACGTGTCGCCGCCGTCCGCGCCGCGCACGCAGCCCGGGCCTTCACAGCCCGCTGCGCCGAGCGCCGCGGCTCCCGACTCGGGGGAGCGCATCAGGGCGTCCCCTCTCGCCCGCCGGATCGCGCGGGAGCGCGGCGTCGACCTGCACGCCCTCGACGGCAGCGGGCCCGGCGGGCGGATCGTGAAGGCCGACGTCGAAGCCGCCCGCGTGCCTGGTCGCGCAACGCCACCTGCCGCCCCGGCTCCCGAAGCCGTCCCGGCCGCCTCCGCGCGAGAGGACGTGAGCAAGGCGAAGGGCGAGACCGTCGTGCAGGAGTTGACCCGCACGCAGCAGACGATCGCGCGTCGGATGGCCGAGTCGAAGGCGACGATCCCCGACTTCACGCTGCAGAGCGAGGTCGACATGGAGGCATGCGTCGCGCTGCGCAACGAGCTGAAGCGGATCTCCAGCGACGAGGCGCCAACCTACAACGACATGGTCGTGAAGGCCTGCGCGCTCGCGCTGCGCGAGCACCCGCGCGCGAACGGCAGCTACAAGGACGGCACGCTGCAACTGCACTCTCGCGTGAATGTCGGCGTCGCAGTCGCGGCGCAGGATGCGCTCGTCGTCCCCACTGTGTTCGACGCCGAGCAGAAGGCGCTGGGCGAGATCGCGCGCGAGACCCGCGCGCTCGCGGCGCGCGTGCGCGACGGCTCGATAACTCCACCCGAGCTGGGCGGCGGAACGTTCACAGTCTCGAACCTTGGGATGTACGGCGTCAAGAGCTTCAGCGCGATCATCAACCCGCCCCAAGCCGCGATCCTCTCGGTCGGCGCGGTCGAGCCCCGCGCGGTCGTGCGTGCAAGCGGGGAGATCGTCGCGCGCCACACGATGACGCTCTCGCTCGTCTGTGACCACCGGATCCTCTATGGCGCCGATGCCGCCGAGTTCCTCGCACGAATCCGCGAGCTGCTGCAGACTCCGGCGGCGCTGACGCTGTGAATGCCGGATACGAGTTACGTGCACTGACGGACCACGATGCGCCCGAGCTGCATGCGCTGATCGAGCGCAACCGCGCGCGGCTCGCGCGCTGGATCCACTGGGCGCGGGGACAGACCGCCGCGGACACGCTCGCCTTCATCGGCCGGGCTAACGCGATGGAGCGGGACGGGAGCGGCTTTAGTCGCGGCATCATCACGCCCGAGGGCGAGCTCGCGGGGGTGGTCGGACTGACGATCGATCGGCAGAACCGTTCCGGCGCCATCGGATACTGGCTTGACGCCCGCAGCGAGGGCAAAGGCGTCGTCACCGCCGCCGTCGCCGATCTCGCGGAGCAGGGGTTCGAGAAGCACCGTCTACTGCGCGTCGAAATTCAGGCCGACGTCGAGAACCGGCCCAGCTGTGCAGTCGCCGAGCGCATCGGCTTTCAGCTCGAGGGTGTCGCCAGGCAGGCCTATCGCGTCAGCGACGAGCGACAGAGCGACGACGCCGTCTACTCGCTGCTCTCCACCGACACCGCACGCGGCGAACTCTCCAGGTGGCTGCGTGCAGGCGACGCCGGCGGGAGCCCAGGGAGCTGAGCCGCGGAGATGCCGCGCCTGCAACTCCGCGGGCGCCGTCGGCTCAGGCCGCGAGCGGGTCCTCCCAGCGCAGGCCCGGGAAGCGCGAGAAGTCGTTGTCGTGCGAGCACAGCGTCGCGCCGTGCTCGATCGCCAGCGCCGCCAGGTGCGCGTCGCTTGTCAGGTTGCCGCCCGCGCCGAGCGGCGCGAGCAGGTCGCGCAGGACCGCTGCGTGGCGGTCCGTGGGATGGATCACCGTCGCGACCGGCTGGGCGAGCCAACCATCGACTACGTCAAGGGCGTGCTCGACGGGCCACGGGTTGCCCGCACCCCCACCCCGCGACCGGGTCGTGACGCGGAGGAAGCCGATCAGTGTGTGCCACGCGAACGCGACCGTCTCCACTCCTGAGAGTGTCGTCTCGACCCAGTCCAGCGCCTGTTCGTGCTCGCGAGCTTCCTCGTCCGCCGCATAGACGAGCAGGTTGACGTCAGGCAGCCTCACTTGCCTTCTTCCATCTTGCGGAGGATTTCCTCGTCCTCCCATTCCCCCGCGATCTGGTTCGCCTTGACGATGTTGATGCGAACTCCCAACGGAGCCGTCTGCATCTTGTAGGGCCGCGCGACAGGTGCGGACGCGCCGAGGCCCAGCCGCACCGCGTCGTTCAGCGCGGCCTTGAACGAGACCCCGCGCTCGCGCATCGTCGCCTTCAATTTCGCCTCCACGTCCGGGTCGAGCGTGACTGTCGTGCGCATGTAGGCATCATAGCATCAGAGATATTGCTGCTATGATGCCTGCGCTCTGCGGCGCTAGGCTGAGAGGAGCGATGGGCAACGCCGAAGAGTTTTGGGTCTGCCATTTGGGCCATGTGCCTTACTCCGACGGCGTCGCCCTACAAGGGACACTTCGCGAGCGTCGCCTCTCCCGCGAGCTGCCCGACTTGATGCTGCTGCTCGAGCACCCGCCCACCTACACACGCGGGCGCCGCTCTGGCTCGGAGGACCTGCCGTTCGGAGAGAGCTTCTACCGCGCCAAAGGCATCGAGGTGCACGACACCGACCGCGGCGGCAAGCTCACCTACCACGGCCCCGGCCAGCTCGTCGGTTATCCGATCGTCGCGATTGACGACGTCGATCGCTACCTGCGCACGATGGAACAGGCGATCATCGACGCGCTTGCCGTGCAGGGAGTCCAGGCGCGCTCACGCGCCCACGAGGGCATCGACTACACCGGCGTCTGGGTGCAAGACCGCAAGATCGCCTCTATTGGGGTCCACGTCTCGCGCGGCGTCACCACACACGGCTTTGCCGTCAATGTCGAGAACGACCTCGAGCCGTTCTCCTGGGTCACAGCCTGCGGCCTGCCCGACGTGCAGATGACTTCGCTCGCCGCTGAGCTGCCGCGCTCGAACCCCCAACACGCGGATTATGATTCCGCCGCTCGAGGTTCTGGCCTGGCCTGCTTTCGCAAGGAGGTCGCCTACCGCTTCTGCCAAGCCTTTGGACGTCGCCAGCGGCTCGTCTCGCCGCGCCGCCTCGGCATCGGAGAGACGCGGTCATATCGCGAAGCCCCGACAGGGGCGGAGCTCATCCGATCGGAGGTCGTCGCGGTATGAGCGCCACGCGATCTCGCGCCAACCCCGGCGGGATGGACGTACTCCAGGTGCTTGGGTCTGATGTGCGACCCCTGCGCGAGCGCAAGCCACCTTGGTTCAAGGTGCCCGCGCCCGGGGGACAGCGCTACCGCGAGCTCACGCAGCTGATTCGTGATGAGAACCTGCACACCGTCTGCCAGGAGGCCGCTTGTCCTAACGTCGGCGAGTGCTGGGAGCGCGGTACCGCCACGTTCATGATCCTCGGCGACACCTGCACTCGCCGCTGCGGTTTTTGCAACGTCAAGACCGGTAAGCCCACCTGGAACGATCCTTTGGAGCCGGCGCGCGTTGCCCGCTCGATCGCGCGCATGGGGCTGCGCCACGCGGTGATCACCTCCGTCGACCGCGACGACCTCCCCGACAAGGGCGCCTCTGCTTTCGTCGGCGTCGTCCGGCAGATCCGCCGCCAGGCTCCCGAGTGTCAGATCGAGCTGCTCACCCCCGATTTCCAGGGCCAGGAGATGCCGCTCGCCAAGGTCATCGCCGAGCGACCCGACGTCTTTAACCACAACGTCGAGGTCGTGCCCCGGCTCTACCCAATCGCCCGGCGCGGCTCCCAGTTCCTGCGCTCCTGCCGCGTGCTGCGCGTTGCCGGTGAGATGGGCGAAGGCGAGGTCGTCACCAAGTCCGGGCTCATGGTCGGGCTCGGCGAGAGCCATGAGGAGATGGTCGAGACTTTCGGCGTATTGCGCGAGCACGGAGTCCAAGTGCTCACCGTCGGGCAATACCTGCGACCCTCCGAGCGCCACCTCCCCATCGTTCGCTACTGGCACCCCGACGAGTTCAAGGCACTCCAGGACGCCGCCTACGCTCTCGGCTTCGATCACGTCGCCGCTGGTCCCCTCGTCCGCTCCTCTTACCACGCCGACCAGCACGTACCGCAGACGCGCGATGGCGTCGGGCCGCTCGCCGCGCGGGCCTAGCCTAGCCGCGCACGCCCCATAGCCGCGCACGCCTAGTTCAAGAGAGTCTTGCTATTCGCACAGCCCGCCTGTTAGGGTCACGAATGTGGGGGTACGCTCGATCGGGAGCAAGCACCGACTTCGGGGGGCAGTGATCCTCGCGCTTCTCGTTGCCGTCGTCGTCATCACTGGGACGATGCTCGTTCCGAGCGCTGGAGCGCGTGCGGGGCTTGCCGCATCCACGCCGCGCTGTCCCGCCTCGTCTCTCTCCTTTGTCTTCGTCCTCGAGACCGGCGCCAGCGGCAAACGCTTCGACACCCTCGCTCTGCGCAACCGAGGTCGGACCTGTCATCTCTGGGGCTATCCCGGGGTCGCGATGCTCAACTCACGCGGAGGGCTGCTTCGTCTCAACGTCAACCGTCGCTCGCGCAGCGAAGAACCCTCCCGCCAGGTCGTCCTCGCCCCCGGCCACCGTGCCTACTTCCTCCTGATCTTCGAGGACGGAGGCTTTTGTCCTGGCCACTCCGCCTCCGCCTACGGACTCCAGACCTACCCGCCCGGATCGACTCGCTCCCTACGCCTGCACCGTCCCCGCTTCGAAGTCTGCACGAGCCAGATCCCCGCCGTGGGGCCCGTGCGCGCTACGGCCCCGTAGGCGACTCGTTCACTTCGCGCCGCCGGCTCTAGCGTCTGGCGTCGGCTCCCTCTCGCTACTCCCTGCCCGGCCGGGTCCAACGAATCGGGGCCGGGTCCGACGCCTCAAGGACCGGGGTCCGACGCCTCGTGGACTCCCACGCGGATAGGCTCGCGCGATCCTCCCCTTCCGCGACAACGTGCCCCTCGCGCGGTTCCCCCTGCTCACCCTCGCCCTCGTCCTCGCCTCCCTCGTCGCCTATGTCCTCTCGGTCCTGGACGGGGGGAGCTTCGTCCATGGTCCTTCCGCGCAAGTCGCGCTCGCCCACGGAGCCGTTCCGAACGAACTCGACGCCGAAGGTGTGTTCCTCGCCCCGTTCCTGCACGGCAGCCTTCCCCAGCTGCTCGCCGACCTCCTCGCCCTGGCGATCTTTGCTCCGAACGTCGAGGACGCCATGGGGCGTGTGCGCTTCCTCGCCTTCTACCTGCTCGGCGGAATCCTCGCCCTTGGCCTGCTCATCCTCCTCGCCCCCAACTCCCACGTTCCCGCGCTCGGGGCCGTCGGCGCCGTCGCCTGGGTGCTCGGGGGCTACCTCGCCCTCTACCCACGCGCCCGCGTCATCAGCCTCGTGCCGATCCCCTTCTTCGCCACGATCGTCGAGGTTCCCGCCATCCTCCTCCTCGGCGCCTGGCTCCTCGTGCAGGTCTGGTTCGGGCTCGCCGATCTCACCGGCCCATTGGAGCGCGATTGGGGAATTACCTTCGGTGTCCATCTCGGCGCCTTCCTGCTCGGCGTCTTCGCGATCCGCCTGTTCGCCCAGCGCGAGCTGCTCGCCCGGAAACGACCTCCGCTGCGGCCGGTGTACTGAGTCGCGATGCGACGCATCCTCGTCCTAGGGGCCGTCCTCCTGTTCATCGCCGGCTTCGCGTTCCTCACGCTCGCTGCCGCGATCGAACAGGGGTTCACCATCGCGAGTTTGCTCTCCATCCTCATTCTTGTACTGCTCGCCGTCGGCGTTGTCGGCGCCCTGCGCAATCCTCCTCGCTGAGCTATGAGCCCGCCCTTCATGACTTTCGAGGAAAGCCTGCGTCGGCGCCAGCTCGCGCGTCAGCGGCAGCGGCGTAGGCGTGCCATCGGTGCCGGGACCTTCTTGCTCGTCCTTCTCGGAGCCGCCGCTCTAGTCATCGCGCTTGCAGGCTCCGGCCCCAGCCACAAACGTGGTGCCGGCGAGTCGAAGACCGCGCGCGCGAAGCGTGCACTGCCCGTCGCGCCACCCAAGCCCACGCTCTCCCCTGCCGGGCTGCCGCTCGGCAAGCCACCCCTTTCGTTTAAAGGTCTTGGCTCGCCCCAACACGACGCCGTCCAGATCACCTTTCGCCATCCCCCTCGCGCCGGGCTGCTGTTCAACCTCGACACCGGTCAGGTCCTCTGGCAGCACAACCCCGATGTCCACCTGCGCATCGCCAGCCTCACGAAGATGATGACTGCGCTGCTCACCGTCGAATCGGCTCCCGCCAACGCGCGCGTGCTCATCACGAAGGCCGCCGTCAACTCCGCCGGGTCCAAGGTCGGCGTGCTGCCCCTGCACAAGCACGTCCGTCTCAAGACCATGCTCTACGGCCTGCTGCTCCCCTCCGGCAACGACGCCGCTATCGCGCTCGCCCAGCATGTCGCCGGAGGCGTCCGCCCCTTCGTCGAGCGCATGAACCGCCGCGCCGCCGAACTCGGGATGGGCTGCACCCATTACTCCTCCCCCTCCGGCTACCTCGACGCCCGCAACTTCTCCTGTGCCGCCGACCTCGCCCTGCTCGCCCACGTCGACGAGCAGCAGCCCCGGCTCGCGAAGGTCGTCCGCACCCTCAGCGCCGCGCTCCCGCTACCGATCAAGGGGGGAAAAGTCTGGCTCTACAACAACAACCCCCTGCTCATCTACCACTATCCCGGCGCCACCGGCCTGAAGACCGGCTTCACCGACGCCGCCGGGCGCTGCCTCGTCGCGACCGCCGAGCGTGGCGGCGTGCGCCTCGGCGTCGTGCTCCTGCATTCCGACGCCCCCGGCGTCCAGGCCCGGCAGCTGCTCGACCGCGGCTTTCATGACGTGTATGGGCAGCCGCGCGTGGCCGAGCCACCCATGCCCGCCGGTGCCTGATGAGCCGGCGGGCATGGCGTGTCCCCCTAGCCCCTCGCGAATTCGCAAACGCATATACCTGGGTCGGAGCGACCGTCAGGCGACACAGCCTAGGGTGGAGTACCGTTCTTGCACTAGATTGACTGGTCAGTCAGCCAAAGGAGAACGCCGTGGATCTCGACGACACACCAGACCAGGCCGCATACCGCGCCCAGGTGCGCACCTGGCTCGATGAGCACTCATCCGAAGCCCCCGTTCTGGAGGGCGAGGGGGCGATCACCGACGAGTCGGAGATAATCGCCGCCCGCCGCGCCTGGCAGGGCAAGCTCGCCGAGGGCGGCCTCGCAGGCGTCACCTGGCCCAAGGAGTTCGGCGGCCAGGGCCTCGGGCCGATCGAGCAGGTGCTCTGCAACCAGGAGATCTCGCGGGCAAAAGTTCCCGGCATCCTCGACGCGATCGGCGTCGGCATGCTCGGCCCCACGATCATCGCCCACGGCACCGACGAGCAGAAGTCGCGCTA
>DATJOE010000222.1:0-21492 GCA_035507305.1 Solirubrobacteraceae bacterium | reverse complement strand
GATCGCGGGACGATGCTCGAACCCCGCGGTCGAGGGTTCGAGCTTCGATCGGGCAACGGAGAGGGAGGGATTCGAACCCTCGAGCGAGGTTAACCCCCGCTACGCGATTTCCAGTCGCGCCCGTTCAACCGCTCCGGCACCTCTCCAGCAAGCGGCAGCCCTGAAGGCTACGACACCCGCCCGCAAGCCGCGTGCGATGCGACCAGCTCCCTCGGCTGCTTTCGCATCGACGCGCGCCGAAGCACGCGCGCATCCTCCGTTGCTAGGCTCCGCGCAATGGTTCTCGCGATGAGCAAAGCCGTCAGCATGGACATCGGCCTGGGCGCCACGTTCCTCGGCATCGGCGTGATCGTCAACATCATCATCGTCTACATCGCCGTGCAGATTCGCGGCGAGCGCCAGCAGAACCAGGAATACCGCGAACGGATGCTCGACAGCTAGGCGCGCCGCGCCGGGCTGCGTCCAACTCCGCTAGACCCTCCCCGCCGCGCGCGTCGCACTCCACGCCGAGCCAGCCCACAGCCGCCCGGATTGCAAGATCTAGATGATGTAGACGGGTGTCCCGACGGGCGAGACGTCGTACAGCGCGATCACATCCGGGATGCGCATGCGCACGCAGCCGTGCGAGGCGTCGTGACCGATCGAGCTGTACTCGCTCGGGTCGATCCCGTGGATGCCCGCGCCGCCTTCGATCGACATGAAACGCGCCTTCAGCGGGTCGTTCGGACCGGGGGGAACAACGGTCCCGGCGAGCGATCCGGCCCAGGCTTTCTTCGGCACGTACCACGGCGGGTCGACCTGCTCCCATTCGATGTGGTGCAGGCCCGCTGGCGTTTCCAGGCCTTCCATCCCGACGGCGACTTCATAGCTTTTCGCCAGCTTTAGGTGGTCGTAGAAATCAAGTTTGAAGGTCCCCCGGTTCACCACGATGTAGGCGGGGTACTTTTCCGCGAGCTGCGCCGTCGAGACCGCGGGTTTGACCGGGCGCGCGGGGACCGAGATCGAGCGGTCCGTCCCGGTCGCGATCAGAGCGTGGTTGATTCGCTTGCCGAGCTTGCGATTTTCCACCGTCAGCCCGAGAACTGAGGGCACCTTTTCCAAGCCGCCCGCCCCGGGAGTGACGGTCGCGTCGCGCGGAGCCCGATTCACCTCCGAGCGGATTTGCGCCGTCAGCTTGCGGATCGCCCCGTGCGAGTAGCTGACCACGAGCGGGACTTCGTGATGCACGCTGCCGCCAAACAGGCCCCGCATCGTGCGCGTGAAGATCGAGCCCTCACGGCTCGCGCTGACTGCCTGGGCGACCATGTTGTCCGCGTCGACGGTCACGCCGGCGCGACGCGCGCTCAGCGTCCAGTGGTGCGAGCCCGAGCGAATCCGCACCGGCCTGTTCAGCTCGGAGATCAGGTCGCGCTCGATCTTCGCCCGCGCGTCCTTTTCGCTCAGCCCGCCCACGGGCACGCCCGCGATGCTCACGCCCTTCGCGATCACGTCGCGCCGCGCGTGGTCGTAAATGAACATTGCCGCTGCGAGCAGCACGATCACCCCGACCGCGATCCCCGCGACCAGCGGCCAGCGAACGTGCCGCGTGGGTGCAGGCGGGGTGGGTGGAGGTGCGATCGTAGGCGCGCTCATCTGGGCATCTAGGGACTACGGAGCGGCCGTACAAAGACGCCGCCGCCGACCCGGGTACGGGCGGCCGACCCCGCGCCCGCTAGGAGAGTGTACGTTTCGCCACGAGGCTTGGATCGCGCTGCAATCCGGCGTTCAAGCGGCGTTCGCCGCTCGCCCTCGTCACGCACGTCGAAGCGTCAGCCGCTCTGCGCCGCTTCCTGCTCGTGCGCTTCTTCGCGCGCGCGGCGATACTCGTTGACGACGATGTCGGTCAGCTCCTCGACCGAGGTCTCCGACGTCGGCTTATCGAGCGCGATCGCGCCGTCCTGGATCATGCTCACGCGGTCGCAGGCCTGAAGCACGTGAACGTAGTTGTGCAGGATCATGATAATCGAGACTTTGCCTTCGGCCTTCAGGCGGGCGACGAGGTCGAGGATCTGCGCGCCCTCTTTCGCCCCCATGGCGGCCAGCGGCTCGTCGAGCAGGATGATGTCGGCGTCGGAGCCGACGGTGCTGCGCGCGACGGCGATCGCCTGGCGCTGACCGCCGGAGAGCCGCGCGACGGCGACGTCGATGCGCGGGATGTTGATCCCGATCTGGTCGAGCGCCTCGCGCGCTTCGCGCTTCATCTGGCGATTCGCGAGGATCGGGAACGGCTTCAGCAGCCGCTCACGGCGCAGGTAGAGGTTGTGGTAGACGGAGAGTTCGTCGATCAGCGCGAGATCCTGGAAGACGGTGTCGATCCCTTTCGCCCGCGCGTCATCGACGTTTTTCGGTTCGTAGGGCTGCCCGTGCAGGGTCATGGTCCCGGAGTCCTGCTTCTGGAAGCCGGCGAGGATCTTGATGAGGGTGGACTTGCCGGCGCCGTTGTCGCCGAGCAGCCCGAGGACCTCGCCCTTTTTCAGGTGCAGGTTCACGTCGCGCAGCGCGGTGACGGGGCCGAAGCGCTTGGAGATGTGCTCGACGCGCAGCACGTCGTCCGGCGCCGTCCGCGGCGGCACGACGGGCTCGACCGATGGCGGGTTTGCGTCAGCCACTTCCGCTGTGCCCCCTGCGCACGCGCCCGACGAACACGTTCGCGGTCATCGCGATGAAGATCGCAAGGCCGGTGTAGAAGAGCAAGTAGTTCGCGTTGACGCCCTGCAGGATCAGGCCGTCCTTTAGGATCCCGAGGAACAGCGCGCCGATCAGCGCGCCGACGACGGTGCCAGAGCCGCCGGTCAAAAGCGTGCCGCCGATCACTGCCGCGGCGACCGCGAGGAACAGGTATTCGTTCGGGCCGGCCGGGTCGGGCTGCACGGTGGCCGAGCGCACCGCCTCGAAGATCCCCGCGAGCCCCGCGGTGAGGCTGCAGAGCATGAAGTTACGCATCGTGATGGCCGCCACCTTGACCCCGGCCTCGGCGGCGCCGAGCTTGTTCGAGCCGATCGCGACGGTGTAGAGACCCCAGCGCGTGAAGGTCAGCACGACTTGGAGGATCACGATGATCGCGACGGCCCAGATGATCTCCGCGTAGGTGCCGCCGCCGAAGATCTTGCCGAACGTGTCGAGCGGCGGCTGGCCGCCAGGTGTGGCGACGGGCGTGCCGTGAGAGATGATCAGCGCGAGCCCCTCGAAAGCGAACAGCATCGCGAGCGTCGCGACGAACGAGTTGATCCCGACGACCGCGACGAAGAAGCCATTCAGCGCACCGACGGCCATGCAGCACAGCAGCGTCACGATCACGCCGGGCACGAGCGCGAAGCCGAGACCCGAGCAGAACTTGTAGAAGATGATCGGGGCGAACAGATACATCGCCGCGATCGAGAGGTCGATCTCGCCGAGGATCATCACGAAGATCTCACCCGCGGCGAGGATCGCGAACGGGGCGAAATAGGGCAGCAGCGTCTTGAAGTTGTCACCCGTGAAGAAGCTGCTGGTGTTCGCGGAGAAGTAGATCGCCGTGATGATCGTCACGACGATGATCGAGCCCTCGCGCAGCGACATGACGCGCTCGAGCAACTGCCTGCCGGTGGATGGGGCCCGGAGCGAGTGCTCCGGGCCTTTCGGCGCCGCTGGAGGCGTCTCGGCGGAGGCCCCGCCTGCCACGCTCGACATCCCCGTTCCCTTCGTCCGCTCGCCTTGGCTTACGCCGAGATGACCTTGGCAGCCGTCGAGGTGCCCTCGTAACGAGACTTGCTGTTGACGTAGGGCGCGATGGTTTCTTTGTCGAGGAACTTCAGGCCCGTGTCGGCTTCGTAGATGCCGGACAGCGTGCCGGAGACCTTGTACATGAACAGCTGCAGCACGGGCAGGAAGCCCTGCAGGTAGGGCTGCTGGTCGATCGTGAATTCGATGTCGCCCGCTTTGAGCAGGTTCTGCGTCTGTTCGGTGAGGTCGAAGCCACCCGCCTTGACCTTGCCGCCGAGGCTGTACTTCTGCATCACTTTGGCGAGGCTTTCCGTCGAGCCGCCGTCGACCGCGTACATGCCCTTCGTGTCCTTGTGACCGACCCAGTACGCGTCGATCGCTGAGAGCTCGCCCGGGACCGCAGCGCCCGTGGCGACGGTGTGCAGCGTGATCGGCTTGCCCGAACGCTTGACGGCCGCTTCGGCGCCTTCGATGCGCGGCTGCAGGTTCGCCGAGCCGGGCGTGGCGATGAACAGCGCGACGTCACCGGAGCCGACGTCCGAGACGATCCGTTCGCCCATCTTTTCGCCCGCCTTCTTCAGGTCCTGGCCGATGTAGGAGAGGCGCGCGTTGCCCGGCGCGTCGGCGTTGTAGGCGACGACGGGGATGCCCGCCTTGATCGCCGCTTCGACAGGCGCGTTAAACGCGTGTAGGTCGATTAGCGCGACCGCGATCCCGTCCGCTTTCGCCGTCACGGCGCTGTTCACCGCGTTGACCATCTGGCTGACGTTGCTCGATTCCGAGCCGGTCCACTGGTAGGAGCAGCCGAGCAGCTTCGACGCGTCGGCCGCGCCGTACTGCGTCGGTGTGAAGAACGGGTTCGTCGTGACGTGGTTGACGAACACGAATTTGTAGCTCGGGTGACTGCCGAAGACTGAGTCTGAGCCACCGCCACTGCTCGAAGACGCACTCGATCCACATGCCGCGAGCAGCGTGCTGACCGAGCCGACGCCGACCCCGGTTATCGCGGTTCGACGCAAGAACGCGCGTCTGTCGAATCCAGGGCGGTCGATCACTGTCGCGTCGCCGTCCGCAAGGTGCTCCCCGCCCTCGTGGCCCTGATCGGTCTCTGGCATCTCACTCTCCTCTGATCGAGGACTCTGCGCCTCCCGGCGCAGGTCCACCGGATTACTTCCCGCGAATCTACTCTTCAGTCAAGCACTTTGCGTGGACCTTTCCGGGTACTCGAAGATTCTCCTTCGTGAGACCGCCGGCGGACGTCGGGGGAGGCGGCGCTATACCCTCGCGTGATGGCCGCAGAGTCAGAGCAGCCAACCCCGTCAGAGCAGCCACAGCCGGTCGAACGCGAGCGGTCGAGCGAGCGTTTCGGCCCACTCGACTTGCTGCGCACACGCAAAGCTGACGGGCGTGCACTGTTGCTGTTCAGCCGCGCTCGCGAGCGCGAGGACGAGGGTGATCCCTCGCCGACGCCCGAGCAGCAGGGCGCATGAGCGAGCTTCGTTTTAACGAGCTGCGCGGTGAGGAGGTCGTCTATGCGATCCACCGCCAGGACCGCACGTTCCTGCCGGACCGCGCGCACTGCCCGCTTGACCCGACGAAGCCCGGCGGGCCGGAGACCGAGATCCCCTACCCATCGTTCGAGATCGCCGTGTTCGACAACCGCTTTCCCGCTTTCGAAGCCGGCGCGCCGGGCGGCGCGGCAGAGGTCGTCGTCTACACAGACGAGCACGACGGCTCATTCGGCACGCTCGCGCCCGAGCGCGCAGAGGACTTGATGTGGGTGTGGCGCCAGCGCTACGCCGAGCTCGGCGCGCGCGAGGAGATCGACTACGTGATGATCTTCGAGAACCGCGGCGTCGAGGTCGGCGTCACGCTGCACCACCCCCACGGGCAGATCTACGGCTATCCGTTCATGCCGCCGGTGCCCGCCGCCGAGCTGGCGGCGGACGAGCGCCTCGGTGCCTGCGCGCCGTGCGAGCTGTTGCGACGCGAGCTCGCCGATGGCGAGCGCACGCTGATCGAAACCGAGGGCGTCGTCGCCTACGTCCCATATGCCGCGCGCTGGGGCTACGAAGTCCACGTCGTGATGCGCGAGCACCGACCGAGCCTGATCGAGTGCGAGCCGCTGGAGCTGCGCGAACTGTCGCTCGTTCTACAAGCCCTGCAGCGTGGCTACGACGCGCTGTTCGAGCGCCCCTTCCCGTACGTAATGGTCGTGCACCAAGCGCCGACCGCCGGCGAAGCGGGGCGAGCGCCGGCTGGCTCGCCGCAACGCCGAGGACACCTACATGTCGAGTTCTATCCGCCGCTGCGCACGCCCGAGAAGCTCAAGTTCCTCGCCGGCTCGGAGCAAGGCGCGGGCACGTTCATCGCGGACACGCTGCCCGAGGAGACCGCCGCCTCGCTGCGCGAGGCGATCGCTCGTGTGAATTGATCGTGCCAACGCCCACGTCACCCGATCGTGCCGCCGCCTGAGCCACCCACCCGCTTGCGCGCCTTCGGGCCCGGGCGCGTGAACCTGATCGGCGAGCACACCGACTACAACGGCGGGCTCGCGCTGCCGTTCGCGATCTCACGCGGGGTCGTCGTGGATGCGGTCGCTCAGGACGATCTCGTGATCCGTGCCCGCGCCACCGACCTGGGCGAGGAGTTCGCGTTCGCGGTCACCCAGCGTGAGCGCGAGCATGGCTGGCGCGCGTTCGTGATCGGCATGGTCGCCGAGCTGGAGGCCGTCGGCGTCGATGTCGCAGGCGCGAGCCTCGAGATTCGTGGCGATGTGCCGAGAGGCGCCGGGCTTTCTTCCTCGGCCGCACTCGAGGTCGCACTCTGCATCGCGTTGATCGAGCTAGCGGGCGCGACGCCCGAGGAACCTGGCCGCGTCGAGCTGGCTCGCGTGTGCGCGCGCGTGGAGAACGAGTGGGTCGGCGCTCAGACGGGGCTGCTCGACCAGCTGGCCTCGCTCTGCGGTCAACCCGACGCCGCGCTGCTGATCGACTTCGCGACGCTCGAGCTGCAGGACGTGCCGCTGAAACTCGGCGACTGGCGCCTGGTCGTGCTGGACTCCGGCGAGCGCCACGAGCACGCGCACGGCGGCTACAACCAGCGTCGCGAGGAGTGCGCGAAGGCATGCGAGCTGCTGGGCGTACGCACGCTGAGCGAAGCCGATCCCGCCGCCGCGGAGGCCCTGCCCGAGCCGCTGAACCGTCGCGCGCGTCACGTGCTCGGTGAGAACGAACGAGTGCGCGATGCGGTGACCGCGCTGCTCGCACAAGACATGCTCACGCTCGGCGAGCTACTCGACGCTTCGCATGCGAGTCTGCGCGACGCATACGAGATCTCGACCCCTGCGGTCGAGGCCACGATCGCGCGGCTGGAACAGGCGGGCGCCACGGGCGCGCGGATCATCGGAGGCGGCTTCGGGGGTTGCGCGCTCGGTTTGTTCGCCCCGGGCACATCGCCCCCCGAGGATGCGATCGAGGTGCACCCGGGACCGGGTGCACACCTGCTCGCGACCGACTGACCTGCACGGATCTGCAAGGCTCTCGCCGTGAGCGCTCACGCGAGCAACGGCCGCCCGTACGTGATGCTGATCACCGGGGCTTCGAGTGGGATCGGCGAAGCCACGGCGCGGCGCCTGGCGCGCGAGCCCGGCGCCCGCCTCGTGTTGGTCAGTCGTCGCGAGGAGCGCCTGCAAGCGCTCGCGGGCGAGCTGGGCTCCGACCGCGCGGACTACGTCGCGGTGGACCTCGTCGCGGACGACGCGCCCGAGCAGATTCGCGAGCACCTGCAAGGGCGACACGGTCGCCTCGACCTACTCGTCAACAACGCGGGCGCTGCTTGGCGTGCCCGCTTCGCCGACGGCGGCTATGAGAACGTGCGGCGCACGATGGAGATCAACTTCGACGCCCAGGTGCGCCTGACCGAGGCGCTGCTGCCTCTGCTGCGGGAGTCGGCACCGAGCGCGATCGTGAACGTGTCCTCAACCGCGGGACGCGTCGCCCGAGCGGGCGCCGGTGCTTACAGCGCCTCGAAGTTCGCGCTCGCGGGCTGGTCGGATGCGCTGTGGGCCGAGGAGCTGCCGCACGGCGTGCACGTCGGGCTCGTGCTGCCGGGGTTCATCGCCACCGAGGGATTTCCCCAGTCGGAGCTGATCGAGCGGCCGCTCACGCGCTGGATCGTCTCGAAGCCCGAGCAGGCCGCAGAGGCGATCTACCAGGCCGGCGTACAGCGCCGCGCCGAGCGCTATGTGCCGCGCCCCTATGGACTTGCGGCCGCCCTGCGCGTCGTGGCGCCACGACTCGTGCGGCGGGTACTCGGCGGCAGTGGCGCCGCGGTGATGACCACGACGACCGGACCCGATCTCGCGGCGCGGCGCAACGGGTCCGAGCCCGAGCACTGAGGCGAGCGCCACGCTCGCGAGCGGCGATGGGAGCCCCGCGGCCGGGACCACGCGCGCGCTGGTCACGGGTGCGACCGGCTTCGTCGGTTCTCGCCTCGCGGCGTCACTCGCTCACTCGGGGGCATCGGTGCGCTGCCTGGTTCGCGAGCCCGCCCGCGCCAAGCCCCTGGAGCAACTCGGCTGCGAGATCAGACGCGGCGACGTAAGCGAGGCGGAGAGCCTGCGCGGCGCGGGCGAGGACATCGACGTCGCCTACTTCCTCGTCCACGCGATGGCGGGGGGCGCCGGCTATCGAGAGCGCGAGCTGCAAGGCGCGCGTAACTTCGCTCAGATGGTCGCGCGCGAGGGTGTGACGCGCGTGGTCTACCTCGGCGGGCTCGGCGACCCCAGCGTCTCGACGCACCTGCAAAGCCGTCACGAGACCGCGCTCGCGCTAGCCGAGCACGGCCCGCCGCTGACCTACTTTCGCGCCGCGATGATCGTCGGCTCGCGCAGCGAGTCCTACCGCACGCTGCGCCACCTCGTGAAACGACTGCCGGTGATGATCGCGCCCTCCTGGCTGCGCAAAGACACCCAGCCGATCGGGATCGACGATGTGGTCGAGTACCTGGCGCGCGCGCCCGCGGTCGCGGCCTCGACGGGGCGGGAGGTGCAGATCGGCGGGCCCGACGTGCTCACCTACGCCGAGATGCTCGACCGCATGGCGCTAGCAATGGGCATGCGCCCTCGACCGAAGCTACCCGTGCCGCTGATCACCCCGCGTCTGTCCTCGCTGTGGCTCGGCCTCGTCACCCCCGTCGACACGAACGTCGCGAGACCGCTCGTGGAGGGGCTGATGACCGACACGGTCGTCACCGACCCCGCCGGCGCCGAGCCGTTCGGCATCGCCCCCGCGGCGTTCGATGAGACGCTCGCCCGCGCACTCGCCGAGGAGTAGGGTGCGCCGGGCTCGGTCCACCACGCGAGGAGGCGGCGATGATCATCACCACCATGAACGACCTGCCCGGCTATGAGATCGATGAGGTGCTCGGCGAGGTGTTCGGCCTGACCGTGCGAGCGCGCAACATCGGCTCGCAGTTCGGCGCCTCGCTGAAGTCGCTCGTGGGGGGCGAGCTAAAGGGCATGACGAAGATGCTCGCCGAAGGGCGCGTGCACGCGCAGGAACGACTCGTCGAAGAGGCCGAGGCGAAGGGCGCGAACGCGATCCTCGCCTTCCGCTTCGACACCTCGGAGCTGGGCACGACCTGGACCGAGATCTGCGCCTACGGCACCGCCGTGCGCGCGAGCAAGCGCTAACGCAGGCAATTGGGCCACCACGGCCAGTCGGGCCGGCGGCCGCGCATCGCCGGGAGCCCGCGGGCCTCTGCGAGAATCACCCAGCATGCCCCGCACGCCCCTTCCGCTGCTGCTCGCACTGGGCGCCCTCGCGCTCTGTTCCTGCGGTAAGGGTGGCGCGAGAACGGTCACGGTGTCGGCGTCGAGCCAGGGCGCGGGCACCAGCTCGACCCCAAATGGCGGCGCGAAGACGAATTCGACGCCGGGTGGTTCGACTACGCAGCCCGACGAAGCCTCGCCGAACGGCAAGAAGCCTTCGCAGGGCCGCGCGCTCGCGTTCGCGCGAGCGGTGAACCTGACGGCGGACGACGTGCCGGGGTTCACCCCAAGCGAAAAACACGACGACACATCCGCGCGCGAAAAGCGCCTGGAAAGCGAAATGGTGAAGTGCGCGGGAACCTCCGCGGGCCTGCACGCCGGCAGCGGCGGGGCCGCGGGCGAAAGTAAGGCGCTGGCCGAACAGAGCTCGAAGGACTTCCAGCTCAAACACGGGGTCATCGACTTCAGCGTCAGCTCTCAGGTCTCGGTGCAAAACGACGCCGGCGAAGCGCGCAAGGCGCTGCAGGCGATCCGCAGCGCGCACGTGCGCGATTGCTTCTCGCACTTCCTGAAGCTGCTGTTCGAAGGCGAGCACCTGAAGGGAGCGAAGGTCGGTCCGGTATCGATCCAGGCGGGCGTCCCGCCCGCCCCAGGCACGACGGGGGGCTTCGGCTGGCGGATCACCGCGAGCTTCTTCGTGCGCGGGGTAAAAGTCCCGGTGTACCTCGACTTCCTGGGGTTCGTCGACGGCCCCGCCGAGGTGACGCTGCTCAGCTCGGGGTTGATTCGGCCGTTCCCGGCCGAAGTGCAGCAGCAGCTGTTCTCGCTGCTGCTCTCGCGCGCGAAGGGACACAAGCTGTGAGCGACGTCGAGCAGTCCACGTGGGAGGCGGTCGATCGCTTCGCAGAGCGGCACCTGATCGGCGAGGACCCCGCGCTGCAGGCCGCGCTGCGCGCGAGCGCCGACGCAGGACTGCCCCCAATCGCGGTGACGCCGAGTCAGGGCAAGCTGCTGCACTTGCTCGCACGCTCGATCGGCGCGCGGCGGATCCTCGAGATCGGCACGCTCGGCGGTTACAGCACGATCTGGCTCGCTCGCTCGCTCGGATCTGGCGGCCAGCTGGTCACGCTCGAGGCCGAGCCTCGCTACGCGGAGGTGGCGAGCACGAACATCGCGGGCGCCGGGCTCGCCGAGGCGGTCCAGCTGCGCGTGGGCGCGGCCCTGGAGACGCTGCCCGCGCTCGCGGCCGAGCGGCCCGAGCCGTTTGACCTGGTGTTCATCGACGCGGACAAGGTGCACACCCCCGACTACTTCACTTGGGCGATGAAGCTGACCCGACCCGGGAGCGTAATCATCGCGGACAACGTGATCCGCGACGGCTCGGTGATCGAAGCAGACAGCGACCGCCCGGACGTGCGTGGCTCGCGGCGCCTGCACGAGCTGCTCGCGGACGAGCCGCGCGTGAGCGCGACGACGATCCAGACCGTGGGCGCGAAGGGCTATGACGGCTTCACGTTGATCTTCGTCGGCGAGAGATAGCGCAGCACGTCCTCGCCGTCGGCCTGCAAAGCAGAGCGCTCGGCGCGGGACAGGCGGCCGAAGGGCTCGAGTGAGATCTCGCCCCGGGCCAACCGCCAGGTCGCGACGGCCCGTCCGCGCACGAGCGCGAACGCCCGGAACAGACCGTTGTTTGTAACGAGCGTCTTGTTCTCGCCGACGATCGCCTCGCGCGAGCACCAGCCGAGCAGCAGCGGCTCGAACGAGCCGAGTAGACGTGGGCCGGGCAAATCTGGGACGGGCGGCGCGTCGGTCGATGCCCGAGAGCGCGGAGCGGCCGATTCGAGTAGCCCGCCCTCGCGTACGTGCAGCTCGCTCGCGATCGCGCCGAGTCCAGCACGGGCGTCGCGCAGCGTGATCCCGGCCCAGCGCGCGAGATCGCGCTCGTCGGCGGGTGCGTGACCGGCGAGGTAGCGCCGCGCGAGCTCGGCGAGCGCTCGCTCCCGCTCGACGGGCGGCTGCTCGCCGAGCCAATCTGCGACGAGCGCGTAGGCGTGCTCGCCTTCAACGATCGGTCCGCGCACCGCGAGCCCGCGCAGCGTGGCGAGCATCAATAGGTGCACAAGCGCCTGACCCTCGGTCCGCACCCGAGCCGCGGCGATCCGCTCGCGAAGCTGCGCGCGCGTGAGCGGACCCTCCCGCTCAAGCGCCCGCTCGATTGCGCGCACGCCGCGCTCAGCCGCAGCGGGCGCGACGCCCTCCTGGGCAAGACGGCGTGCGTTCCCGGTCAGTAGCTGGGGCGTGGTGAGCGCGCGCAGCCACCCGTAGTCCTCGCTCGCGACCAGATGGAGCGTGCCGCGATTCAGCCAGCTGATCAACAGCGAGCGGTCCTCGCTGAGTGCGCGGTCGACGTCGGCCGCGACGAGGCCCGTGCTGCGCGCGCGAATCGCGAGGCGCGCGCCACGAGGGTCTTGCGCCTGCACCGCGAGCAGCGTGCGCGTGACCGCGAGCGGGTCAGCCGCGGGGCGACCCGAGAGCAGCTGGGCACGCAAGCGCTGGGCGACGATCGCGTTCGGCGATGCGGCGGACACGCCGCCACGAATACCACGGCCCTAGGCCGCTAGGCGTTCGAGAACCTCATCGGAGTCGGTGCCATGCGCGCGCAGTGCCTGCTCGAAGACAGGGCCGTAGACCCGCAGCACGGCGATCAGCACATCGGTCGTCGCGACCCCGGCGGCGCCCCGCGCGACGGCGATCCTCGTGGCTTGCTCGCCGACGAGGGCAATCACGTCGCGGGGTCCATCGCCCCTCCCGGCCGACTCGCCGCGCCCTGCGCTCGCGATGGGGTCCCGGTGACCGTTGTTGGGGTGGACGCTGATCGCGTCCTCGCTCACGCCGAGTGACTGAAGTGCGTTGCCGACCTCGCCGTGCAGGCGCAGCACCCGCAGCCAGCGCTCGGCCTCCTCCTCGGGCGTGCGCGCGAAAGGGATCGCGGTCGCGGCAATGCCGAGGACCATCGCGGCGTCGGGGGCGAGTGCGGGCGGGGTGCTCATCGAGCGGCGATCGTTCCCCTGACGCCCGCGCCGGCGAGCGCCGCGGGGCGGATGACGTTGTCTTCAACGAGCCTGGCGTTCGCGCTCCCATCCTCGGAGGGAGTGAGCTCGAGCAGCAGAGTGTCGACGTGTCCAAGCCGCTCGCGGGCTTCGCGGACGAGCTTCCGCGTCTGGGCAGCGGGAACACCCCAGTCGAACAGGAAGCGTTCGACGCGCGAGCCGGCGGCCAGCTCGCGGTCCAGCTCGATCTGATCGAGCGCAATCGCGGGCGCGCCGTGTCCGTCGTGGATGCGCAGCAGGCAGGCAGCCATGTCGTCGGGCCTTGAGTCCGAGCGCTCGGCGACGCGGTGGAGCAACTCGCCGGCGTCGGCCTCGCTCGGCAGCTCGACGAGCTCGTCGGCGAGCCGCCCCGCACCGAACAGATCCCCGTCGATGCGCGCCTCGGTGACGCCGTCGGTGTGGAAGCAAAAGCGCGCGGGCCCGGGCACGGAGACGACGGTCTGGCGCGTGCCGGTGCGGATGCCCGTGCCGATCGGCGGCGCGGAGCAGGAGGTCACGGCGGCGACGGCTTGCTGCTCGCCGTCGCCGAGCACGATCGGCGGCGGGTGTCCGGCGCTGGCGTAGGTGAGCTTGCGCTCGCGCGGGTTGTAGGTCGCGGCGACGACAGTGGCGAACGAGCCCGCGAGCTGGCGCTCGAGCACGCTGCCCGCGGTCTGCAGCGCCTTGCGCGGGGAGAGGCCCGCCTCCAGATAAGCGCGGACGGTGAAGCGCAGCAGCGCGGTGTGCGGCAACGCCTCGCGACCGTGGCCCGAGACGTCACCGAGGACGACGGCGATCTCCCCGTCCTCGAGCGCGAACACGTCATAGAAGTCACCGCCCGCGCCGGGACCATCGGCGGGTCGATAAGCGGCCGAGGTCGCGACGGGCCCAAGCCGCGCGGGAGGATCGGGGAGCAGCGCGGCCTGGAGCAAACCAACGTCCTCGAGCAACTGGCCACGCTGGCGCTCAAGGCGTCGCGCGCGCACTCCGCTGAGCAACGAACGTGCGCCGAGCAGTAGCGCGAGCACGATCAGCGCGCCGATCAGGATCCAGACGGGCGTGGGCACGACGCCGACGATCTTGGTGAAGGTCTTCACGATCGCGGGCTGGGTCGAGCCGGACTGCTTGTGCTTGGCGCGTGCGCGAGCGGGGCCGCTTGTGTCGGGAGCGCCCGAGCCCGAGGACAGCGCAGCGGAGGGCAGCGTGATCGCGTCGGCTACGGCGCCCGCGGCGAGCGCCGCACCCGCAGCCTTATGGTGGTGGCGAGTGGAACGGTGCTTAGCGCGACTGGTAAGCGCAGCGCCGGAGAGGCCGCCTTTCGCGGCGGGCAAGGCGGAGCTAATCGAAGCGTCGCCGGTGCCACCTGCGGGGACGAGGGCGGGCAGGGCGAGTGAAGCGGTGGCGGAGTTGGCTTCGACCGAGCCGCCGGCCTGGCTGCTGCCCTTGCTCTTGAGCTTGGCGCCGCTGGAGCCTTCGCTGCCCGCGCCTTCTTGTTCAGCGATGGGTTCTTCCTGCGGCGGGGGATTGCCCGATTTTTTGCCTTTTTCTTTGCGTTCTTTTTTGCCTTTCTGACCGCCGCCTGAGCCTTTTTCTTTTTTCTGTTTGCGCGCGAGGGATTCGGACTGTTCGGAGCCGGTTTCCCCGCCGCGCAGCGCGGCGGCGGAGCTGGAGCCGGCGCCACTGCTTGTGGAGGAGGTCGGCGTGCTCGCCGTGCGTCGTTCTTCGCGACGCTGGGCGTGCTCGGCTTTGTGCGAACCCGGCACGGTGCCCTGTCCGGCAGCGCCCTGCCCAGCAAAGGCAGGAGGGGGCGGCGGCCCGGCCTGGGCGTGGTGCCCGTGGGCGGGCGGCGGGGGCGGAGCGGTGGAAGATTCCAGCGGCGCAGACGCGGGGGCCGACGGAGGCGGCGCAGGCACAACTTCGGCCTTGGCGGCGGCCCGTTCGGCGCGACGCGTCGCCTGTGCGGTGGATTCGCCGGCGCTCGTCACGGTCGAGGCTGCGTCGTCGGCTCCTTTCGCGGCCGACGCGGGCAGCGAGTGCAGCCCGAGCAGCCCACAGACGGCGGCGAGGACGGCGAGGGGGCGCCGAACCGGCATCGCGCGTCTCACCCGATCCGCATCGTGTGGCCGCGCACGTGGCCAAGCGCTTCGTCGAGCGCGGGGAAGATCGCGAACGCGCCGTCCATCCCAGAGAGCTCGAAGATTTTCAGCACGTTGCCGTTCGTGCAGACGATCGCCATGCGCGAACCGGCGCTGAGGCTCCGGTTGACGCCGACGAGCACGCTGAGCGCGGTCGAGTCCATGAACCTGACCTGCGTGAGGTCGACGACGAGCTGCTGCTTGCCGGCATCGATCGCGTCGACGAGCGCCCACTTCAGCGAAGGCGCGCGCTCGAGGTCGAGCTCACCTTCGAGCGCGACGACCGCGGTCTGCTCGTCGGGCTCTGACTGGATGATGCCGAACGCCCCGGTGAAGGGCTCGGGGCTATCGGTGTTCGCGGTGCCAAGCATGCGGCTCCCTCGGGTCGGAGGCTCCTCATGAGCAGCTTCGGCCGCACGCTCGACGGGCCGTTACCACGACCCCCGCAGATCAAACGTACGTCCACAATCACTTCACGCTTGCGCGTTTCTTACCCGCTGGCACGAATTGCGCCGGCCGATGCGGGGACCGCCGGCGCGGAGACCCGCCGGCGCGGAGACCCGCCGGCGCGAAACCCGCCGGCAACGATGACTAGCTGAGCCGCTGGAGGCGATGCGAGACTGCGTGCGGAGGATGGCAAGCGAGGAGCTACAGGAGCTGATCGTGACCGACGCCTCGGCCTGGCTAGCGTGGCTGGGCGAACACCACGCCGAGCGGCCGGGCGTATGGCTGGTGCTGGCGAAGAAGGGCACGAGCGAACCGACGAGCCTGAGCTACGACGAGGCGCTGGAGCACGCGCTCTGCCACGGCTGGATCGACGGCCAGGTCAGGCGTCGCGACGAGGGCACGTTTCGCCAGCGCTTCACGCCGAGGCGAGCACGGAGCGCGTGGTCGCGGCGCAACGTGGGGATCGTGGAGCGGCTGCTGAAGGAAGGTCGTGTCGAGCCTGCGGGCCTGGCGGCAGTCGAGGCTGCGAAGGCGGACGGGCGCTGGGACGCGGCGTACGCGGGGCCGGCGAAGATCGAGGTGCCCGAAGACCTGGCGGCGGCGCTGGCGGCCGAGCCACGCGCGCGAGCGAACTTCGACTTACTGACGAGCCAGAACCGCTATTCGGTGCTGCTGCGAATCGAGACCGCGAAGCGCAGCGAGACCCGCGTGCGGCGGATCGAGCAGTTCGTAGCGATGCTCGCGCGCGGCGAGACGATCTACCCGCAGAAGCGCAAGCTCACGAGCTGAGGTCGAGGCCCATCCAGACGTGCTGGATGCCGGCCTCCTCGAAAGGCTCGGACTCGACGCTGAAGCCAGATTGCTCATAAACCGGCACGGAGACGACCTGCGCGGCGAGCCGGACCCGCTCAAAGCCCTCTCGACGAGCGCGGGCCAGCGCGGTGGCGAGCATCCGCGAGGCGACGCCACGTCGGCGCCACTCGGGGGCGACGGCGACGCGCCCGATCTTGGCTTCGACACCGAAGGAGAGCAGCCGCAGCGTGCCGATCACGCGTTGCTCCTCTGCGACGAGCGCGACGAGGTGCTGAGCGTCAGGGTCGTGCTCGTCGATCTCCATTTCGGCGGGAACGCCCTGCTCGCCGCAGAAGACCGCGGTGCGCAGCGCGAATGCAGCGTGCACATCGCTCGGCCCGCGCGCCCAGCAAATCGCGATCTGCTCTCCGTCCACTTCAGCCCAACATAACGTGCGGAGAACCGCGCGTGCCAGAGCGGTGGCGTCGCTTCCTCAGGCACTCAGCCCGGCGAGTAGGGCGTCGAGCGCTAGCCGCCAGCGACGGTCGACGGAGGCCCGTTCACGACCGAGCCGCCGCGCGTTCTCGGCGAGCGCGAGACCCTGGACCATGGCGAGCAGCACGTGCGCGATGTCGGTCACCTCGCCGACCAGTACGCCTCGCTCGACACAACGTCGCACGCGCGCGAGCACGAACCGACGTACGGAGGCGCCGGCGCGTAGCTCCTCGGCGCTGGGCTCGAAGTCGCTGAAGGGACGCGAGAACATCACTTCGGCGAGCACGGGATTCTCGCGAATGAACGCGCGGTAGCAGTCGCTCATCGCAATCAGGTCCGCAGCCGGATCACGAGTCTCGGGCAGCTCGCCGAGGCGGGCACGCAACAGGCGAAAGCCGGCGAAGAAAACCTCGCGCACGAGCCCGGCCTTGTCGCCGAACAGCTCGTAGACCGCGGGCGTGGAGGTGTCGGCCGCGGCGGCGACCGCACGCGCGGTCAGACCCGGAACGCCCTCGCGCGCGAGCAAGTCGAGGGCCGTCGCGAGCACGTGGTCGCGCAGCTCGGGTGTGCGCTGCTTGGTTCGTGGCATTCGGTCTATTTCAAGACGTTGTTACGAAACACTGTTACATTTTATTATTAAGACGGATACAAACGTAAGGAGCTGCGATGACCGAGCTGGCCCTGAGCACAGCTAGAGATCTAGATGAAGGAGCGAAGAGCCCAGTGGGCTACACGCTCGTGGAGGGAATCGCGACGCTCGCGCTCGATGACGGCAAGGTGAACGCGTTGTCGATCGAGACGCTGCGGGCGCTGCACGAAGCGCTGGATCGTGCGGAGCGAGACGAGGCAGTGGTGCTGCTCGCGGGTCGTCCGGGATACCTTTCGGCGGGGTTTGACCTACAGACGTTCGGCGCGGGGATCGAGGCGGTGCTTGAGATGCTCACGCTGGGCGCAGGACTGATGGAGCGGCTGCTCTCCTTCCCGCGCCCAGTCGTGGTGGCGTGCAGCGGGCACGCGGTGGCGGCGGGCTCGTTCTTGGCGCTCGCGGCCGACGCGCGGATCGGCGCGGAGGGGGAGTTCCGGATCGGTCTGAACGAGGTGAAGATCGGGCTGACCGTGCCGTGGTTCGCGATCGAGCTGGCGCGTCACCGGCTGGCGCCGGCGCACTTCGACGCGGCGGTGATCACCGCGCGGATGTACGACCCCACGACGGCGATGACCGCGGGGTTTCTGGACCGCGTGGTGCCCGCGAAGCAGCTGGGCGAGTCAAGCAAGCAAGCAGCGCGCGAGTTGGCCGAGCTGAATGCGGATGCGCACGCGGCCACGAAGCTGCGTGCCCGGGCCGGCGTCCTGACCCGTCTGCGCGAGGCAATCGAGACCGAGCTGACGCCCGAGGGGCTCGGCTCGGCGTCCCCGCCGCACTAGGACACGCCCGAGGAGATTGGCTCAGCATCCCGCCCGCGCCAGGACACAGAGGCAATTGGCACAGGCGTCCTCGGCGCGTCAGCGCTCGCCGAGGAAGTCGGCGATCAGCGCGGCGACGCGCTCGGGCTCTTGGGCCATGAAGGCGTGTCCTCCCCCGGCGATTCGCTCGACGCGAGTCCGCGGCCAAAGCGCGGCGAGCGCATCGGCGTTGCCGGGCGGTGCGATCGTGTCGAGCTCGCCGCAGATCGCGAGCACGGATGGCGCGTCCTCGCCGGGCGCGGGTCGCGGCTCTGTCTGCCAGGCCGCGAGTACCCGCTCTTGCGCAGCGAGCGTTACGGGCGAGAGCCCCGCGCGGGCCCCCGCGACGATCTCGCCGAACTGCGCGTCGATCGCCGGGGCTACGTCTGGCGGGAACAGCAGCTCGATCAGCCTCCTGGCCTGCTCGCGCGGCGTGCCCGAGTGATCGGTCAGGCGCTCCCAGACGTACGGCTCTGCGGGCACCCCGTCCCCTCCGCCTGGCCCCGTCGCGAGCAGCACCAGCTCACTGACTCGCGCGGGGGCGCGCAGCGCGAGCGTCTGCACGACGTAGCCCGCCCATCGACCAGCCCGCCAGCGGCGCGCGCGTCAGCTCGAGCGCGTCGAGCAGCGCCTGCACGTCCTCGGCCATCGCGTCGACCGTCAGCGCGTCGGGGTCCCCCAGCTCGGATTCGCCTACGCCACGGTTGTCGGGGCAGATCACGGTGAGCCCACGAGAGAGTGTCGCCAGCAGCGTCGGGTCCCAGTCGGTCGAGCCCGCGGCGTAGCCGTTCACGAGCACGAGCGGCGGCCCTTCGCCGAACGAGCGCCAGGCAAAGCGCCGCTCGTCGAGTTGGATTGCGTGTAGCTCGGGGTGCTCGACCGTCGCGCTCATCCGCTTCGCTCCCCATAGCCGACGACGTCGACCAGCCAGCGTGCAAACAGCCCGCGCGCGAGCGCGACGGTCTCCCGCTCGGCGGCGCCTACCTGGGTGAGAAGCGCCGACGGCCCGCCGCCCCCGTGCTCCCGCTCGATTTCGGCGGCGAAGACCGGCTCTCGCATCCACTCGTCCGCGAGCGCAGAATCGACCTCGAGGTGAAACTGCAGCGCGTAGGCACGATCGATCACGAACGCCTGCTGCTCATAAGAGGCCGAGCGCGCGAGCTGCACCGCTCCAGCCGGCAGCTCGTAGGTTTCGCTGTGCCACTGAAGCGTCTGAAATGCGCCGGGTGCGCTCGCGAATACGGGGTCGCTCGCGGCATCGGGTGTCAGCTGCACGTCGAGCACGCCGAGCTCGGGGCGCTCGCCCGTCCACACTCGCGCGCCGAGGCTCGCGGCGAGCAGCTGCGCGCCGAGACACACTCCCCAGTAGGGATGCCCCGCCGCGACGGCCTCGGCGATCAGCCGCTTCTCCGGGACGAGCCAGGGGTAGACGGACTCATCGTTCACGCTCATGCTCCCGCCCATCGCGACGATCCCCGCGAACGCGCGCCAGTCAGGCAGCTCCTCACCGTCGCTGAGCACCACCCGCGTGAAGGGGATCCCGCGAGCGAGCAGCTCATCGGCGTAGACCCCCGGCGGCTCGCAGCCCGCGTGCTGTAGGACGAGGATCGGCCGGCGCTCGGGACTCTGATCCATCGCCGGAGTCTAGGCCGAGGCCAGCGCGAGCAGCTTGTTCACCGTGGTCCAATTTCGCGCCGTCGCAAGCACGCCGAGGTCCTGCTTGGAGAGCTGCGCCGCGAGCTTTGAGCGCCCGACGCCGTTCGGGAACCACGCGTATATCTCCCGCCCCCGCGCGATCAGCTGCTCGCCACCCGTGGCCCGCTCCGCGAGCTTCGCGATCGCGCGGGCGTTGGGCTTTGAGGCGCAGAAGCTCACCTGGTAGAGCTTGTCCTGGTCGGCGATCTCGCCGAGAGGGTCGAGCTTTACGACTTTCGCAAGCTCCGCGCGTGTGCGCACAACGACGCCAACGCGCAGGTCGAAGGACTCCTCGATCACACGCCCACACTCGCGGGCCAGCGCGTCGGGCTTAGCGTCGCTGCTCAACACGACGTTGCCGCTCTGCACATACGTCACGACGTCCTGCATGCCCGCGGCCGTGAGCGCCTCGCGCAGCGCGGGCATCGGCAGCTTGTTGCGCCCGCCGACGTTCACGCCGCGCAGAAGGACGATCTGCTTCACGCGCGGGAGGCTAGAAGCTCGCCGTGCATGTGGCGGCGCCGGCTCCCTACGGCGCCGCCACGAGCACGAGCAGCAGCACACCCAACTGCACCCCTCCGGCTCCCCACGTCCGGCCAAACGACCCGGCATTGCTTGCTCAGGGTCGGACCCTGGCAATACCCCAGCCTTGAGAGCCCTAAACGCCCTCTAAAGCCGAGCCGTTGCAAACGGCCATTGCCACGCGCGATGAATTTCATTCTTCTACGCCGTCTAAGGCGTAGAACATCACTACTCCATCCCCAACCTACGGAGAAACAGATGAGCGAGACACAGACCAAGCTGAACGTGACGCAGATTGGGACCGCGATCGTCCCGGTCTCAGATCAGGACGCCGCACTCGACTTCTACACGGGCAAGCTCGGTTTCGAGAAGCGCGCGGACACACCCTTCGGCAACGGCGACCGGTGGGTCGAAGTCGCGCCCGCCGGGGCCGAGACGACGATCGCGATCGTCAAGCCCCGTCCCGGCGACCCCACTGGAGTCGAGACCCGCATCGCGCTCTCGACGAGCGACGTCGACGCCGACCACGCCGCCCTGAAAGCCGCGGGCGTCGACGTGGACGAGGAGGTCATGCGGATGGGCGACCCCGTCCCGCCGATGTTCTTCTTCCGCGACCAGGACGGCAACAAACTGCTGCTCGTCCAGTCCAGCTGAGCCTCCGGGCGACCGGTCCGCACAAGCCAATCGCGTGAGTCAGCCGCGAGCACGGGCTCGCGGCTCGGCCTCACGCATCCAAAGGAGGAGCGATGGCGAAGTTGAGATTCCCGATCGCGATGTCGCTCGACGGCTTCGTGGCGGGCCCCAATCAGAGCGAGCAGGATCCGCTCGGCGAAGGCGGGATGCAGTTGCACGAGTGGGTCTTCGAGCTCGAGGCTTGGCGCCGACCCCACGGACGCGAGGGCGGCATCGTTAACAAGAGCACCCAGGTCATCGAGGGATCGATCGCGAACGTCGGCGCCACGATCATGGGGCGGGGCATGTTCGGCGGTGGACCCGGCCCCTGGGGCGAGGATCCCTGGAACGGCTGGTGGGATGAGGAACCGCCGTTTCACCACCCGGTCTTCGTGCTCACCCACCACGAGCGCGAGCCGCTCCAGCTGAACGGCGGTACCACGTTCCACTTCGTCACCGACGGGATCGAGTCCGCGCTCGCGCAGGCCAAGGACGCCGCACAGGGACGAGACGTCTGGCTGGCCGGCGGCGCCTCGACGGTCAATCAGTATCTGGCCGCACGACTGGTCGACGAGATTGACGTCTCGATCGCGCCGGTGATCCTCGGCGCCGGATCTCGCCTGTTCGATGGGCTCGACCGCGGGAGGTCCAAGCTCGAGCAGATCCGGGCCGTCGACGCGCCCGGCGT
>DATJOE010000221.1:0-4261 GCA_035507305.1 Solirubrobacteraceae bacterium | reverse complement strand
CAGCCCTTCTTCGTCGCCGAACAGTTCACAGGCACCCCCGGCGCCTACGTGCCGATCGCCGAGACGATCCGCGGCTTTGACGAGATCATCCAGGGCAAGCACGACGAGGTGCCCGAGTCCGCATTCTTCCTCAAGGGCACGATCGAGCAGGTCGTCGAAGCCGCGAAGACCAAATAAATGGCGCGTAACAAGTTCCCCGTGGAAGTGCTGACCCCCGAGGGCGAGGTGTTCAGCGAGGAGATCGAGATGCTCTCCACGCGCACGGCCGTCGGCTCGATCGGCGTGCTCGCGAACCACGAGCCCGTGCTCGCGATGCTCGAACCGACCGAGCTGCGGCTGTACCGCTCGGACTCGGAGATCGTGCGCTTTGCCCAAGCGGAGGGGTATCTGCAGTTCGCAGAGAATCGTGCGCTGGTACTCGTCGAGGAGGCAATCGCCCCCGAGAAGATCGACCGTCAGACGTATGAGACCCGCCTAAAAGAGGCTCAGCGCGCCGCGGAGGAGGCCGAGGCCGGCACCGAGCGCCAGGCGCGCGCTCTACGCGACATCCGTCGCTACGAAGCGTTCCTCACCGTCGGGCAGTCCTAGGCCACTGCGACACGCCGGCGGCGGGGTCGCAAAGCGCTAGTCTCAGCGAGTGGCCGATCCCAGCGTTCCAACCGGCAACGCCGCCGCGGCGCACTTCCAGCGTAAGCAGCCGGGCTGGTTCACGAAGAACGTCTTTAACCGCCTGCTGAACGTTTTGATGGGGATGGGCCTGAGCGTGTGGGGCTCGCGCGTGCTTGAGGTGCGTGGGCGCAAGAGCGGGGAGCCGCGGCGCACGCCGGTCAATCTGCTCTCACTCGACGGCCGTCGCTATCTGGTCGCGCCGCGCGGCGAGACCCAGTGGGTGCGCAACTTGCGGGCCAGCGGCGAGGGCAAACTGCTGCTGGGACGCCGTGGCGAGTCATTCACCGCGACCGAGGTCGACGACGAGGTTAAGGTCCCGATCCTGCGCGCTTATCTGAAGCGCTGGAAGGCCGAGGTCGGCGTGTTCTTCGACGGTGTGGGTCCCGACTCCACCGAGCAGGAGCTGCGGGCCGAGGCGGCGAAGCACCCCGTGTTCCGAATCAGCGGCTGAGCCTGTCGCGGGCTCGCCCCGCTAGCCTTCCCTGCCTCATGAGCCCAGAGCGCGCACCTATAGGAGTGATCGGCACCGGCTACGTCGGCCTGGTCACCGCGGCCGGCTTCGCCGAGCTGGGCAGCGACGTCTGGTGCGTGGACATCGATGCCGAGAAGGTCGAGCGTCTGCGCGCGGGCGAGGTTCCGATCTACGAGCCGGGCCTTGAGGAGCTGCTGCGCAAGAACGCGGCCCGGATGCACTTCTCGACCGACCTCGCCGACGCCCTGGAGCACGCCCGCCTGCTGTTCGTCGCCGTCGGCACGCCTCCCACCTACTCCGGGGACGCGGATCTTTCCGCCGTGAACGCCGTGATCAACGCGATCCCCGCCTCTGACGACCACGCGTTGGTGATGAAGTCCACCGTTCCGGCGGGCACCGGCGTCGCGGTTAAGCGCATGTTCGAGGAGCAGGGCAAGGGCGGTCTCGCCTACGTCTCCTGTCCCGAGTTCCTCAAGGAGGGCTCGGCGGTCAAGGACTTTTTGCACCCCGACCGAGTCGTGGTCGGCGACGTTGGCGATTGGGCCGGCGACGCGGTGGTCGATCTCTATGCGCCGCTACTGGCGCCGCTGGTCCGCACCGATATCGCGAGCGCCGAGATGGTCAAGCTCGCCTCGAACGCCTTCCTCGCGACGAAGATCTCCTTTATCAACGAGATCGCCAACGTCTGCGAGGAGACCGGCGCCGACGTGGTCGAGGTGGCGCAGGGAATGGGACTAGACGAGCGGATCGGGCCTAAGTTCTTGCAGGCCGGGATCGGCTTTGGTGGCTCGTGCTTCCCCAAGGACGTCGACGCCCTGAAGCAGTTGGCGGGTAACTCCGGCTACCACTTTCAGCTGCTCACGAGCGTGATCGAGGTGAACGAACTGCAGAAGCGACGGGTGGTCGGCAAGCTGCAGAAGCACCTCGGAACGCTGGTCGGCAAGCGCATCGCGCTGTTCGGGCTGGCGTTCAAGCCGAATACCGACGACATGCGCGAGGCCTCCTCGCTCGTGCTCTCGGCGCGCTTGAACGCCGACGGGGCGCTCGTGACCGCTTATGACCCCGTCGCCGAGGAGCAGGCGCGCAAGGTCGTCAGCGGCATCTCCTTCGCGGACTCGCCGATGCAGGCGGCGCAGGATGCCGACGCGGTCGTGCTCGTGACTGAGTGGCCCGAGTTCCTGGAGCTGGATTGGGCGCAGGTCGCGGACGCGATGGACGGCAACCTCGTGATCGACGGGCGCAACGCACTTGACCCCGACGCTTTGCAGGCCGCCGGGTTCGTATACGAGGGCGTGGGGCGCGGCGAGCACCCGCAGGCCCGGCACGAAGTCTGATGCAGGCGGTGATCCTCGTCGGCGGGGAGGGCACGCGGCTACGGCCGCTGACCTCCACCGTGCCCAAGCCAGTCGTGCCGCTCGTCGACCGTCCGTTCATCTCGTTCATGCTCGAGTGGCTGAAGCAACACGGCATCGATGATGTGATCATGTCCTGCGGCTTTCTGGCTACGAGTGTGCGCAATGTGCTGGGTGACGGCTCGGGCCTTGGCCTGCGTCTGCGCTTCGTGGAGGAGCCCGACCCGCGGGGCACTGCGGGGGCGCTCAAGTTCGCCGAGTCGATGCTCGACGAGCGCTTCTTGATGCTGAACGGCGACGTCTTGACCGACCTCGACCTAAGCGCTCAGATCGCCCAGCACGAGGCGACGGGGGCGACGGCGACGCTCGCGCTCGTGCCGGTCGCGGACCCAAGCGCCTATGGCCTCGTGCACCTGAACGACGATCGCTCGGTGCGGGACTTCGTCGAGAAGCCGAGCCCCGACGCGATCGACACGAACCTGATCAGCGCGGGTGCCTACGTGCTGGAGCGCTCGATCCTCGACCTCGTTGCGCCCGACCAGAACGTCTCGATCGAGCGGGAGGTTTGGCCGGCCTTGATCGGCAAGGGTCTCTACGGCTTTCCGGCGCAGAGCTACTGGTTGGACATCGGGACGCCCGAGCGCTATCTGCAAGGTACCTTCGACATCATCGAGGGGAACGTGAAAACGGCGGTGGACGAGCGCCTGGGCTCCGATTGGCTGGCGATCGATGCGGGCGCCGAGGCGCGCGGGCGTGTGATCCCGCCCGCGGTCCTAGAGCGCGGGGCAAGCGTCGCCGAGGGCGCCCAAGTCGGCAGCCTGGTCGTGTTGGGCGAAGACGTTTCGGTCGCGCCCGGGGCCACGATCGAACGCTCGGTCGTGCTCAAGGGTGCAGAGATCGGTGAAGGCGCGATGCTTCGCGATTGCATAGTTGCCGCAGGCGCACGGGTCGGCGCGCGCACCAAGATCGGCGGTGGCGCAGTGCTCGGCGAGGGCGTGACCGTGGGGGCTGACAACGTGATCGCCCACGGGGCGCGTATCTTCCCGGGTGTGTCCTTGCCAGACGGGGCGATCAAGTTCTAATCGAGGAGGAGCGTAGATGAGCGAAGGCGCGCCCAGCGCCACACCGATGGCCGAGGAGCTCTCACGCGAGGAGATCGGTCGTGTGGACTCTTCAGGTCAGCTCGACGACGTGCTCGGCATGCCCGAGCACCTGCGCGACGCGCTGTGGCGCGTGGAGTCGGCGATCATGCAGGACTGGGACACCTCGGCGGGCCTGGTCGTTGCGGGCATGGGTGGCTCGGCGATCGGCGGCGCTCTCGCGCGCGCGGCGCTCTCCGACCACGCGACTCGTCCGATCTTTGTCACGCGTGCCTACGGGCTGCCCCCCTGGACGACGCCCGACACGATGGTGCTGTGCGCTAGCTACTCGGGCGACACCGAGGAGACGCTTGCCTGCTACGAGTCCGCCGGTGCGCTTGGCGCGCGGCGCATCGTCACGACGACGGGTGGTCGCCTCGCGGAGATGGCGCGTGCGGACGGCGTACCCGTGATCCCGCTGCCCGGCGGCTTTCAGCCGCGCGCGGCCGTCGCGTATATGACGGTCGCCGCGCTCGAGGTCGCTGCGCTGTGCGGCGCGGGTCCCCGGATGACCTCGGAGATCGACGTCGCCGCCTCGCATTCCGAGCACCTCGTCGCCGAGTGGGGTCCCGACGCGCCGGAGGACTCGCTCGCGAAGGAAATCGCCCGTGGCCTGCTCGGCACGACGC
>DATJOE010000220.1:0-27658 GCA_035507305.1 Solirubrobacteraceae bacterium | reverse complement strand
TCGCACAGCCCCGCCGGCGCCGGCCACCACAGCCAGCTTTGCCAGTAGCTCCGGGGGCGGAACCCGTCAAGGCCGCCCCTGCGGGGCCGCCTACGGCGGGGCCTAACGGCCCGACCTTGACAGAACCCACCCCCTCCGCTGGACAGTCACTCAGGTCGGCAGGGAAAACCCTGCCGACCAGACGGCAACAACAGATCATGGAAAGCCAGTGCCTTCGTTGAGGCCCAAACCCCAAAGCAACCCTCCACCCCCAGCCGCCGCGGGACGGTGGGCGCGTGTACGCCGTGCCGCCTTCGAGCTCGCACCCGACGCGATCGAGCAAATCGCCCAACGCGTCGCAGAACTCCTGCACCACCAGCCAGCCGACGACACGCCACAGGCCCGCGAGAGGCCCGCCGGGCTCATGGACGCAAACCAGCTCGCCCGCCACCTCGGCGTCAACCGCGCCTGGGTCTACGAGCACGCGCATGAGCTCGGCGCCGTCACGCTCGGGGACGGGCCGCGGCCGCGGCTGCGATTCGACCCAAGGGTCGCAGCGCAGGCGCTGCAGGCCCGTCATCTGCCCACGACCGCGCCGAGAGCCGCGGCAGATGCGCCCCAGCCTGGGCGGCCGCACCGACGCCGGCCGGCCGGAGTGCCGCTGCTGCCCGTCCACGAACCCACGACGCGAACACGACAGATCATGTCCCGCTTCGCGCTTCCCCGTCGGAGAAGGAGCTGATGGCACGCGAGACCACAGGACAGGTTCTCGAACGCGCCGGCAAGCGCGGCACCACCTACGCCACCCGCGTCCGCGCCTACGGGCAACGCCACTACCTCTCCCTCGGCTACTCCTGGGAGGGCTACACCCGCCGCCACGCGGAGACCGAGCTGCAGAACATCCTCGCCGACATCCGCCGCGGCATCTGGAAGCCACCGCAACCCCAACCCGCGCTCGCGCCGGCGAAAGACCCCACCTTCCACGAGTTCTCCTCTGAGTGGTTCGAGGCGCGCCGCCACGAGGTCTCACCCCGCAGCGTCGAGGACTACCGCTGGGGGCTCACCCGCCACCTGCTGCCCTTCTTCAAGGACCACCACCTCACACAAATCACGATCGTCGAGGTCGACCGCTACAAGACCACCAAGGTCAGCGAGCGTGAGCGTGGAAACGGCACGCGCACCCTCTCGAACGGCTCGATCAACGAGACGCTGAACCTGCTCGCACAGATCCTCGAGGTCGCCGTCGAGTACGGGCACATCCAGTTCAACCCCGCCCGCGGACGCCGCCGCCGGCTCAAGGCCGCCCAACCCAAACGCACCTGGCTGGAGCCCGAGCAGGTCAAGCCGCTGCTCGACGCCGCCGCACGCCCCCTGCGCGGCGGCAAGACCATGCCCGACCCCCGGATGCACGCCCTCTACGCCACTGCCATCTGCACCGGCCTGCGCGTCGGCGAGCTGCTCGCGCTGCGCTGGCAGGACGTCAACCTCCCCCAACGCCGGATCACCGTCATCGACGCAAAGACCGAGGCCGGGGCGGGGCGCCAGATCGACATCTGGCCCGAGCTGCACGACGAGCTCGCCATCTACAAGGCCAACGCTCGCCACGCCAAGCCCGGCGACTTCGTGTTCGCCACCGCCAGCGGCAAGCCCGACACCCGCTCGAACGTCGCCAAGCGGCTCAAACGCACCGTGCAGCGCGCCAACGACGAGCTCACCACGCAGGGCCTCCCGGCGATCCCCGCCGAGCTCTCCCCCCACTCGCTCAGGCGCATGTTCGCCTCCCTGCTCTACCTCCGCGGCGAGAACCCCGTCTACGTCATGCACCAAATGGGGCACGCCGACCCCAAGCTCGCGCTGCGCATCTACACCAAGGTCATGAGCGAGCAGCGACGCCGCAGCCCCGGCGCCCGGCTCCTCGGCGTGCTCGACGGGCCGCGCTGGACACAGCCAGCCACCGGCGCCCACACAACCGACCCTGGGGTTCACGCAGCAGCCCTCTCGCTAGCATGAACACAAATGGCGAGCACGCGAGCGAACACCAGCAGACGAGCAGCACACCGGCCAAGGCGCCAGCCCGCAACCATCGACTGGCGCGCACGCGTGCGCGAGCCGACGATCAACGACCCCGAGCAACGCCGCAAGGCGATCGAGCAAGCCGGGTCGCTGATCAAGACCACCGCACGCATCGACACCATCACCCTCGGCCGCGACTAACCAAGCCGTGACGGGCAGGGGCCGTCCCGTCCTGCCGCGCGGCGTCCACGCCTTCGACGCCCCCACCTGGCAGCCACCGCAGACCGTCGTGCTCGACACCAGCGTCGTCGTCGAGGCGCTGTTGCCCAACCAGCCTGAGCACCACGCCTGCCTCGGCGTGCTCGACCAGCCCGCCGCCAGTCACAGCGCCGTGCTGTACAACCGCCTGCTGGAGATCGAGCTGTGGGAGGCCACGTTCAACCTCGCGCTACGCGAGCGCCACCCCCGCAAGAATTGCGCGCCACGCTCGTCGTCATGCCAGTGAGGGCCAATCGCCGAGCTAGCATCGTTGCGTGCCTTTTCAGCTCCCCGAGTACGACCGGCCGTTTGCCTCCTTTGTCCATGAGAGCGTGCATGCGCTCGCTTGTGCACGCTCTCCGATCCTTGCCCAGATCCAGCGCCAGCCGTCGCCGGGCACAGGCGGGAGCGTGGTCGAGGCGCGGGGCGGCGAGAAGCTCAAGCTAGAGATGAAGCCGATCGAGTATGGGCTGACTATGAGTGTGGACGCGGTCCGCGCTGGTGATTTCGGCGCACTGATCATCGAGTGCGATCGTGCGTCTGACGAGTTGGCTCGGCAGCTCGTCGGCCTGCTCGTCGAGAACATGAAGAAGATCACCGACCACACCGGCCAGGTCACGCACTCACCTCAGCCCGTGAGCTTCGATGCGATCTACGAGGCACTTGACCGTATAGAGTGGTCTCTAAAGCCCAACGGTGAAATAGCCATCCCGAGCGTCTTCATGCATCCAGACACTGCGGAAAAGCTGGAACAGTTGCCGTTCACGCCCGAACAAGAGGCGAAGCTGGAGGCGTTGAAGGTTCGCAAGCACGAGGATCTCCTTGCTCGACGACGCAGTCGCCGCCTGGCTTGATTCAGTAAGCGAGCGCGCGTCCTACGAGCCGCTGCTTGCGCTCCTGCGCGCCCGTGGCTACAGCGATGTGCATCTCGCGCACGGTCAGCGCGAGTTCGGAAAGGACATCGTCGCAAAGCGACATGACACTCAGTGGGCGTTCCAGGTCAAGGTGGGCGATATCGGACAAGGCGAGTGGCGCGAGCTCGACGGCCAACTCAACGAACTCCGAGTGGTCGACCTCGGTCATAGCTCGTTTGATGCGACACTCTCGCGTCGGCCCGTGCTCGTGACTACCGGGCGCCTTGTCGGCAACGCGTCCGACCTCTTCCGCGAACACAATCGGCGAGCACGCGAGCGCGACGAGCCCGAGCTCACACTATGGGACCGTGACACATTGATTGGGTATCTGTCTGGCGAGCCGGGAGCCGTGCTGCGTGGGTCGATCGACGCCGCTTTGCTCGCCACTCTCGGTGCCGTCGAGGAACGAAAGGCGACGACGGCTAGCATCGAGGTGTTTTCGCACCGCTGGACCGAATGGGATATCGGCCGCGTCAGCGGTGCTGGCGTGATCGAGGCAGCACTCATATGCGAGCGACTCAAGAGCGTGGAGCGCATCGATCTCGCGTGCCACATGGCCTTGTGTCTTGTTCGGGCAGCGTGGGCAGCGCATGGCAGTGAAAGCCGGGCAGCAGTCGCCGACGCGGCGGGCCTTCTTTTCGAGACCTATGCACTGCAACTCTGGCACGAGTGTGACGAGCGTCTTCTACGCGAGAAGGGGCTCGTTGGCTTCAGCGGAGCCTCGGCATGGGTCACGTACCCGATCCGCTGTTGTAGGATCGCTGAGCTGCTTGGTCTGCTTGCGATCCGTCTGCGCCCCACTGACACCGAACTCGCGTTAGAGATCGGGCGATGGCTTGTGCAGTTCGCGCATGCGCAGCCCGGCGTCGCGCACCCGGTGTCCGACGCCTACGCGGTATGCCTGATCCCGGCTGCGATCACGCTGGCCGCTGCCGATCGTGACGCGGCCATAGACCTCCTGCGCGCCACGACCGTCTGGCTCACCGACGCAAGCCAGCCCGAGCAGTTCGGTCTCGCGGGCACTGATACCACGCCGGCGGAAGAGATCGAGCGTCTGATCGGCAACCCTCTCGACTCCATCGACTGCCCCAGGCGACCGATGTCACTTATCGCCACCGTGCTACTCGACCTATGTACGGCACTTGGAGCGAGCGAGCTGTACGCCGACGCCCACAACGACATCCGTGCGTGTGAGATCGCGCCTATGATTATTAGGCTTGATGATGGACGCGATCAGTACCTCCGCGCCGGCGAGGCGAACCAGCTCGAGCTCAACATTGACTACGCCGACGAACTCGGTGACGGCGAACTCGCTGCCGCTCATCACGCCGACAGGGCAGGCTCGAAGCTCTGCGACAAACACCGCGTATGGGATCTCCTCGCGATCAGCTCGGCGCTCCGCGACCGCTACCACTACAGCGCGATTGCTGCTGTGGTCGCGAACCCGAACTAATCGGTGTCGAGGACAGGCGCACAGACAGCCACGCACCGACCAATCGACACCTAGCCAGGCGGTAGCGAGCGGGCTGTCCGAATCCGCAGATTGGCTAGCCCTCTAGCGCCAGCAGCCCGCCTGGTAGCCGTGCAAAATGGTTCGCGGTGACTTCGGCTGGCTCCATCTCAGAATCCCCTTGTTCATGCGGGATTTGGCATAACGAAACGAGCACCGGTCTCCACCAGAGGCGCTAGCGTCCGTAAGACCGAGAACCAAACCCGTGTGGAGTCCCGCCAGCTAGATCCAGAGCGTTAGCCGACGAAATCTGACCAACGGGTGTCCAGCGCTTACTGCGCAGATCTTCGTGGCCGCGGTTTAAGTCCCTCATGACGCGGCCTATCCCGATGACGCCGTGGGAGGCCCGGTTAGTTGGTCGCCGCGATTTCGCCGAGCTCATCTTCGAGTTCGCGAAGGACCACCGAGAGCACCTGGAGGTCGGCGATGGACTGGCCGCCGAGCCGCGATCTGACGCTGCGGGGGATGCTTGCTTTGAGTCGCCAGGCTTCGGCGAGGATGTCCAAGACCCAGCGTTCGTAGTCCACGGCGTAATCGGACAAGACGGCGTCTTCAACCGCTCGTGAAACTCGACGAACGCTTGTATTGCTACCAGCAGTCGCTGTATAAAGTGACGCCTCTACTCGGGCGATGAGAGCCTCCAGCCGTGCTGCGGCGAGTCGGCACTGACTTCGGCAAACGACACAGCGCCTGCGGTGGTCCCGAGAGCTGGCCTGTGGTTGGGACGGGCCGAAGCCGAGAAAAGTGATCGCGAACCAAGTGCCGTACCACAGGAACGGTGTGGCGCTGGCGAATGCCAGGAAGGCGACCGGGATTGCGATCACCGGCGACCACGACGAGGTTGCGTCCGGAATTCCCAATGCCAAAGCGAAGCCAAAGAAGGCGAAGACCCGAGCTTCGACCTTGGCGGCTTCTACATCGGCTCGAAGCCCGTTCGTACTTCGAATAAACCGCCCACTGAGTCTCAGGGTCCCGCCTCCCCAGTTGTTGCGTCGCTCTGGCGCCCGCCGTCGTCCGTTCCCCCGACTTCCCCCTTAAGGCGCCTCCTCCTTCACGGGCAAAAGGTCGTCGAGGGAGCCTGGTGCCAGCAGCTGCAATAGCGCGGTCTCCTGCTGCTGGAGCACCCTCAAGAGCCCTTCAACAACGCGACTCTTCTCCTCTGCTGAGCCGACGAGCTGCAGTGCAGCCCCCCGAGCAGTCGCTGCTTCCGCTCGATAGCGGTCTCGCTCGCGTTCCGCAGCTACGAGCCGTCCGCCTGCGCCCAGGTTCGACTCCTGCAGCGCCTCGACCGTCTGTGCGAGTTCGTCTAGGCGGCGTTCGATCTTCTCGGTGCTCGCCGAATCGGGTTTGCGTCGACCGTGGGTCTTGAGATATGCCGCCGCGCTTGCAGCGTCAATGAGCCAACGGCCCTCTGGGTCCTTCGATGCCTCAAGCTTCCCGCTGCGGATGAGGTCTCGGACAGCCTGTGTCGAAAGGCCAAGATCCTTGGCTACAACGCCGACTCGTATCCATAGCTGATCGCTCATGTGCAAACCCGTGGGTCACGGGGACCTTCTTTCCGCCCGGAGCGTACCTTATAGTCCCAAAGTTTGCAAAGATTTTCGTCCCGCGCTACCGCGCGGCGGCGCCCACGCCTTCGATGCCCCCGCCTAGCATGCATGTTCGATGTCAGACACCGGATCGCCCTGCATGCAGAGGATCCTCAGAATCCGATCAGCTAGATTCTGTGGCGCATGCGGACCACGCTCACGATCCTGGCCCTCGCCGCCGGCCTGACCCTGCCGACCGCCGTCGCCTCCGCTCATACCGCCACGCTTCCGGTCGTCAGATGCCCCACGACGTTCGGCTACAACGGCCCGCACCCGGGCACGCCGAGCGAGCTGACGGTGACCTCCAACACCACGACCGAGGGGCTCGCTGCATACACAAACACGCAGGACTACCTTCTCGCACCCGTAGGTATGAGCTGCGCGGGCTTCGTCGCCGCTGATGGCGGGACCTCAGTCACAACCTGGCCGCGTGGCGATGCCAGACCGAGGCACTACAGTCACGAGGCTGGCCTGACGCTGTTTATCGAGCCTGCCTGCGCATCTTGCCGGGCCGCAGAAGCGTGCCCCTTCTTTAGTGCGTTCGCCCGAAACGTCGGATTCCCATGCGAAAGCGGCATCCCCGCCGACGAGAAGGTCTACCGGCTGAGGTCGAACATCGCGCTATTCGAAGATCCTCCCGGCGTGCGAGGCTCCGGCTGGCCGAGCGGCGGGAGCTACACGGCGAACGGACTAGTCGGCATCGAAAACGCTCCCGCCCACGTTGACCAACTCGTCTTCCGATCAACCTGCACGCTTCCGGCATTCCAGCGGCCCCTCTGCACGACAAGCCTGAACCACACAATCGACCGTTACGCCTAGCCGCGCGCGGGCCGGATCGAGCTCCATGGCAACCGCGAGAGCAACTCTTTGACCGGCGCTTATGCGTGGATGCGAGTGCGCTCGCGGGCGCGAAACACGCTACCGCTGCGGACGAGCAGCGGTAAACCTAAGGCTCAGTATCGCTTTGCTTGACCGCTTAACGGCCTCCATCGTGTGCGCGGCTCGAACCGTTGGCACAAGGGACAACCGACATCCTGCTTCAGGTGGCCGCTCGTCATTGGGCACAAGACGGGCACAAAGCTGGCAGAGCCGCCGAAAGCGCGGGCCGCAATTGCTGAGCCATCGCCTGCTTACTCGACAGGAGCTTCTCTACTACGGCCAGCCTTGTGCCCATTGCAAGGCCTGTACACGGGATGGGTTAACGACAGATAGACAGACGCGTTTCTCAAAAAAACACACCCGTCTATTCTGGTCATCCTCGGCGGGCGGAGCGTTGGGCACAAACGCAATTTTGTGCCCAAAAGCCCGGATATGGGCACAAATCGACCGTATTTTGGGTTCGGCGGCCATCGGCGTAGATGCCGAGTATTCCCAGGACTAGAGCCAAAACGGCCGGTCGCGACAGTCGCGGACAGCGCAATTTGCAAGCAGGAGGTCGCCGGTTCGATCCCGGTTGGCTCCATCAAGGAGACTTCGTGTTTCAGTTCGCAGTTTGGGCTGGATTTACGGCGTAACCCTGGAAATTGGGGTTTTTGGAGCCGTAGCGGTCGTTTCGTGCGCTGAGCTGGTGCTGCGCGAGTTGCTTGGGCTCTGGAAAGCGCGAAAGCACCCAGGGGCGATCCCTGAGCGCTTCGGTGGTTGGTCGCTGCTGCTTGTTCGCCTCGCTCAAATGGGCGTTGGCGGCGGGAGGGTTGAGGGTGGCTTGCCGATCTTGAAGCCAAGCCGTAGCGCTGCTGGTCCGTAGCTGCCGCTCAGTCCGAGGAAGCCTCGTTCGTCCAAAAGATCCTTGACGGCTTCTTCCGCACTCTCTTGGAACTCTCGCTCGCCGGGGTGCCGGGTCTTGTTGCGGGTGGAGCCGAGCCAGCCGCAACGCGCCGCGATCTTTAGCCAGTCCACGAAACACGCGACGTTCGCCCTCAAGCGGTGGCAGCCGATGCCGACACGCTTGCTCCGGTTTGCGAGAACGTCCGAGCCGACCCGGTAGCGATTCCTCCAGTAGAGATGGGTGGCCTCGTAGGTGGCGTGCGATTTTTGTAGCTCGTGGTACAGGCCCTCGGTCTGTGCGAGCGGGACGACGAAGCGCCAGTTCGTTGAGCAGGAGATCGTCTGGTCTTTCTCGCAGGCTGGTGTGAGTTTGCGCTGGCAGCGGAACCAGAGTCGGGGTTGCCCCTTCGCGGTCGAGAATTTCGTTTGTTGCATCGGGCCGCCGCAACCAGCGCAACGCTTGACCCCGTGCCTGTCGTTCTCCAGTCTGCACGCGCCAGGGGAAGATCGGTGCGCTGCCGGCGCGAGTCGCGTGCTCGTAGCACTCGCTCAGCGAGACACCACGATCGGCGGTGATTGTTTCCGGTGCTTGGCCGATCATCTCCTTGCCTTGGTCGAACAGCTCAGGAAATATCTTGAACTCTTGCTTGCTAGCGCTATCCACGCTCGGGATCACGCCCCCGGTGAAATGATCGATGAGCTTGCCGGATGCGTACCCATGCCACATGCGTCTCGAAGGTCGTTCAGGCCCACTGTATGACCTGATCCCGGCATCAAAGTCGCGGGTGATGAACCAGCAGCCGTTCATGCGGATGCGCTTGTACTTTCGGCCCTTCCGTATCACGGTTTCTGCTTTGCTCGGCGTGTACTTCTTAACTTGAGCTTCCGCGTCCTCCTGTGTTTGCTCGGCCAGGTCTTGTCGGATTTCCCGCGCTGCTTCCGTGCTCGCGCGACGTGGCCCAGTTTGCTCCGGGTACTTACATTTGTCGCCTTCACGACAATCATGGATTAGCTGGGCGTGTGTCTCATCCTCCGTCCAGTCAATCGCAGCGCTGTGTAGAAACTCGTCGCAAAACATCCTCTAGCTCAGCGAGCCGCCGCCAGGTGGTCGCGTAGCTCGGCCGCACCTCGAAGCCACACTCGTCCCAAAGCTCATCGCTCGCGTTATCCCACCAGGGCTGCACATCCACCTGGCCGGACGTGATGTAGGCGATGCAGGCCAACTCCCAATGCCCAGGATCACGGTGGCGCGCGTAATTGACCTCTAGGTCGCAGGCTTCACGCAGTTCATCCCAAACCCACCGCTGGCTCTTAACGAGCTTGACCGCGTTCAGTGATCCACGGAGATCATCCGAAGCGGAGAACTTGGCTGCGCCGAGCAGCCGGTCGGGTGGCTGGAACCTGAGTCGCGGCATACGTGTTGTTGCGCTGCATAACTGCCTCCAGTTGGACGGTCTCCGCCCAGTGGATTGCGAAGTAGATGAGTTGTAACACGGAATCCGCGCTCCGCAAAACCAAATCTTCCAGCGCACAACGTTCGCTGACTCACGCGAAGTTCGCTTGCATCGCTCTCGATTCGATGATAGGCGTCGAAAGGAGCAGCCGAAGCTGCTTGCCAACCGCATAGCTCTCACTCGCGGCTCGCACCACTCGGGCGCAGCCGTGGTGAGTCGCGCTCGCGTTGGCGCTTCCACCGACGATGAACTCAAAGACCAGCAAGCGAGCTAACCACTGCCAGCAGAAGCGCGCCGCGCAACGTCCGTGGCTTGAGCGCGGCCCGTTTCTCGCGGCAGATGGTGAGCCGGACGAGCTTGACGAGTCCTGGGACTCGGAGCGGCTTGACGCGCTGCTGGAAGAAGACACCGACATAGACCTGGAGGATTTCCTTGACCACTTTGATTAGCAAACGACCCGTTCGTGCAGGGATTCGCGCGAGCGGGCCGTATTGCTACGGCAGACAAACGTCTACAAACGGTCGGGAGTCCGGCCGTGGCTAAACGCACCCCGAATAAGGGGGAAGCACGCGCTAATGAGCTAGCGCTGCTCGCGCTCGGCCGCGTTGTCCGCGAGCTACGCGAGCGGAAACAAATGAGCGTGCCCGAGCTAGCTACGGCTCTCGGGACAACGCCACGACGGATCAAACGCGTCGAGGCTGGTCTTGTTGATGTGCGTTACGACCTGCTCGTGGGTCTGGTCAAGACTCTTGATGTGAAACGCGGTGAATTGATCGCGCGCATGGAAGCCCTGGAGCGAGAACTGAAACGCGCCGACGCGGATCGTCGGAGCGGAAGTGATGACAAGAGAAAGGAACCAGAAACGAAGTGATCAGCCTTGTTCACCCACGAACCCTGATCGGGACGACACTCTCCGTAGCCTGCGCTGCGCTTCTATCCGCTTGCGGCGGGAGCGATGTTGTCTCCGCGAACGTGATAGCGAAGTGTGCTCGTGCGCAGCAGCGCGCCATGACCGGCCTTGCTTCATCTACACATGAGGTCGCGCAGAAAGCCGTCTCTGGCGGCTGGTTGGCTCAGAGCTTCGCCGAGCAGACGGAAGCCGACACCCGCGCCGAGGCGACAGCGCTGGAAATCTATGTCTTCCCGAGCAGCAAGGTCGCGGAAGAAGCATTCAAGCTCATCGCCAGCGCCCCGAACGCGCATGAAGAATGGGGTGGTGGCGGCACCTTCCGCCGTAAGAACGTGATCGTGAACACTGACCAGAACCCGCCCTACTCCCTCACGCAGTACGCGGAAAAGCTGTTGAACAAGTGCGCGGGTGCCGGCGCATCGCAAGCACTTCTCCGTCCGCACGAAGAAGCAGTCGACGGGCAAACGCCAGCCGAACGCAAGCGCAGCGAAGAAGACGGCGGCGCGCCGAACACGGGCGAAACAGTCCCGCGCACCAGCGGAGACACGACGAGCACGACACCCGAACCCGCACAGGAACCACCAGCCAGCGAGAACGTGCCCAATCCCGGTCAGAGTCCCGCGCGGCGGGAGGGCGAATAGCAGCGGACGAGCGCGCGTCCATGCCGCGCCTCGATGCGCTGATGCTCCTGCGTGCCGTGCGTGAGGTTGCCAGCCACGCGGACGCGGAGAACCCGGTCCAGGTCAGCCAACGGTGCTTCGACGCAGCGCGACAGGTCAGCCGGGCGTTCGCCAATTTGCCGCGAGCGCACCGGATCGCGGAATGTCTACGGATGCCGTGGCGCGATGTGCTCGTGCTAGCGCACGCCCCGGCGAGCACGCACGCTCACCGGCTCGGGCGCGCGCAAACCGAACCAGCGCACAACTGGCTGACGCACGACCTGATCGCCTTCGCGCTCCGGCTCGTGGCGCTCCGCCTGAACGTGCAGAGCGTGAGTCCCGTGCAGTACCGGACGGAGCGCGCGAAGCTGCTCCGGGAGGATCATGCCGCCTATCTGCATGGCCGGCAACTCCGCCTCCCGAGCGAGGATCAGATCAGAACGGCGATGGGTGGCGATTGGGGCCGGGCGCTGGCGCTCGCTGATCTTGCGCCGCGTCCCCCGCGCGGCGACCAGGGTCGAGGCAAGTACGCCCCGACCACCGCTGAGATTCTCGATCGCGCCTACGAAATCTATGGCACGGAGCTAACCAGCAAAGAGATATGGGTATTTGTCGCGGCGAACAGCATCCCCTACGGTCGGGAACGCGGTCGCCTGTGGGCTGAGTGCGTGAGCGAGTGGAAGCAGATGCGCGCCGCCCGTGGGCTGGACGTACCGGCTGGACCGCCACCGCTCGACCAGCGCCCGGACTACAGTCGCGCAGTCGGCGCTGCTCTCCCTGGTGAGACGCGCCGGCAGGATTGGAGCGACGTCGAGGATTGCCTGCCGTATGTAATCGCCTACCTGCGGCAGCTTCGCTCAGGCGAGCGCTCCACCAAGCGGGGTTATCAGGAGTGGGCGCGCGAGCGCCCGGAAGCGCCCTCGTCATCCTCGTTCGACGCACACGGCGGATGGGATCGCGTGCGGGCCTTGGCCCTGGCCCGGACGATACTCAGCCACCCGCTGCGCTCTGCCTAACGTGCTTATCCGTAATCCCCCGCCCTCAGCGCTAGCCTGAATCCGATCACTATGGCGAGTCCAGCGCTCGAGACACCGGAGAAAGCTCCCTCTGGGGCGGAGCGCAGGCGCGAACTTGTGCAGCGCTTCAAGCGCTCTTGCGCGAAGCCACGGAATCGTGCCGGAATCGCTACGGCGGTGCTGCTCGGAATCCCGGTCCTGCTTTTCAACGCCGCGACCAGCAAGCATTACGCGCCAATTGCTATCGACGCGGCCCCGGCTTTGTTCCTCGCCTTTCTCTTGGGTCGCTCGGTGAAGGTCGAACCAGGTCATGCGCGTTCGGACGAGATTGGGATGCTGGCATACATGCCCCTTGCCATGTGCTCGTTCACTTTCATGCTCGTACCCGCGTTGTACGCGAATGTCGGCAAACAACCCGCGCACGCCCTCGACAGCTTCTACACGGCCGCCGCTGGCATCCTCGCGGCGCTCCTGATCGCGCTGATGATCGAGAGCCATCGCCTCTTTCACGTTGACCCGCAGCTACAAGCGCTGCGTAGCTGGTGGATTGCTTGCGTTGTGGTAGGGATACTCGCCGCTCTTACTGGCCTCACGCCTGACCATCACGCGATAGCCCGCGAGACGGCATATCAACTGGCCTGGGCCGGACTCGCCGGCGCTTTCGCAGCAGGCGTGCTCGTGATGGGACGCGACTATCTGACACAGCTAGCCGAGAAGACCCGCTACACGCCCGACGCTACCGATGAGCCTGCCGGGCAAGCAGAAGTCTCCGGAGCAAAGTAGCGGTACACCGTCCGGCGTTGGTAGCCCTAATCGTGCTCAGCGAGCGCGTCCCTGAGCATTTGGCTTAGGACTTCAAGGGCGGGCACCTCCATCAGAATGTCCATCCAGCCGGCGAGAGCGACAACCAGACAGAGAACGTGCTGCCGTCGAGGAAAGCTGGACCGTCCGTGTCGAGCGTGGTTGCCGTGTCCTCCATAGACTTTGTACAGGAGGAATGTTGAGAAACCCTCACGCCCTGGAAGCTGCTTAAACACGGGCTCGATGCTCTCTGCTTTGGGTTGTCTCGGCTTTTGTAGTTGTCGCTGCGTTTCATCGACTACTTCCAAGCCTTCACCAGCGCTCCAAAACGCGCCCTCCATTCCGGCTAGGAACTGGTGAAGTGCATCGTCAAACTCGCCCTGCTGAGCAAGGGCAAGGCCGCGTCGGAGGTCTTTACGCTGGAGAGTGTCGATGAACGGCGCGCTGTCCAGTGCCGACGTGAGCAGTTGTGTGTACTCGCCATCCAAGATCACCTGCTCCAAAGCACGCTCCAGAGCTTCTTCCATTTCCTCGGGCTCCAGTCCTGCCAGAAGGTAGTGATCGTCCTCTGAGAGCAGCGACAAAATGAACCAGTGCTGCCCTCCCCGCCATTGGTTCTGGAAGCGTTCAACGATGAGTAGCCGATGCGACTCAGCTTCGCGGATCACTACCAAGGGCTCGGGGAAGGTGAGTTTGTCGAGCGTCGGGAAGATCGAGTCAATCGCGATCCTCTCGAGCACCTCGCCAAAGTTGTTCTTTGCCGCGCTCGTGATCGCCTCCGAGAGTGCCGGACATATCTTCTCGAGTGTTAGATCAGCGGGGGTGAAAGCAAAGCTCACGCGCGCTGACTCTTCGAGAGAACGAATCAACCTCGTGTTCTCGGTTAGAGCGTCGGCGTACAAGCCATTCCGCAGCGTGTCGGCGATGCCGGCCGTCGCCAAATGCGTGAACGTCTCTCCAACACGAAGCATCGTCCCCTCGGATTGAATGGACTTCGCCATCAGCCCACTTGTCCTGACCGCATCCGAAATCCCTATCTGAGTAAGGCCGGCGTTTGCGATCTGGTCCTCAATCACCGCCATCCGATCAGACAGCCCATTCAGTTCATCTCTTACACCCGCAAACTTCGCTTCCTGGTCTGCTAGTGCGCGCATAGATGGCTCGAAGGCGTTGGGTGCTACCGCAAGAAGCTCTGCGTCCATCTTGACGCGGGTAGCCAGTGCATTGACCGTCCCGGCAGCGTCCTCAAGAGCCGTGATCCGGGCCTCGGCGATGATGTCGCTCACGGGAGCCTCGAACGTCGCATCCAGGATCGTGTTCTCGAAGCGCTCAACGGCCGTGGCGACGCCGCCAGCCAGCCCCGCAGTCCCAACCATCGACACGAGATTGGCCTCGGCTACGCTCGTAAGATTCTTCGACGCCAGCACTCCGACGCTCTCCCACAGGGACCGGGTCGATGCTTCACTTACAGCGAGAAGGCTCGCAAACGTACCCTGGTTGATCCCCGCCCAATCAGTGTTGATGTACCTATCTGCCATCCCCAGAGGATAGCCACGCTCCAGCGGGACGGGCCCCTCGCCATCCTCGTTCGACGCACAGGTCGGATGGGCGTCTGAGAACACTGGCACGGGAACGCATCCTCACGTCAAAGGAGGCGGAGTGCTGGGCGCGAATGAGCGCCCATGAACTCCAAGCCACCGTCAAACAGAGAACCAGCCGCACCGACGCCGCAAGACTGGATGCGCCTTGAGAGTATCGCTGGCGTCATCTTGACGACCGGCTCGTTTATTCTTGTCGCCGCGACAACCTTTGCGCTCCAATCCCACGGGCTAACCCGTGCCTCCTTGTTTTCCGGCGCGGCCTTCTCCTTCGTAGCTGTGCTCGTCTCAGTCCTCTCCTTTGGGATTGATGGTCCTTTCCGTACACCCCGCAGTGAGCGGAAATGGACCTTTGGAGTGCCGAGAAAACTACGAGAATACTTCGATCGCCGCGACAGGTACGAACTCAAGTATCGCTATACGAAACTCGGCTTGATCTGTCTGTTGATCTCGGTTGAGGGTGGCACCCTATTCACGCTGGCCTCTAAAATCAGCTAGAACCCACGACTACCACGGACTGAAAATCATGGCGATTATGTGGGCCACAGCTATCCCTAGAAAGACATTGACGAACGCACCAAGCAAGGAAATACCTGGGACGACGATACTCACGATGATCGCTACGATCATAAACACTGGTGCTAGGCAGTAGAACAGCGGCTCGTTAGTAAAAGAATTGTTGTTCATATAGGCAACACTAGATCGCATATCTTGCCTTCCGCCCAAAGCTATACGTCGGAACCTGCAACTACTCCACGAGGTACGCGGAGTCTCTGTAATCGGGGACCCGAAGCAGCCGACCAAGATCACGACACTACGGCGGCCCGACAAGCTCGCCGACGTGCTGAACCATTGTCGCTGTCACGAGCAAGGCGGCGTGAGCAGTCGCTGCTTGTAGTCGACCGACACTGTCGAGATGGTGAGCGTCGCTCGTGAGGCCGGCGAGCGCCTGCCAGGTCGCGTCGAGGAACTTGATCCGCGGGTCATCCGGGTCCACGCTCAAACGTTGCGCGATAGCTTGCGCGACGCGTTCTTTCTCTTGTAGCTCCAAGTGCTTCTCGACGTAGTGGCGAACGTCCCGGCACTTCTGGATGCTCTCTCGCCATTCGGCGGCATCGTAAGCGCGGCTGGCAGCATCGAACAACGGCACCAGGCCATCACCCAGCGGTCCTTCCGGTGCGGGCACTTTGACCGCGATGAGCCGGTAGCGGTCGTGGCCGAGCGCAGGGGCCAACTGACGCGCCCAAAAATCGCACGGCAACTGGATTGCAGTTCTTCCGCTTTTGGACCCGCGAGCGGTAGAACGTCCAAGGCCGTGCCGCGTGAGTTGTCGAGCACAACCTCACGGATCAGGCAGACTCGCAGGTCGAAGACGAGCGATAGTTCGGCAACTGTGCCGGTGGCGCTCTGCACAAGCTCATCGAGCAGGCGCAAGTCCTCACCGAGAAGCTCGATCCGTAGCTGTGCTTGGACAGGGCCGGCGCCTTGCGGCTGCGAGTTCAGCAGCCCGTGTTGCCCGCCGGTGCCGCTGATCGTTCCTGCCAGGCCGAGACGCCTGCGCGGGCCGGTCGGCGGGCGCGTCGTCAGGACCGCCTCTAGCCGATCCAGGAACAGATCACTCTCGCCCTTGTATAGCTCGATCCCGAGCGGGAAGACGAGCGTCGGTCGGGACGCTTCCGGGTCGGGGCGAATCTGGAGCGGGTCGACCCGAAGGACGCCGATCCTGGTCGACTGCAAGATGATGCTGGATTCGTGAGCCATCGCCCAAGGATGCCAGCAGCAGACGACGGGTCGGTCATCCCGATGGTTGGGCGCGATCCGGTAACACGACGCGATCACGATGTACCGGCGTATCGCCAGCCTATGCTGCGAAAGCCGTCGCCTCAGCGACCTACGGTTTTAGGGTGACGCGAGACCTACAACCGCAGATAGTCCGATCGCAGCGCTTCGGCCCTGCGCGGATCGCGACTATTCGAATTGCGATAGCCTACCGGGCCAGCGCGGCGACGCACCAAGGCTCGTCCGTTTTCGCGCGTGCTGGGGTGCCTGAGGGTGAGACGATCTAGAGGGAGGGATCTTGGCAGCACACGGAGGACGCAAACGAACCGCGCTGTACCCGCAGCTGATTGAAGCGGCGCTACGTCAGCACGAGCAGCTTCCCCTGCGTGCCGAGCAGCACGGGAATTACGGCGATCTGTTCGTAGATACCCACCAGCTCGAATTGCTGCGCAACCCGGACTGGCAAGTCATTTTCGGTCGTCGCGGCACAGGAAAGACTTTTCTTCTAGGGATGCTCGCAGAGGAAGGCAAACGCGCTCGTGACGTTCTGACGATCAATCTCACTGCACAAGATTTTCTGGTGTCGCCGGTCAGTGCCCGCGTCAGCGATCACGTAAGGGCCCACGCGTACTTCCAGACCTTCCTCGAACTGATGCTGGGCAAGCTCGCCGGAGCGGTGGAGTCGTGGATAAGAGCACAGCGGGTAACGAAGGCACGCGCTGTTGCCCGGATGGAAGACTTGGTGCTGGAACTATTGCAACTCGCTGAGGATGGGCGTCCAGTACGTGCATTCGACTCGGTTGAATGGACAAGTACTGACAGTGAAGACAGCCACAAGCGACGCGGACGTGATATCGACGCACGGATAGACATCGGCAGCAATCGGCTAGGAGGAAGGATCACGGGTGGCTTCGGTCGTGGGAGTGGTTCGAGCGCCGACAGCGAGCGTAGTCGTATCAGACGAGGCGAGCCTGTGCCGCGTTACGGTGAGGTTCGACAAAAACTGGGGGATGTCGTCGAGCTACTCGACTTCGCGCAGGTAAATATTCAGATCGACGAGTGGTCGGTGCTAGATGACTCCGCCACGACCGCTATCCAACCTGAGTTTGCTGAGCTATTGAAGCGAACGCTCGCTGGCATCCCAAGAGTATCAGTCAAGATCGCTACAAACAGGTATCAAACTAGGCTCAACAATCGAGGATCGTCAGAGAGGTATCGGGGGCTTGAGGTTGACGCCGATATATTTGTCGCGACGAACCTTGATCGCGCGCTACACGGAATTGACGATCTTTCCTCGTTTTATGAGACGCTGCTATTCCGAAGAATGAGGCATGTGGAGCGTGGTCTTGCAGTATTTGATCCATATCAGCAGGACCAGCCAGATCCTGAGTTTCTGCTAGCTATGTTCCGCGATAGGAGCGCGTTTGAGCAACTTGTAAAGGGAGCAGAGGGCAATCCGCGTGATTTCCTTCTCATGTTCAAGCGGTTGGCGCGCTATGTTAGCTACAAACTTGACTCCCCCTGGACGACAGCGACCGTGATGCAGATAGTTCGCGAGAGCAGCATAGAGGGCCAGGACGAGATCGAGTATGAGTCTGTCGCGAATACGTTGCTCACTGGAGCTGTCAAGGAAGTAGTTACCACTACGCGCTCCCGGTTTTTTGCGGTGATTCGAGATGATTTCGGGCGCTTTGAGGATGCTCTGGATGAGTTGTTGGAGAAGCGGCTAATACACGAGTTCCCACGCGAGGATTTGCCACCCGAGACGCGAGATCGGTTTCGTGGCTATCTGGTTGATTACGGGCTTTGGCTCGACTGGGAGCGAGCGGTGGCAACTGCTGCTGGCGTGACAGAGCCCGCCGAAGAAGCATTGCCCGATCTTTCTCTCAACGGGATGAACGCCCACGTTATTGACCCATCAGCGGTCGACACGACCAGCCTCATAGTATGTATTGAGTGCGAAGCATTGTTTCCGGAACACGCTCGCTCCTATCAGTTGGAGAAGCTTTGTCCAGAGTGCTTCCGCCCAGCACACCGCGACGGTGACGCAGACGGCAACTCTACTAAATAGCTCCGACTGTATAATTACCGGGATATTTTAGTCCCAGGAGCGCGGGTTGCGGCGTCCGAGTCGTCGGCTGTCCTCGACGTCCGCAGTCGCGTCGTCCGGCTCGACCGACTCGCGCAGGCAGTAGGTCGCGGAGCCGAGCCGCTTGCACGCCTTCCCGATCTTCTCCCCGAGGCCAAACCACGCCTCCGAGTCCGTCGCCTCCAGCGAGCAGCGTCGCACCCTCGCTTATCAACGCTCGCAGGTCGTCGTGGAAGCCGCTGATGCGCTCCGTCGCAGCCTCACGTGCCTCGCGCCAGCGGCGGTGCTGCGGAGACTCCGGCAGGACGACCTCACCCGCCGCCTTCAAGACCCGCTCGCCCTTCGGCGTCGCCGTGTGGACGATCGCTCCGTGCCGCTTGAAGCCACGGATCAGCCCCGCGGCCTCCATCTCGCGGAAGCGCGGGCGGAGTTTATGGCCGGTGCTCGACCCCATCTTCAAGCCCAGGTGCGCGACCACGCTGGAGTAATGCGCGCCAAGCTCGTCGCAGCCACCGTGAAGTTCCGCGCGCTTGAGTGCGGCCAGGATCAGAGCGTCAGGGAACGACCCCTGGGGATCGGGCATAGGCAGACCTCCGTGTTCAGGCCCGCGCTGCGCGCGGGGCCGGTTGGGTTCACGACCCGCAGTCGCCGCCGTGATCGCGGGCCGCGTGAGCGCTTGTCAACGGCTCGTAAACAAGAGCCGCGTCGAACCTACGCCCACGCGAACGGGCAATCGAAAGATTTCGAAATCGAGGCAGCCGCTCAAAGTCCCGCTGTGCAGAAAGCCCTCGATCTTCGTTGGTCCTGAGAGCCGTCCGCGACCCGGACGCGCCGTCAATGAGCAATGGACGCAGAGTGATCAAGAACCGTGTCGACCCTGCAGGCTCGCCGGTCGAAGCTAGCGAAATACTGGTTCCGCCCAGTCTGCGTTTGTTGAGTTCAAGCCACTCACGGCCTTCACCCTCAACGTCAGTGTGATCTGACCTGCAACGTCAGCATGAATAGGACCATCGTGCGCGTACCCCTTCGCGTGCCCAGAGCCGACTAGTTTTCCATCGGCAAGCACTTCGTAAAGAAGGGACATGCTCGTCCACAGCGAGTCCGACTGTTCATCGTCATTACCAATTATGGTGGAGAAGGTGCGTGCGCCATGTGGAATCAAATAGCTCGCTTCCCATTCGCTTTCTATCCAGTTGACAGCGGCGCGAAGCCCATGTTCGTATCTACGCCCGCCAATCGACACTGAACCTGGTTCTATCGGCGAGCCATTCTCCCTGGGAAGATCGTCCACATACACTGGTCTGGCAAGACCCGCTTCGCCTTCTACGTGCGACGTCTGGGCCTTTCCCCGGCCGGCTCGCTGAAGCGGAGGATGATGCGCGCCTGCTTCATGGCCGTTGCTCGCAGCCACGCTGATGACCCAAATCCCTCCGGCAGCGAGTAGTGCTGCGATCACTCCTATAGCGATAGAATCAATGACCCGTAGCTCTCGCCTCCACAACCACCGTAGCGCGCCATGATCCAGCATCTTGAACTTTGGTCTATCGGGCGGCGTGTCTGCCATACGGCAATGCTAGCGGTCAACCCCTTGAGAATCGGCGCATGTCCAAGCCCCTGGATCATGGTCAAAGAGCGCCTGGCCTAGCCTTTGAGGCGGCCTGCGATCTCCGGGGCGCGCCATCCTATCCCCGGCCTCATGCGTCGGCACGAGCGCGTCGATACGCGAGGATGGACCTCAAGCTCCAACTGCGTGTCGTGCGGGAAATCTCCTTGCTGGTTGATCCCGAGAACCAACCACGATCACGCAGCGCGCCTTCGATGAGAAGCGCTCCCAGAGCGCGGTCCCGAATCTACCGCGTGCGAAGCGGATCGTGGAAAGCCTAAATGCGAGACGGCGTGATAAAGCCCTCACCTGGAAAGGAGTGCTCGCACTCGCCCAAACCCCCGACGCAGATCGCGCACGAGCGATCGACACGCAGGACGCTGACAAGCAACGCTCGTTGAGCGAGCGTCAGATCACGGATGCCCTCACGGCCGTATCCATTCGCCTTGGCACCAAGACTTTCAGTGGAGACACTTACAGGGATGAGCTGAAGAAGATGCGAAAGGAAGGCATCAAGGTTGACGAACTGCGGATGCCATCCGAGCAACAGATCGCTCGAGCCATGAAGCGCAAACTGCGTCAACAAGCAAATGCCTTCCCGCTGCGGGCGCGTAGGCGCGAAGACCCGAAAAAGAAGTCCTCAACGACCGTGAAGGCCGCCACAAAACCAGTGAAACGCAAGCAACGACCGATCAGCCCCGAGAATCAGTGGAAAGCCGCGCTTGAACTGGCGGGACTCCAGCAGGTCGAGCACGCTTACCTGTCCGCAATGAGTACCTCCCCTCGGCGAGAGATGCAACGCACCGTCTGGGCCGACATGGATGCTTGCTTGACTGACGTGTGCCCCTATCTTGAACAACTCCCCGCGAGCGAGCGCTCTACATACGCCGGGTTCCAGCGCTGGATGCGAGCACAAGGACGCACGCCGCCCTCCAAGGGCACGCTTCCAAAGCATGGCGGCTGGCCCCGCATCCACCGGCTCGCTCTGGAGCGCATCCACCCCGGTCTTAAACGTGAAAGCGAGACAAACGAGCAGAATCAGGCGAACGCGAGCAAGAAGCACGCCAAGACCATGCAAGCGCCGCGTAGCACACCCGCCGCTGCCGAGGCGCGCGAGATCACCCCGGAGCCACGGCCTCTAGAGCCAATCGAGCGCCTACGCGCGTTGAACTTTCGCTCCCCCACCCCGAAAAAACACCGCGCGCCACGCCGCAACCAGGCCCCATCCCAAACCCGCATAGAGAGCGTCCAATCCGGACGGGTGCAAGCGTCCAAACCTCCGGGCAAAGCCCCCAAATCTGGCTCCACGACGTAATTGCAAAGTGTCCCATCAACCGCAGTCAATACGCACCGCTGTTAGATACGGTGCTATACGGGATTGATCCTGACTGTCAGCCGACTTGGAGGTAGTTGCGCAGCGCCTTGCGGAGCACGGAGGATGGGGTCTCGTGATCTCGTTCCGCTCGCTTTAGGAGCGCATCGCGCAGCTCCGGCTCAAGCCGCACAGACTCGACAGTCGCGGGTGCCGAACCGAGAGCCGGCCTACCTCCGCGCCGTCGTACCGTCTGCTCTACGTCGTAGCCGGCGTTGGCCTTGGCAGCGAGCTGCTCGACTAGCTCGTCGGTGATCGGTACACCGCTTGCGGTTTTGCCATACGTCTTCTTCGCCATAGTCAGCCTTCCGGAAGAAGCCTTTGGTACTTGTCGCGCATCTTTATTGCGTGGATCGCCAGCTCCATGTCGTCGTCACGAACGATCGTGACGATCTCGAGCAGTTCGGCGTTCCGCGCCGGCCCGAGGTATAGGCGGGTGTCGTCGTCTTGATCGTCGATCGCCATCGCATTCTTCGTTGCGTGCTTGATGTCCTCGTCAGCCATGCCGTGCTTTCGCGCCGACGGATGAATCTCCACTCGGGTATTGTAGTACGAAACCCGGACGAATTGGTGCGCCTAGCCCAAACAGATCTGTAAGCCAGCCGTTCGCCACTCACCTGGCAAGAGAAACGAGCCCAGCCGAGACCAGCGCGTAGTGGTTCGCATTGGCTCAGCGGCCGTATGCGCGTCGCCGCGCTCCTCATCGGTCCTTGGCTCATGATCGAGCGGCGCACGCGCGAGCATCCAAGCGACCAGCGAAGCCCAAGGTCGTGCCCTTCGCATAACGCTTGCCGTTCATAACGCAGCGCGTTATACACGGGACGTGTGCTGCGATCGTTCGCGGACAAAGAAACCGAGCGAGTCTGGCGGCGACAGCGGGCGCGCAGGCTCGACCGGGGCACTCAACGCGCCGCGCTGCGCAAGCTGCTTATCCTCGACGCCGCGGAGACGCTCGAGGATCTGCGCGTCCCCCCGGGGAACAGGCTCGAGAAGCTCAAGGGCGACCGGGCGGGCTCCCGCAGCATCCGCATCAACCAGCAATGGCGCATCTGCTTCAAGTGGACCACAGCGGGACCTGAGGACGTTGAGATCATCGACTCCCACTGAGACCCAGGCAAAGACCACACCATGAGCAACGACACGATCATGCCCCCCATCCACCCCGGCGAGGTGCTGATGCTCGAGTATCTGCAGCCACTTGAGATCACCCAGCATCGCCTGGCGGTGGCCATCGGAGTTCCACCGCGACGAATCAACGAGATCGTCCACGGCAAACGGCGCATCAGCACCGACACCGCATTGAGGCTCGCCCGGTACTTCGGGACCAGCGAGCGCTTCTGGCTGAACCTCCAGGACCGCTACGACATCGAAGTCGAACGCGACCGCCTTGGCCCAGCTCTCGAAGAGATTCAGCCGCTCGCGCACGCCTGAGCCGCCTCGCGCCCCGCTCTTGGCGCCCCGCGCCCGCCGCGCAATCACGTCCGTTTTCCGCTGGGGGAGCGCGCGGCGATCTGGCATGGTGCATCCCATGGACGTGCACTCGGACCGCTTTTGGAGGGCGATCGAAGCGTGCGACCCGCGCTTTGACGGGTGGGTGTTCTGCGGTGTCACCAGCACCGGCGTCTACTGCCGGCCGAGCTGCCCCGCCCGCACCCCGAAACGGGAGAACGTGCGCTTTTTTCCCTCGGCCGCCGCGGCTCAGGCGGCCGGCTTCAGGGCCTGCAAGCGCTGCCGCCCGGACGCCGCCCCCGGCTCGCCCGAGTGGGACCTGCGCGCCGATCTCGTCGGGCGCGCGATGCGGTTGATCGCCGACGGCGTGGTCGATCGGGAGGGAGTCGGCGGGCTCGCCGCCCGACTTGGCTACACCGAGCGCCACATCCACCGGCAGCTCGTCGCGGTGGTCGGCGCGGGCCCGCTCGCGCTGGCGCGCGCCCAGCGCGCGCAGACCGCGCGCATCCTGCTCGAGACCACCTCGCTGGCGGTCACGCGGGTCTGCTTCGCCGCCGGCTTTCAGAGCGTGCGCCAGTTCAACGCGACCGTGCAGGAGGTGTTCGCCTCGACGCCGAGCGCGTTGCGGGCGCGAGCGCGCAGCGATGGGCGCCCGCAGGACAGCGGCGTGGTCTCGCTGCGGCTGCCCTGCCGCGCGCCGTTCGACGGCGAGGCGGCGATCGCGTTCCTCGCCCGCCGTGTGGTCCCCGGCGTCGAGGAGGCCGTGCAGGGCGCCTACCGGCGCAGCCTGCGGCTGCCGTGCGGCGCGGGGACGGTGGAGCTCCGTCCGTCCGGCACTCACGTGCAGGCGCGCTACCGGCTCGATGACCTGCGCGATCTCGCCGCTGCGATCCAGCGCTCGCGCGCGCTGCTGGACCTCGACTCCGACCCGCAGAGCGTCGCCGACGCCGTCAGCCGGGACCGGGCGCTGGGGCGGCTCGTGCGGCAGGCTCCCGGCCGGCGCGTGGTGGGCACGGTGGACGGCGCCGAGCTCGCCGTGCGCGCCGTGCTCGGCCAGCAGGTGTCGATCGGCGCGGCGAGCACGCTCGCCGCGCGCCTCGTGGCCGGCCACGGCGAGCGCCTGGAGCGGCCGTTCGGCGCCGTCACCCACCTGTTCCCCACGGCGGAGGCGCTCGCGGACGGCGCCGGCCGGGGCCTCGCGATGCCCGGCGCGCGCCGGCGCGCCCTCGGCGCCCTCGTCACGGCGCTCGAGCACGGCGAGCTCTCTCTCGACGCTGGCGCGGACCGCACCGAGGCGCGCCGCGGGCTGCTCGCGCTCCCCGGCATCGGCTCGTGGACGGCGGAGTACGTGGCGATGCGCGCGCTGCGCGACCCGGACGCCTTCATGGCCTCGGATCTGGGGGTGCGGCGAGGGCTGGAAGCGCTCGGCCGCGACGGCGCCCGCGCCTCCGCCGAGCGACTATCGCAGCGCTGGCGGCCCTACCGCGCCTACGCGGTGGCGCACCTGTGGGGCTCGCTGGAACGGCGCCGCCAGGGTGCGCGCGTGGCGATGGGATCCGAGCGCGCGGAGCCGCTCGCGGCCTGACCACACCGTCTATGAGCGTGTCCGCCACGCTCGCATGCGCGCGACCCGCGAGCGCCCGACTCAGCAGTCCACGTGCAGCGCCGGCAGGCGCTCGGGGCTGACCCCCTCCTGCACGCAGCCCAGGTAGGCGATCGCGCGGTGCGTGCCGTCGATCACGCGCACCTGCCCGTCGAACACGCCGATCCGCATCACCAGGTCCTCGCGCCAGCGCTCGCTCGACATATCGCTCATGAAGCGATTGACGCGCAGGTCTTCGTCGGGGTCCGCCGAGGCCTCCAGCGCGGCACGGCGCTCGCGATAGATCTCGAGCAGCTCGCCGACGGTCTTGCGGTCCCCGTCCTCGCGGCCCATGAAGCTGTCGAACAGTGTGCCGGTCTCGGCCAGCTCATGCGCAGACAGGGCCCTCAGCGCCATCGCCCACGATGCTCGCCGCCCCACCCCGGCGGCCATATGGACAGCGGTCCAAACTTGCTCGCCGGCGCTTGGGACGCGCGGCCGCGGCGCCCGCGCACGCCGCCGTGCCGCTGCGCACGACACCGTTGCCGCTGTCCGCGCCGCCGTCAGGGGTGCACCGCGCGCCGCCGTCAGGGCTGCGCCGGGCCGCCGGGAGGCGCCGGATAGGCCCCGCCGCCCCCGCCCCCGCCGCCGCCGGGGCCGGGGAAGCCGTGGGCGGCCTGCAGGCGCCCCTGCCACACCGCTTTGGCGCCCAGGTCGCCGGTCCTGAAGACCATGTAGCCGGCGCCGATCGCGAGCGCCACCAGCGCTACGCGCAGCGCGCTCAGCGCCGCTGCGCTCGACAGCGGCCGATCCACCAGCTGCAGGCCCGTAGGCATGCCGCCGGAGATCCGCTGCGCGGCGAACGTGAGGATCAGCGCGGCGGTGAAGGCCACGTACACGAACGCCAGGATGTGCGCCGCTTCGGAGTGTTCTGCGATCAGCTTGGCCGCCTCGCCCTGGAGGCCGAGGGCGGCGCGCAACGCCGCGCCCGCCTGCATCGTCAGGAAGATCGAGCTCATCGCCACGATCGCCGCCAGCGACAGCGCGACCCCGTAGCGGCGCATCCACTCGGCCCGCAGCGCGAACACGACTGCCGCCACGACCGTGACCGGGATCAGCACCACCGGCACGTGCACGAACAGCGGGTGCGCAGGCAGGCCGCCGTAGATCGTGGTGAGGCGAATCGGCAGCGTGAGGAAGCCGAGGAAGCCGAGCAACGTGAGCACGAACTCGGCGCGCCGCCAGTCGACCCCCGCTCCGCTCGCCGTGCCGATCGTCTCGCCGCTCACCTGCCCGCAGGCTACCTCCGCACGTAAACCGCCTCTAAAAGGGGCGGGAGACAGCGCGGGCCCGCGCTGCTTCTGCCGGCGACGCCTCATCGCTAGCGTACGCGCGGTGAGGGTGGCGACGTGGAACGTCAACTCGGTCAAGCAGCGCCTGCCGCGGCTGCTGCCGTGGCTGGACGAGCGCCGGCCCGACGTGGTGTGCCTGCAGGAGACGAAGCTCGCCGACGAGGCGTTCGCCGCGCTGCTCGGCGGCGAGCTCGCGGCCCGCGGCTACGCGTTCGCGCTCAACGGCGAAGTGCAGTGGAACGGCGTGGCGATCCTCTCCCGCGCCGGGCTCGAGCGGGTGACGCCGGGGCTCGCCGGCGCGCCGGGCTTCCCGCACGCCGAGGCGCGCGCGCTCACCGCCACCTGCGGCGCGCTGCGCGTGCACTGCGTGTATGTGCCCAACGGCCGCCAGCCGGACTCCGAGCACTACCGCTACAAGCTCGCGTGGCTTGCGGCGCTGCGCGAGGCGCTCGCCGGCGAGGCGACGGCGGAGGAGGCGACCGCGGGCGAGCGGACGGCCACGCTCGTGTGCGGCGACATGAACATCGCGCCGGCGGACGCGGACGTGTTCGATCCCCGCGCGTACGAGGGGCACACGCACGTGACGGCGCCCGAGCGGGCCGCGCTGGCGGAGCTCGAGGCGCTCGGCCTGCACGACCTGGTGCGCGAGCGCTGGCCCGCCGAGCGCGTATTCACCTATTGGGACTACCGCGCCGGCATGTTCCACCAGGACCTCGGCATGCGCATCGACCTGGTGCTCGGCTCGCCCGCGGTGGCCGCGCGCGTGCGCGCGGCCTGGGTCGATCGCAAGGCGCGCAAGGGCAAGGGCCCGAGCGATCACGCGCCGGTGATCGTCGACCTCGACGAGGCGCCCGACGGCGACGTCGGCCCGGTGGTGCCGCCTCCGTCCGCGCCCGCGCGCGGGCGCACGGGTCCGGCCACGCTGCCGCAGGCCCGTTAGGGCTTGCCCGCCAGCGTCGCCACGAAACCGTCGCCGGGCGTGCCGACGCCGGTCATCGAGTCGAACCCAGGCGCGGTTTCGAGCTCCACGTTCTGCTGCTCGCAATGCCCGGCGCCGTCGCAGTGTTCCTCCACGCCCTCGTATTCGAGCACCCGCACCTGGCGCACCAGGCCTTCTTCGGGGCCCACCGAGTTGACGTAGTCGTTCCTGGCGAGCGCCTGCTTGCCCCCGGGCACGACGTCGTAGAAGGCGCTCGCGGCCGTGGCGGGCGAGCTCTCGAGCTGGTAGAGCAGCGGGTTGACGAAGCCCAGCGCTTCGCCCGCAGCCTGGTCGGCGTCGGCCATCACGCCGGCGAACAGCGGCGATGACAGGCTGGTGCCGCCAATGCGGTACTGGTCGTAGTAGACGCCGTCGGGGAACTCCTGGGTCTCGCCCACCAGCATCCCGGTGGAGGGGTCGGCGTCCATCGAGATGTCGGGCTCCACGCGGTTGAGCTCATATGTGTCCGCGGCGTTGCGTTCGGCCAGCGCCTGCGGCACCACCCCTTCCTGGTACCAGGGCTCGGGGTACACATAGCTGGTGGCGCCGCCGCCGCCGTAGTCGTATTCGCCCGGCGCGGGCGGCAGCCACTGGCCGACTTCGGAGGTTTCGCAGCCGCCGAGGGTCGCCAGTTCGGCGGTGCAGAGGACGCTGATGCCGGTCGACCAGCCGACCTCGCCGAGGCGGGTGTCCTGGGCGCCGATCTCGACGCTGGTGCCGCCGACCGCGGTCGCGTAGGGGCTCGTCCCCGGGAACGACGGCAGCTGTTCGCCGGAGACGATGAAGTTGTCCCCTTCGTCGCCGGAGGAGAACTGCACGCCCACCCCGGTGCCGGCCGCCATCAGCAGCACGTGGTTGAACGCTTCCCGCGATTCGGTCGTTTCGCCTTCTTCTTCTTCGGGACCGTTGCTCCAGGAGTCGCTCACGATGTTCGCCAGGTGGCCGTCGACCACTTCCTCGACCGCGTTGTAGAGGGCGACGGTGCAGT
>DATJOE010000219.1:0-2817 GCA_035507305.1 Solirubrobacteraceae bacterium | reverse complement strand
CGTCAGGACGGCGGCGAACCGGCAATTCTAGTTGTCGCCAACCGGCAGAAGTAATTGTCGCTGATCACGCCACGAGCGTTTATTGGATTGACCAAAACGGTGGAACGGTAATGAGGACTACGAAGTGAGCCTCCCGAGCGGGCCGCTGCGGACGTCGAACGTGCCCTGGAACGCCGCGCGTCCGCGATCGCTGACGTGGCTCGGCGCTCGGCGCGAGCACCCTCGCGTACGGTGAACAGCGGTGCCGCCTCGAACGGGTGGCGGCCTCGCGGTCGCCCAGATGATAGATTCGCGGTCGATGCGTGCCCCAGGGTTCGCGCAGCCTAATCGGCAGTCGCGACGTCGCGGCGTAAAGCGCGGGGAACGCGATTCGACGAGCGTCCCGGGAAAGGTTGGGAATTTTTCGGCGGACGCGGGTGTCTCGGCATGCGATGAAGCAGCCGACGTCGCGCCCCTTGGATCTGCCCGATCCGACCCCCAACACGACCTGGTTCGACGCGAAGAGCTGCGTGGTCGTGGCCGAAGACGGCACTCGGCAGGTGTTCGTGGGAGGGCGACTGGTCGGCTCGTTCGGCGCGAGGGACCATGCGGAGCGGAACGTACTTCTGATTGCGCTTTGCGAGGAGCCGAAGGCGCACCTCGGTCATATCGCGCAGGCGTTCGGCGTCTCGTCGGAGATGGTCCGCCTTCTTCGGCGAGCGGTGGAGCAAGACGGGATCGTCGCGGCGACGACACGCAAGCACGGCGGCAGCTTCGCGGGCAAGGGGCTGACGGCGCGCGATCGGAAGAAGGTCCTCGCGTCGTTCGAGGCAGGAGGGTCGGTGGACGGGACGTGGGAGCTGGTGAAGCGGCGTGCATCGCGCGCCACGGTGGGTCGGCTGAAGAAGGAGTGGGACTCGCAGCGTAGCGCGGCGACGGTCACGCCTGGCGAGGCGGCGACGCCGACGCAAACGAGCTTTCCCGAGCCATCGATACGCTCCGAGCACGAGCACGACGATGTGTCCGAGGCTGCGCCGATGGCGACGAGCGGGAGCCCGCATGCGGCGCTGGCTGAAGGCGACGGCGCATCGGCAACGTTGAACGCGCGCCCGGTGCGGTCGGCGCAATGGGTCCAGCACGTCGGCACATGGCTGCTCGTGGCAATGCTGCACCGGCTGGGATTGTACGAGGCGGCCGGCGAGCAGTGCGAAGACGAGGAGATGCGCGAACGTCTGCGCATCGCGCTCGATGCGTTCGTCTGCGCGCTGGCGCTCGGCGAGAGATGCGTGGAGGGGGTGCGTCGGTTGATGACGGCGAGCGGGCACGATCTGGTGCGAGCAGATCGAGCGCCGTCGGCGACGTGGGTGCGGCGGGTCTTCGGCGTCTTCGCGTGCGATCAACGCTCGGCGCGTGTGCACCTGGCGATGGCACGCCGGTACGTGAAGCAAGCCCACGCCGAGACGGAGCGCGAGGTCGTCGTCTTCTACGTCGACAATCATCTACGGCCGTACACGGGCAAGAAGACGATCCGCAAGGGGTGGCGCATGCAGGACAAGCGCGTGCGACCGGGCGTCACGGACGTGTACGTGCACGACGAGAGAGGCAACCCGGTGTTGCGCCTGTCCGACGTGACGAACGGCTCGCTCACGACATGGCTGTCGGCGGTGGCGAAGCTGCTGCGCGAGATGGTGGGGCCCGAGCCTCGGATCGTGCTCGGCTTCGATCGTGGCGGTGCCTACGCCGAGCAGCTCGTGGCGCTTCGCGAGGAGGGCTTCGAGTTGGTGACCTACGAACGCAAGCCCTACCCGCTGCTCGCGCCGACCGCCTTCGACGTCGCCTTCGACCATGACGGTCAGCACCTCGAGGCGTGCGATGCGCGCACGAACCTCGGCGGTGGGCAGGGGCGCGTGCGACGGATCTCGCTGCGGACGAGCGACGGCCGCCAGGTGAACCTGCTGGCGGTCGGCTCCCTGCCGGTCGTCGATCTGTACGCGATCCTGCGCGGCCGTTGGGCCCAGGAGAATGGCTTTCACCACGAGGTGCATCGCTGGGGCATCAATCAGCTGGATGGGCGCACCACCGAGCCGTACGACCCCGACGCGGTGATTCCGAACCCCGCCCGTCGAAGGCTCGATCGCAACGTCCGCCTGGCCAGGGTCACAGCCGGGCTGGCGCGAAACGAGTTGGCGGCGCTCGCGAAGGACAACCCGCGCCGCAAGCGTTGGGAGGCAATCCTCACTCAGGCCACCGCTGGCGAACAGGAGCTACTCGCACTCCGGCCGACCACGCCGAAGCACGCGCCGCTGCGCGAGACCGAGCTGGCCGACAAGCTGGTGCGTCACCCCGGCGAGTACAAGATGGCCCTCGACACGGTGAGGATCGCCTGCGCGAATGCCGAGTCCGACCTCGCTGCTGTACTTGCGGAGGCGATGGTCTTGCCGCGAGAAGCGAAGAAACTCCTGGCCAACGTGCTTCAGGCCCCCGGTCACCTGATCGCCGGCAAGTCGGCAATCACCGTCCGCCTCGCGCCGGCCGCGAACACGAGCGAGCAAGCGGCGGTCGCCGCTCTGCTCGCGCACTGCAACCGCATGAAGCTCACGCTACCCGGCGACGCCCAGGGCCGGCCCCTCCGCTTTCAAGCCCAAAATGCGTGAGAGGACCTGCGCGAACTCTGGCCGGGTGCGTCTCCGAGGCTCGCTACGACCAGGCAGTCCAGGACGCCCGCGCAGCGCGCGAAGACGCGCAGAGGGTCCAGGCGGGCATGGACGAGCGCGTGCGCCTCGACAATCAGCGGATCGACGCGCTCTCCGCCGACGTCGCTCGTCACAACAAGATGGT
>DATJOE010000218.1:0-6851 GCA_035507305.1 Solirubrobacteraceae bacterium | reverse complement strand
GCTGGCCAAGGCGCGGCCCGTCGTAGCGTCCGTGCTCCGTCTAGCCGTCCCTGGCTGTCCGGCCAAGAGGCATCCCTGCCGCGTCTTCGTCGCTCCGCTCGCTTCGCTCCTCGCCGCGGCACACAGTTGCATCTAAAGATGCTGGTTTTGCTATTTTGGCGTTCCCGTGCTCTCAATTGGGAAGATCGTGCTTGGTCAGCATCGTTATTACGAGCGGCAGGTAGCGCGGGGCTGGGATGACTATTACGCCGGGCGGGGGGAGGCGCCGGGGGAGTGGGTCGGGGCGGGGGCGGGGGCGCTGGGCTTGTCGGGGAGGGTCTCGGGGGACGCTTTTTCGGCGTTGCTTGCGGGCTGTAACCCGCGGGATCCTTTGCTGCGGTTGCGTAGCTGCGGGCGTGACCCGAAGGTGGCGGCGCTGGACTTGACGTTCTCGGCGCCGAAGTCGGTGAGCGTGCTCGCGGCGGTTGGTGAGGAGCGCTTGGCGCGCGGGCTGATCCTCGCGCATGAGGAGGCGGTGCGTGCGGCGTTGGGTTATCTGGAGGATGTTGCGGTGCAGGTGCGCCGTGGCCACAACGGGGAGCGGGTGGCGCGCGGGGAGGGTTTGGTGGCGGCGGCGTATCGGCATCGGATGAGTCGAGCGCTTGATCCGCAGCTGCACACGCATGTGGTGGCGGCGAACATGGTCAGGGGCCCGGATGGTCGCTACACGGCGCTGCACGGCACGCCGCTGTATCGGGCGGCGAAGACGGCTGGGTTTCTCTACCAGTCGCATCTGCGGGCGCTCGTCAGCCAGCGGTTGGGGCTTGTGTGGGGACCGGTCAGGGAGGGTGCGGCGGAGCTGCAGGCGGTTCCCGAGCGCGTGCTGGTCGAGTTCTCAAGGCGTCGAGCGCAGATGCGCCGCGCCGCGGCCGAGGGTGGGATCGGTCTTGGTACCAAGGCGGCGGGTGAGGCGGCGGCGCTGGCAACGCGCGAGCGAAAGCGCTACGGGGTTCAGACGCACACCTGGCGCGAGGAGGTCAAGGCGCGAGCAAGCGAGCTAGGTTTCGGAGCCCGTGAGCTCAAGAAGCTGATGCGTCAGGCGCGCACGCGGACGGGTGGCGTGCAGCAGGTAGACGAGACGGCGCTTGGGGAGTTGCTGGCGGGGCCTGAGGGTCTGACCCGTGACGCGAACGTGTTCGACGAGCGTGAGGTGTTGCAGGCGTTTGCCTCCGCGGCGGTGCAGGGTACGGAGGTTGGACGCGTACGTGTCCAGGCCCGGCGATTCATCGCGCGAGGGGACGTGATCGCTGTTGGGGAGCGCGAGCTGACCAGCGCCGAGCTGGTGGCGTGCGAGCGAGCGCTGATCGCTGCGGCTGTCGGCCGCGCGAGCGAGCGGTGCGGCCAGCTGAACTCGGACCTCAGCGAGGGTGAGAGCAGGGCTGCCCCGTGGACGCTGACCGCCGCGCAGAGCGCCGCGGTCCGCGCGGTAACGGGCTCGGGCGACGGCGTGAGCGTGATCGAAGCACTCGCTGGCACCGGCAAGACGTACATCGCCAGCGTCCTACGCGGCGCGTACGAGTTTGCCGGGTTTACGGTGATCGGCGCCGCGCCGACGGGCCGCGCGGCACGCGAGCTGACCGAGCGCGCCGGTGTGGCCGCGCGGACCATCGATCGGCTGCTAATTGACCTCGAGAAGCGCGGTGACACGCTGCCGGCGGAGTGTGTCGTGATCCTCGATGAGGCGGGGATGGCGCCGACGCGCGCGAGCGCGAGACTGCTTCAGGCTGCCCAGCGGGTAGGTGCGAAGGTCATCGCGCTCGGCGATCCGGGCCAGCTCTCATCCGTGAGCGCCGGCGGCTGGCTGGGCGCGGTCGCGCGACACGTTGGCGCTGTGCGGCTGAGCGAGGTGATGCGCCAGCATGACCCATCCGAGCGGCGCGCACTAGGGGCGCTACACGACGGGCGACCCCGTTACTACCTGGACTGGGCCGAGAGGTCGGGACGGGTCCAGACGTTCGCCGACTCGAGAAACGCCTGCCAGGAAGCTGTCACGCGATGGAGCGAGGAGGCGCTTCGCGTTGGTGTCGAGCAGGTCGTGATGATCGCGCGCGAGAACGACACCCGCGATCGACTGAACACCGCAGCCCGAGAGCTAAGGAAGGCTCTCGGGCTGCTCGGCCACGAGAACACCTACGGCACGATCACCTTGGCGGTGGGTGACCGAGTGATCTGCCGACGCAACGACACGCGAGTTGATGTCGACAACGGCATGCGCGGCACTGTTCGCCACCTCGATCGGGACCGTGTCGTAATCGACACGGACGCTGGGTTAGTGCGTGCGCTGCCGGTGTCCTACGTCAAAGAGCACATGGAGCACGCCTACGCGCTCACGGGCCACGGGATGCAGGGAGCAACGGTCGAGTCGGCGTTCGTCGTTGCCGGCCCGGGGGAGTTGACGGCCGGCTGGAGCTACACCGCGCTCTCACGGGCCCGCCAGCGCACGCAGCTCTTGGTCTACGGGCAGCGATCCGCGCCTCCGCGAGCCGAGTATGCCCCCTCCTCCCAGCAGACGCGTCGCGAGCGCGCCGAGCTACTCGCATGTGTGCAGGCGCGGATGCTCGAGCACGACAGCGAAGAACTGGCGATCGAAATGCTCCCCGCGCCCGGGCGCATCGATGATCCGCAGCTGCTCGCCGCGCGGACTTCGCTCTTGGAGTCGCACGAGGAGCAGGCCGCACTCGGGGCGGAGCCAGCGAGCCCGCCACAATTCACGCTCGGCCGGCTGGCCGAGCTGCGCGAGCACTGCGAAGCACTACGGGCGCAGCTCGCCACGCTACCAACACTGCAGCTGCAGAGGATCGAGGAGCTTGAACGCCAAATCGCACTACTAACGTCCCGCCGTGACACCGCGTCAGGTCTGCAGGGGCTCGTCGACTCGCCGGGGCGGCGTGCGCGCGAGGATCCTCACGATGTTGAGGCCGTTCGCCTGGCCAGCGTGAGGATCGCGATCGAGCGCGAGCTGGAACGCCTGCTGGAGGAACATGCCGCTCTCATACGAGAACTGGGAGACCCAGCGCAGATCCGCGCCAAGCGCGACGCCGTCGAGCGCGCGATCGCCACCACGAGCAGAGAACACGTTGATACTCGTGACCAGCTCGCCGAGCGCGTAGTCACCCATCCGGGCGCATGGGTGCAAAACACGTTCGGGCCGCGCCCGTTGGACCTGGCAGGGCAGGCCGTCTGGGACACCGGTGTTCGCGCGGCTGCCCGCTATCGCCTCGAGCACCAGATCGCCTGTGTCGGTGACGCCCTGGGAGCGCCACCAAAGGATCGCAGTCAATCCCAAGAATGGCAGCGCGCGCGGGAAGTGATGCAACTGAGCCTGAGAACCCTCGGGCGCGAATCACCGCCCCTCCTCAGTGTCGAGCTGGATCGATAGTCGCCCGTAAGCCTCGCTTGGGTGGGTCGCGCTGCCAGCTCGTCGTCTTCGGCCACACTGTGCGGGTCGAGAAGCAAGCGGGGAGCGCAGCTCGTTGGATGCCGACGAGGCGGGCCAGGAGCAGGGATGCGGGACCCACCGCGACCCGATGCGCCCGTGTGGCTCCGCGGGCTCCTTTCGTAGCTCAAACCGTTCCGCCTCGCATCGAGATGCGAACGGAACAGCCCCGTCCGATTGGCCGGCGTGGATTCGGCATCCGACCGTGAGCCAGTGGCCGAACCCTCCCAGAGACACGCAAAGCCCTCTGCCAAGCGCGGCACGTCGCCTGCCTTGCGCTAAACCTCACGACCCGTGGGGGAGCCAGAGGGGCCTGCCCATGCTTGACACGCCCCTCTTCGAGAGCCTCTGCCGCAGGATGTAGCGTCTGACGCGCAACGCATTTCTCGCTATTTGCGATGACGCGAATTACTTTCGCGTCACGTCTGTTGACAACCTGCATCCTCACCGACAAGTATCGCGCTACGCGTACCGAAAGGGGGCACCGGCCGCTCAAGGCCGGACGTGACGTCATGACGCCACTCAGGCTCAGTCGTATACATGCGACTCTCGTTGTAATCGCCGGTCTACTTGCTACGTTCTGGTTCGTCGCCCCCGCATCGGCGACCTCAGTAGTGTGGGGATGGGGCTCAGACGAATCTGGAGCTCTCGGCTCCGCCACGGGTCCGGAAGAATGTTGGGGCAAAGGCCCGTGCAGCGCGCGCCCACTCGAAATCGCGGGGCTGACCGGCGCGAAGGGCGTGGCCTCGGGCGAAGAATACAGCGTGGCCGTTCTCGAAAACGGCACCGTCAAGGCTTGGGGGAGCAACTCGTCGAACCAGCTCGGTGACGGGTACACCTACGGGCAGCAGCAGGAACACGCGGCACCGGTGACCGTCAGTGGCATCACGGGCGCAGTTGCCGTCGCGGCGGGCAACCTAGACGGCATGGCGCTCCTTTCCAACGGTACGATCAAAGCTTGGGGCGAAAACGTTGGCGGCGAGCTCGGGGACGGCAAAGCGACTGAAACAACCACGCCGGTCACCGTCAAAGAAATCAGCAACGCCACAGCCGTTGCGATGGGCGAAGAAGATAGCCTGGCGCTGCTGAGCACAGGCCACGTCATGGCCTGGGGCACCGACGAAACAGGCCAGCTCGGCACAGGTGACACGCTCGCCAACCGGCACGTCCCGAAGGAAGTCAGTGGAATCTCCACGGCTGTCGCCATCGCTGCCGGCCTGGAACACAATCTTGCGCTCCTCAGCAATGGCACCGTCATGGCATGGGGGAACAACGACGACGGCCAGCTGGGCAACGGCGAAGAAGAAGGGCCAACCGTGTGCAAAGCCGCGGGCTACTGCGCTAAGACTCCCGTCACAGTCGAGGGTCTCAGCAACGTCGCCGCGATCGCTGCCGGCGGCGATCACAGCCTTGCGCTCCTCAAAGACGGCACGGTGATGGCTTGGGGAAACAACGAAAGCGGCGAACTCGGCGATGACAGCAAGGAAGAAAGCTTCGTACCCGTGCCAGTGGTGGGCATCAAAACCGCTATAGCGATCGCCGCTAACGAAGAATCGAGCATGGCGCTCCTCGAAAATGGCGAAGTCGTCACATGGGGAGCCAACAGCGAAGGACAACTGGGAGACGATAGTACCGGCGCGTCCGAAACCTGCTCCTCAGGACCATCCGGCGAGCCCTGCTCCCTCATACCCGTTGCGACGGGGAGCATCGGCGTGCATGTTCAGCACATCGCCGCCGGTGGAACACACGATCTGCTGGTCGGCTCTCTCTAGCCGTGCAGCCCCGACAAGGACGTCGATCCCAGGCGGCGGACGAGCGAGCGTGCCACGATCCTGGTATCGCATCAAGCGCGTCACCATCCGAGCGACTGAGGTGGTCACGACGACGGCTACTCGCGGTCACGCTGGTCGTCCTCACCGCATCAGCCCTCGCGCTTGCAAGCGCGTCGGCAACTGGTGAACCTGGCCATGCCAAGTCATGGGGGCGCAACAAATACGGAGAACTCGGCAACGGGTCAAACACCACGGGCCTAACCCCCACATCCGTTTTGACCATCAGCGAAGTTCGCGCCATGTCGGCTGGCGCCACGGATGGAATCGCGGCCCTGATTGGCGGCACGGCATGGGCCTGGGGACGCAACAACCACGCCGAACTCGGGAACAACTCGACCACGGAAGAGACCTCTCCCGTGCAAGTGGCCAATCTAAAACACGTGCAAGCCGTCGCTGCAGGGGAAGGCTTCACGCTAGCCGTCGAAAGGGGCAAAGTATTCGCCTGGGGCGATAACAAACACCGCCAAGTCGTCCCAAGCGCGCCAACAACCGAAGTCAAGGAAGCGCCCGTAGAAGTCCCGTTCGGTACTAAAGAAAAAGAACCGGCGGTGCAGGTAGCGGCCGGGGACGGCCAGTCGCTTGCGCTGTTCGGCGGTGGGAAGATCTGGGGCTGGGGCTCGGACAAGGACGGCGACCTAGGAAATGCCGCGACCAAGGAGCCAAAGGAACCCGTCGAAGTCCAAGGCTTCGTGAACGCGACCGCCGTCGCGGCTGGCGCCAGCTTCGGACTCGCGATCGAAGCCGAAAAGGTCTTTGCGTGGGGCGAAAACAGATGGGGGCAGCTCGGGAACGGAACGACAGAAAAATCCACCACACGCGTAGAAGTCCACGGACTAAAAGAAGTGATCGCGATCGCCGCGGGCGAAAATCACGCCCTAGCGGTCGAGAAGAACGGCAGTGTTTGGGCCTGGGGACAAGACACAAAGGGCGAGACCGGGAATGGGACGGTAGAAAAACGCACCAAGGAACCAGTCGACGTATCGAGCCTCCCCAAAGAAGCCTTTCGAGTCGCCGCCGGCGACACTTCAAGCATGGCGCTGATGGACAACGGCGCCGTGTATGCGTGGGGCGAAAACCCCGGAAACGGAACGACAACGAGCGACAAACCCATCGACGTGACCGGCATCACGCCACCGAGCGGGAGCATCACGTCAGGTGAAAGCTTCGAGTTCGCGAGCGAAGCTCTCGCCCCGATCGACGAAGTACTGCCAGAAATACACGGAGAACCGACCGACGAAGCCAAACTGACCGCCACCTGGAAGGGATGGTGGAGTCAGCTTCCCCCGAAATACACCTACCAGTGGAAGGAGTGCAACAGCTCAGGCGAAGGCTGCTCGCCGCTTTCGAGTGCGGCGGAAACTGCTCAGACTGAAACCGAACTCACCGTGGAACACGGTGAGGTCGGCTCGACGCTCCGCATCTATGTAAAGGCGAAAAATGCTGCTGGTGAAAGTGAAGCGCGATCGAATGCGACTGCCGTGGTGGTTGCGAAGGCGCCGCAGAATGTGTCGCCTCCGACGATCGTGGGCGAAGCACGTGATGAA
>DATJOE010000217.1:0-18938 GCA_035507305.1 Solirubrobacteraceae bacterium | reverse complement strand
GAGCGCGAGCGGACCGTGCACAGCGCCACCGCTGCCCCGCGGATGCTCGATCGGCTACACACCGCTGAGGCTCCCTCCCGGATCTACGAGGTCGCTCACGGCGCGCCGCTTGAGGCCGTCGCGCTCGCTGCTGCGCTCGCCCACGCCCGGGGCCAGGCCGAGGCGGCCGGCGCCGCTCGGCGCTGGCTCGGAGAGTTGCGCCATGTGCGCCTCGAGATTGGGGGCGAGGATCTGATCGCCGCTGGGGTCGCACCCGGGCCCGAGGTGGGCCGTCGGCTCCGCCGCGCACTTGAGCGCAAGCTCGATCGCGAGGTCGAAGGTCGCGAGGCTGAGCTAGCCGCCGCGCTGGAGGGCGCATGAGCGCCTCGAGCGTCGTCGAACATGCCGAAGGCTTCTCCTGCGAGCTGGGCCCCCGCGCCCGGGCGTTGTTCACCTCCCGCGCCCACGGCAACCTCTCGACCTCCAGCGGCGAGCGCAGCGAGCACGGCCGCTCCGCGCGTGATCGTCTTTGCGAGCGGCTTGGCTTGCGCTGGCTGTGCGCCAGCCGCCAGGTGCATGGCTCCGACGTGCTGCGCATCGACACCGCCGAGCGCCGTGGCGGGGAACCGCTGCCGCTCAATGCTGATGGGCACGCGACCGCTGCGGCGGGAATCGGTGCGATGGTGCTCGCCGCCGACTGCCTACCCGTCGCGCTCGCGGGCGGACGCGGGGTCGCGATGCTCCATGCCGGTTGGCGCGGGCTTGCGGCCGGCGTGCTCGAGCAGGGCGTGCGCGCACTGCACGACGTCGGCGGCGGGGGTGGGGCGAACGTCGCCGCGATCGGGCCCAGCGCCGGTGTCTGCTGCTACGAGGTCGGCCCCGAGGTCCACGCCGCTTTCGGCGTGCAGGACCGAGACTCGCGCTATCGCCGGGGGGACAACATCGACCTGCGCGCGATCGCTCGCGACCGGCTGCTCTCCGTCGGGGTCACGAACGTGCTCGACGTCGAGGCCTGCACGATCTGCGACGAGCGTTTCTTCTCCCACCGGCGTCAAGGCGAGCGGGCCGGGCGTCAGGCCGGGGTCGCATGGCTCGCCTGATCGAGGGACTCGATCTCGCCCGCGTGCGCTCCAACGTCGAGCGCGTCCGCGCCGAGATCGAGGACGCCGCGGATGGTCGCGACGTCGAGCTGCTCGCCGCGATCAAGTACGTGCGTAGCGAGGAGCTGCCGCTGCTCGCGCAGGCCGGCATTCACCTCGTTGGCGAGAACCGCGCGCAGGAGCTTCTCGCCAAGCACCAGGCGCACGGCGAGTTGTTTGAGTGGGACTTCATCGGCCAGCTGCAGAGCCGCCGCGTACGCGAAATCGTTCCCTACGCGCGGCTGATCCATTCGGTCGCCTCTGATTCCGCGCTACGCGCCCTCGAGCGCCATCTGCCTGAAGCGCGGCCCGGGCTGCGCATCCTGATCGAGGTCAACATCGCGGGGGAGGAGGGCAAGGCAGGCGTCGCTCCCCACGAGCTCGGCGAGTTCATCGAACGCTCGCCCGTGCCAGTCGCCGGTCTGATGACGATGCCCCCGCTCGCCGCCGAGCCCGAGGACAATCGCCGCTGGTTCGCCGCTCTGCGCGAACTTGCCGCAGCACATGGGCTCGAACACCTCTCGATGGGCACCTCCCAGGACTACCTCGTCGCCGTACAGGAGGGGGCAACAATCGTGCGGATTGGCACGAGCTTGTACGATTAGCCTCCGCCCGAGCGCCCGCTCGGGCGGCTAGCATTTGCAGGGAATCCCGCGCGTCGGGCGAAGACGCACCTAACCCATGGCTTTTCGCGACTCCTGGCACAGCGCGCTTGTCTACTTCGGCCTCGCCGAGGAGTATCACGACGACCTCGAGGACGCCCCGCCCGAGGCCGAGCTCGAGGATCGCTACCGCGAGCGGCCCAACGTGCGCCGCTTGCGCCGCCGCCGCGACGAGTTCGACGACATCTTCTCCGAGGAAGAAACCGGCGGTGGACGTGGTGGACGGCCCACCACCGTGCTCAAGTCCGTCAATCGCGGCAACGGCGACGTGCGTGTGCACCTCGTGATCCCCAAGTCCTTCAACGACGCCCAGCAGATCGCCGATAAGTTCAAGGACTCCGTCCCGGTGATCCTCAACCTTCAGAGCGCCGAAACCGACTTGTCAAAGCGCCTGATCGACTTCGCCTCCGGGCTCACCTACGCGCTCGACGGCGGCATGCAGCGGATTGCCGACAAGGTCTTCATGCTCACGCCGCGCAACGTCGAGATCTCTGCCGAGGAGCGCGCTAGGTTGATCGAGAAGGGCTTTTTCAATCAGAGCTAGGTGCGGCTCGGCGAGCCAGGCCGGGCTCTAGTCTGGGTCCCCATGCAGATCGGGCTGATCGGAGCAGGGAACATGGCGCGCGCTCTAGCGCGTGGCTGGGGCAAACCCGTGCTGTGCGCCGACCCCGTGCACCCGCGCGCCGAGGCGCTTGCCGCCGAGGTCGGCGGAGAGACGCTTGCCTCCAATGCCGAGGTCGCCGAGCGCGCTGATCTCGTCGTGCTTTGCCACAAGCCCGCGCAGCTCGCCGGCGTCGCTGCCGAAGTCGCGCCGCACGCCAAGGCCGTCGCCTCGATCCTCGCCGCCACGCCGCTTCAGGCGCTGCGCGATGCCTATCCCGGCAAGCCTGTTTATCGCTTCATCCCGTCGCTTCCCGTCGAGGTGCGCCAGGGTGCCGTCGTCCAAGGCCGCGACGCTGAGGACAAGGCTCAGCGCGAGCATCCCGACCGCGACTCCTCGCTCGACGCGCAGGTTGCCTCGCTGTTCGCCGATCTCGGCACGCTCGTCGTGCTCGATGATTCGCTCGTCGACGTCGCCATGGGTTTGATGTCATGCGCGCCTGCCTACGTCGCGCTTGTCGCTGAGGCGCAGATCGACGCAGGCGTGCGTAAGGGCATTCCCGCCGAGCAGGGTGCCCAACTCGTCGTGCAGACGCTTGCAGGAACAGCCGAGCTACTGCGCCAGCGCGACTACGACACGGTCGCTGTGCGGCGCGAGGTCTCCTCGCCTGGCGGGTTGACGGCCCGTGGCGTCGATGCGCTCGAGCGCGCCGGACTGCGCGCTGCGTTCAGCGATGCGCTCGATGCTGTGCTCCCTCCGAAAGGCAGCTGAGCGATGCTCGCCCTGCTCGCTTTGCCGCTCGCCAGCGCGCGCACCCAGATCGCCGATTACCTCTCGACGCTGATCTATGTCTACACGCTGCTGATCATTCTTTACATCGTGATCCAGCTGTTGTTCTCAGTCGGCATTCGCCCGCCCTACTCGCGAACACTCGATGCCGTGCTCGGCTTCCTACGCGACATCTGCGAGCCGTTCCTGCGCCTCTTCCGGCGACTGATCCCCTCCTTTGGCGGGATCGACTTCAGCCCGATCCTCGCGATCTTCACGCTGCAGATCGTCAACTCGCTGATCGTCAACGACCTGATCCACGGCTGAGCGCCGTGCGTGCTGCCGGCCCATGGCTGCGCGCCGCGCTCGTGCTGGTCCTCGTCGTCGCCGCGGATCAGCTCTCAAAGCATGCCGTCAACGCCGACATCGTCCCCGGTGAAGAACGCAAACTGCTCCCCGGGGTCGAGCTCGTCAACACGCGCAACCACGGTGTCGCTTTTGGCTTCTTGCCAGGGAGTCACACGCTCGTCACGGTGCTCATCGGCGTTGCCCTGCTCGCGTTGCTCGTCTACTTCGCCCTGCACAGCCACGATCGGTTGATCTGGTTGCCCACCGGGATGCTGCTCGGCGGCGCGATCGGCAACGTCATCGATCGGGTGCGCTCCGGCTCGGTCACCGACTTCATCAAGCTGCCCCTCGGCTGGCCGCCGTTCAACATCGCCGACATGTCGATCACGCTCGGCGTGCTGCTCCTGTTCCTCGTCGTCGATCACGCCCGCCACGCCGCGCGGCGCGCGCAGGCGTGAGCAAGGAGCGTGCAGCGGCCGGTGGCGTCGCCAGAACCGGTGCCGAAGCCGGTGCTGGGCCGACCCCTTTCGCGATCGCCTACGAAGACGAGCACCTGCTCGTCGTCGACAAGGCGCCTGGCATCGTCGTGCATCCCGCTAAGGGTCACCGCGAGGACACGCTCTCCCAGCTACTCGCCGCCGCCTCGGCAGGCCCCGCCGGCGGTGACCCCGAACGCGCCGGGATCGTCCATCGCCTCGATCGCGACACCTCGGGCCTGCTCGTCGTCGCCCGCTCAGAGCTTGCCCACGCCGCGCTGCAGAAGGCGCTCGCGCGGCGCGAGATCGAGCGCGAATACCTAGCGCTCGTGCTCGGGCGACCGCCCGCTCGTAGCGGCACGATCGAGGCGCCGATCGGGCGCGATCCCCGCGTGCGCACGCGGATGGCCGTAGGCGGCCCGCACGCGCGCGAGGCCCGCACCCACTTCCAGCTCGAGCGTTCGCTCGCCGAGCACTCGCTCCTGCGCCTGAAGTTGGAGACGGGGCGCACTCATCAGATCCGCGTGCACCTGCAGGCGATCGGCCACCCCGTCGCCGGCGATCCCGAGTACGGTGGCGCCGGCGCGCTTGGCCTGCAAAGGCAGTTCTTGCACGCCACGCGGCTCGCTTTCGCGCACCCCATTAGCGGTGCGCCAGTCGATGTACAGTCGCCGCTTCCCGCCGATCTACGCGAGGCGCTCGCCCGCGCCGAGCGGCTATCCTGAACCGCTCAGGCAACCTCAAACCCGTCCCGCGTCGGACGCGGCCCTGCCCGGTTAGTGCGACTCGCGTCGCAAGCGCCGGGTCCGCGGCCCGATCGTGACGGAGTCAAATCAAAAAATAAAGGGAGAATCACGTGGCTCAGGTAGGCATCGCGGAGCTGCTGGAGGCCGGCGTTCACTTCGGCCACCAGACGCGCCGCTGGAACCCCAAGATGCGCCGCTTCATCTTCGGCGAGCGGGGCGGCAACTACATCATCGATCTCGTCAAGACGCAGGCGCTCCTCGAGCAGGCTCAGCGCTTTGCCTCTGACCTCGCTCACCGCGGAGGCGTCGTGCTGTTCGTCGGCACCAAGAAGCAGGCCCGCGACACGATTAAGGACGTCGCCGAGTCCGCCGGCATGCCCTACGTCAATCACCGTTGGCTCGGTGGTCTGCTCACCAACTTCGAGACCATCAGCCAGCGCATCCGGCGGCTGCACGACCTCGAGCGCTACGACACCGAGGGTCAGCTCGCGCTGCTGCCCACGCGCGAGCGTATGGCCGCCCAGGCCGACCTGCTCAAGCTGCAGGCCAACCTTGGCGGCGTCAAGAACATGCAGCGTGTCCCCGACGCCATGTTCGTCATCGACCTCAAGACCGAGGAGATCGCCGTCAAAGAGGCGCGTCGCCTACGCATCCCGATCATCGGCCTCGTCGACACCAACTGCGATCCCGATGGGATCGACTACGTCGTCCCCGGCAACGACGACGCCATCCGTTCTTGCGCCCTGATCACCCAGGCCATCGGCCAGGTCGTCTCCGAGGGTCACGCCGTGTTCCGCGCCGAGGAGGAGAAGGCTCGTAAAGAAGCCGAAGAACGCGCCAAAGCCGAGGCCGAAGCGCGCGCTAAACGCGAAGCCGAAGAACAGGCCAAACGCGAAGCCGAGGAACAGGCGCAGAAAGAGGCCGAGGAGAAAGCCGCCGCCGAGAAAGCGGCTGCCGAGAAAGCCGCCGCTGAGAAAGTCGCAGCAGAGAAAGCTTCCGCGGAAGCTGCCGCGGCCGCAGCCGCGCAGCAACAGCCAGTGCCCGAGACCACTCCGGTGCCGTCCGCGCCTGCGGACCCCGCCACGCTCGAGCCTCAGCAGGAGTCCGTGACCCCGATGAACGCAAGCCCCGACGCTGAGCGGCCTGCCGAGCCCACCTCCGCGCCGCCCGAGACAGCCGCCGAGAGCGAGGCCGAGGCGCCCGCTCCCGAAACCCCCGCACAGGCCGAGGCGCCTGCTACGGCCGAGGGGGCACCCGCAGAGCCCGCCGCCGAGCCCGTCGCGGTGGCCGAGACAACCGACCAGAGCCCGCAGGCCGAGGAGCCTGCGAAGGAGGCAGAGCAGCAATGAGCACCACCGAGATCGCAGCCAAGGACGTCAAGGCGCTGCGCGAGCGCACCGGCGCCGGGATGATGGACTGCAAGAAGGCCCTCGCCGAGGCTGAGGGTGACATGGACAAGGCGATCGAGATCCTGCGCCTCAAGCAGGGCAAGAAGATCCAGGACCTCGGCGAACGTCAGGCCACCGAGGGCACCGTGCAGTCCTACATCCATGCCGGCGCCAAGGTCGGCGTGCTGATCGAGGTCGACTGCAACACCGACTTCGTCGCCACCAACGACGACTTCGTCCAGTTCGCGCGCGACGTCGCCCTGCAGATCGCCGCCACGCCCACCGTGAAATACGTCAGCCGCGAGGACGTGCCCGAGGACGCGCGCGATGCCGAGGCGCGGATCTACGAGCAGGAAGCCGCTGATAAGCCCGAGAACGTCCGCGAGAAAATCGTCTCCGGCAAGCTCGACTCCTGGTACGAGACCATCGTGCTCCTCGAGCAGGAGATGCACAACCCCAAGTTCGACGGCAAGACCGTGCAGCAGCTGCGCGACGAGCTCACCGCCACCACCGGTGAGAACGTCGTGATTCGGCGGTTCGTGCGGTTTGCCGTGGGGCAATAAGGCGTCGGCCGAGCCCGAACGTTTCGGGAGCCTGAGGAACCTAAAGGGAGGGGATTGGGGGTTTCGGTTTTAGGTTGCGGTAGCAAACGTATATACGCGCCCGTATATGCAATCGCTATCAATGCTCCGATTTTGGATCCCCCGGTGTCCTCGACGCCCCTCTCGCCGTCGCGCCCACCCACTGAGTAGGCTTCGCGACCGATGGCCGAGGCCCCTGCCTTCAAACGGATCCTCCTGAAGCTCTCGGGCGAGGCGCTGATGGGGTCGCTCGACTACGGCACCGATCCCGAGCGCCTGAACGCGGTCGCCCAGCAGGTCGCGAGCGTCCATGACCAGAGCGTCGAGGTCGCGATCGTCTGTGGGGCCGGGAACATCTACCGCGGCATGCAGGGCGCCGCCGCGGGGATGGACCGCGCGACCGCGGACTACATGGGCATGCTCGCGACCGTGCTAAACGCGCTCCCGCTGCAGGACGCCCTGGAGAAGGTCGGCACCGACACGCGCGTGCTCTCCGCGCTCGGCGTCTCCGAGGTCGCCGAGCCCTATATCCGTCGCCGCGCGATGCGCCACTTGGAGAAGGGGCGCGTCGTGATCTTCGCCGCCGGCACCGGCAACCCGTTCTTCACGACCGACACCGCCGCCGCGCTGCGCGCCGCCGAGATCCACGCCGAAATCATCCTGATGGCGAAGAACGGGGTCGAGGGCGTCTACACCGCCGACCCCGCGGTCGACCCGAGCGCGGAGTTCCTCCCCGAGATCACGCACATGGAGGCGCTCGAGCGGCGGCTGCGGGTGATGGACTCCACCGCGCTCGCGCTCTGCATGGAGAACCACATGCCGCTGAACGTCTTCAACATGGACGACGACACCGCGCTTGCGAGAATAATCTCAGGTGAGCGCGTGGGAACGCTCGTCGCGACACCCCAAGGAGAGGCCGATGGCAGCTGACAGCATGATCGACGAACTGCTCGAGGACGCGCGCGAGCGGATGCACAAGTCGGTCGAGAGCGCCCAGCACGAGTTCTCCACCGTGCGCACGGGCCGCGCGAGCCCGGCGCTGCTCGATCGCGTGACGGTCGACTATTACGGCGCGATGACCTCGCTGAACCAACTCTCCACGATCTCCGCGCCCGAAGCTCGCCTACTGAGCGTGCAGCCGTATGACAAGTCGTCGATCAAGCTGATCGAGAAGGCGATCAACGAGTCCGACGTCGGGCTCACGCCATCTAACGACGGCAACGTCGTACGCCTCGTGGTCCCCGAGCTCACCGAGGAGCGGCGCAAGGAGCTCGTGAAGGTAGTGCGTAACCTCGCGGAGGAGGGGCGTGTTGCGATCCGCAACGTGCGTCGCGACACGATGCAGCAGTTGCGCGAGTTGAAGTCCGAAGGCGAGGCCTCCTCCGATGACGAGCACCGCGCTGAGGTCGAGTTGCAGAAGCTCACTGACAGCCGCGTCGGCGAGCTCGACGAGGTGCTGAAGGCCAAGGAAAAAGAGATCCTCGAAGTGTGATGGGGGCCGGCGAGCAAAGGGCGTCGGCGATCGAACCGCGCCCGGCGCCAGGCCCGGGTGAGGAGCCCCAGCACGCGCGCTACGTCGCGATCATCACCGACGGCAACGGGCGCTGGGCTCATTCGCGCGGTCTGCCCGTGAACGAGGGTCATAAGGCGGGCGCCGACGCCGTGAAGGCACGTCTGCGCGACTCGGCGGAGTTCGGCATTAAGGAGTTGACCGTCTACTCGTTCTCCACCGAGAACTGGTCGCGGCCAGCCGAGGAGGTCGCTGGCCTGTTTGAGATGTTCTCCCAGCGGATCGCTGATGAGACTCCCGAGCTGCACGCCGAGGGCGTGCGCATGCGCTTTATCGGGCGCCGCGAAGGGATCTCGACCGAGCTCGTCGAGCGGATGCGCTGGTCGGAAGAGCTCACCGCTCAGAACGAACGGATCACGCTGTTCGTGGCCTTCAACTACGGCGGACGCGCTGAGATCCTCGATGCCGCGCGCCGCTTCCAGGGCGGCACCGAGCAGGACTTCCGCGCCTGCCTCTACGCGCCCGAGATGCACGACCCGGATCTGATCATCCGCACCAGCGGCGAGCAACGCCTGTCGAACTACCTGCTCTGGCAGTCCGCTTACTCCGAGCTCGTCTTCCGTGAGGAGCTTTGGCCCGACTTCACGCGCGAGGCGCTCGCCGAGTCGCTCGCCGAGTTCTCCCGGCGCCGGCGGCGCTTCGGCGCGCGATGAGCGCCAGGGCCGGGGCCCGGGGCGCTCGAGGCACCCGAAGCAACCCAGCGAGCGGGCGCCGACAGCGCTCGGACCTCGGGGCGCGCGTGCTCGCGGCGATTCCCGCGATCGCCGTCGCGCTGTTCCTCGTGATCGAGGGCGGGCTGGTCTTCACCTTCGGCCTGTTCGTGCTCGGCTGCATCTGCATGCACGAGCTGTACGGGATGTTCGCCCGCGCGCATCCCGTGCGCCTAGCTGGGTTCGTCGCGCTCGCGGGGCTCCTTATCGCGGCGAACTACGGGGACCAGTTCCAGGTGCTGCTCGTACTCGTCGCCGCGCTCCCGCTGCTATTCGGGCTCACGCTGCTGCAGCCGCACCCGAGCGTCGGCGGCATCGCGCTGACGCTGCTTGGGATCTACTGGATCGGCCTCGCGCTCGCGCACGCCGTGCTGCTGCGCGGGCTGCCGCATGGTCTCGGGATCGTGATCGACGTGCTCGTCGGCACGTTCCTCGGCGACACCGGCGCCTACTTCGGCGGGCGCCTGTTCGGGCGTCGGCCGCTCGCGCCGACGATCTCGCCGAATAAGACCGTCGAGGGGCTGCTGATCGGGATGGTGTGTACCGTCGCGGGGGTTTGGATCGCGGGGCGCTACCAGGAATGGCTGCCCGGTTCGCACGCGCTCGTGCTTGGGCTTGCGATTGCGCTTGTCGCCCCGGTTGGGGACCTGTTTGAGTCGTTCGTCAAGCGCGAGGCGCAGATCAAGGACTCGGGCGGGTTGTTTGGGGCACACGGGGGCGCGCTCGATCGGCTGGATGCCGTGCTGTTTGCCGCGGTCGTGGGGTACTACGTCTGGGCGGCGTACGTGTAGAGAGGCACCTCGCTGTCGAGTCCTCGGTCCGATCTACAATCCATCTTTGATGAGCACGCTGAACCTTCAATCTGTCGTGTATCGAGAGGGCGAGCACTACGTTGCCCAATGCCTCAACGTCGACGTGTCGAGCTTCGGCGAGACCGAGGGCGAGGCGATGGCCAATCTTCAGGAGGCGCTCGAGCTGTATTTCGAGGATGCTCCGCCAAGCGATGCCGCGCCCGTCGAGTCCGCCGAGGTTCGCACTCTGACGCTCCAGGGTGCCTAGGCTCTACTCCTCACGAGAGATCATCAAAGCGCTGGAGCGCGAAGGATTTGCGTTCGTGTCTCAACGCGGCAGTCACGTGAAGTATCGGAAGTCGAGTGACTCTGCCAGCGCTACGGTCATCGTTCCCTCGGGGCGCAAGCAAATCCCGCGGGGTACGTTTCGCTCGATCATGCGTCAGTCAGGATTGGACGAGAGCGTGTTCGGCAAAGACTGATCGGCGCGGCCTACGCACAAGTACGCATCGACGCGCGGACAGCGCGTAGCCGCATGTAGGCTCCCCCGAGCTCCAGGACACGAAGCGCGACGCGGAGGCGATTGCGCAGATCGGGGGGAACGATGCGTCGAACCATTCTCGTGGCAGTCTCGGCTGTCTGCGTTCTGGCTCTGCTGGCCGGTATGACCGCGACTGCGGTGGCGAAGGGCGGGTCGAGTTTCAAGACCGGCACCTACAAAGGCAGCGTCGGCCCGCAAAAGATCGCGTTCACGGTGAAGCGTGCGAGCTGCGGCGGCAAAACGCAGCTGTGCGTGACGCTGAGCAAAGCGCCGACGAGCATCTCGTGCTCGGGTCCGGCCGCGGAAGGGGGCGGGCCGTTCGGACCGCTGAGCGGGTCGGTGGCGCTGCCCGCGAACGGGAAGGTGACTCAGCACACGCCGGTGAGCGAAAAGACGTTCCCGCCACCGGCGAACTTGAAGGAAACGAAGAAAACGGGCTTCACGGCGACGTTCACGAAGAAGGGTGCGGTGAGCGGCGTGTTTGAAATGGACGTGGTGCAGATCGAAGAAGGCGGCTCGGCGCCGTGCACGGGAAGGGAAAAATTCACAGCGAAGCTGGGGTGAGCGAGCGTTCTCCCGCGGCCCGTGCCGGCTCGGCATCCGGCGCGGCGCGGGGTTCACTTACCGCGCTGAGCTGTGGCGCCTCGCGAGCGACGACGGCGAGCAACGCCCGCACGACGTCAGGATCGAAATGCGACCCGGCGCTGCGCACGAGCTCGGCCCGCGCATCGGCGAAGCCCATCGCCTCGCGGTAGGACCGAGTGGTGGTCATGGCGTTGAAGGCATCGCAAGCGGCGACGATGCGCGCCTCAAGGGGGATCTCCTGCCCGATGAGCCCATCGGGATACCCATTTCCGTCCCAACGCTCGTGCGAAGCGCGAACGATGATCCCGATGTGGCTCATGAAGCCGCCGATCCGCTCGAGCATCCGCTGTCCCTCGATGGTGTGGCGCTTGATGACCTCCCACTCGTCCTGGTCGAGCGGCCCGGGCTTGTTGATGATCTCGTTGGGGACGGAGAGCTTGCCGACGTCGTGGAGCAGGGCGCCGAACTCGACGTTGCGCGTACGCTCGGGATCGAGCCCGAGCTCGCGGGCTACGGCGAGCGAGAGGGCGACGACACTCTTGCAATGCTCGCCGGTGTAGGCGTCGTCGGCCTCGACGACGTCGCCGAGCATGAGCGCGGTGCCTTGATAGGCGTCGTTGAGCTCGGCCATCTGTTGCAGGCGCTCGTGGCGCTCGCGTGAAAACAGTCGCAACATCGCGAACAGCGGAGCGATGAGCAGCACGGCGAGCTGGTCGTGGGCGACGATGGCAGCGTCGGCGACGAGTAGGCCGAGCGCGGAGAGGGCGATGTCGATCGCGTAGACGGGCCGGTACTCGGTGAGTAGCTCGCGTACGCGGGGGCCGCGATAGAGCCGCTCGCGCACGACGCTGGCGAGGAAGTCGCAGGTGAACTGGGCGAGCAGGGCGAGGAGCAGAACTGCCCAGCGACCGTTGGGCTGGTGGTCGTGGGCGAGCACGAGCACGAGCGCGGGCCCGATCGCGAACCAGCTGTTGGCGAGCGAGTTGAGCAGCCAATCGGCGGTGAGCTCGCGGCGGGCGATCTGGGGCGCCATCCCGAGCGCGAGCCCCAAGGGCACGAGCAGCGGCACGAGCGAAGCGGGCAGGGCGAACAGCATGGGCACGAACACGGCCTGGGTGGGCACGGTGAAGCCGGCCCCGACGTCGAAGCGGAAGTTGCCGGCGACGGCGAGGGCGAGCACGTAGAGGACGGCGGTCCCGACGGGGATGCGTCCGACGCCGGCGGCGAGGGCGAGCGCGGTCGCGGCGGCGAGATAGCTACCGCCGACGAGCAGGGCGCCGCGCACGCGCAGGGCATCCATCCGACGAGCGCGCCGAGCATAGAACTCGCGACTGCGCTGGGCCTCTTCGATCGTGGTGAGGGACATGGCGTCGCGGTCGCATCGTCGGCGAGCAGGGTGGACCCTTAGAAACCCTGCCCGAAGAGGACGACTGGTCAACTGGACGGCAGCCATGCCTCGGGGCTCGCCGGTGCTTGGCCTCGCGTCGCTCCGAACGAGCGGCCGAAGAACTGTCCAATCGAACAGACGTCCGTCGTCCTTAAGGGGCAGCCGTGTCGTCCCGATAGTGCAGTGCAAGTAATAAACACCGCAACTGAAAAAGGCAAACCCGTCGCGAGGCGGGGACGCAAAGCCAGAGGTCTCAAGCGTTTGAGATAGCTCGGTCGCCAGTGGCACGTCACGGAGGATCTGAAATGTCTTCGTCTCGCACCACGGCAGTAACTCGGAACAGGTTTGTAAGAGGGGTCGCCTGCATGGTGGGCGCGTTCGTAGGGTTGGCGGCGTTCGCGTCGGGACCGGCCCTCGCATCGAAGGGGCCCTGGTGGTCTCATGGGAACCCGGCCTCGGCGAAGCAGAACGCTGAACTGGCGGTTTGCCCGGGCCAGACGTTCGCGCAGCCGTTCGAATCGCAGAACGACGAGAACTACTACACGCTGGTGGAAGGCAGTGAATTCAACGGCCCGGAAGAAGGCTGGGATCTGAAATACGGGGCGGAAGTCGTGCAAGCGACGCGCCCAGACGGCAGCGAAGGCGGCGTGCTGGACCTACCGACGGGCGCGATCGCAGTCAGTCCTCCGGTGTGCGTGACGTTGCAATACCCGAAGGCGCGGGCATACGTGGAAAACGCGGAAGGCCAGGGCGGCGGCGTGACGGTGGGCGTGTTCTACGCGGGCGCGAAGCCGGTAGGCGGCCTGCCGCTGAGCGTTCCGTTGGGGCTCCCAGTGGGTCAGCTGAGCGCGAAGAAGAACGCGGGCTGGGAACTGTCGAACCCGTTCAACGTGAAGCCGCAGCTGGGCGGGAGCGAAGAAGGGACGCGCGAAGTGCGCTTCATCTTCGCGAACCTGTCGAGGGGCGAGTACCACGTCTCGGGTCTGTATGTCGACCCGCGGATGAGCTGAGCGCTTGACCCGAAGCTGGGGCGGTTGCCTCCGTGGCCGCCCCAGCGCGTAGGGTTAGAAGGGTGCCAAAGCGCATCCTGATCCTTGGCTCGACGGGCTCGATCGGCACGCAGGCGCTAGACGTGTGCGCCCGCGAGCCGGAGCTTGAAGTAGTGGGCCTATCGGCGGAGCGCTCGTGGGAGGAGCTGCTGGCCCAAGCGCGCACGCACGACGTGACGCGCGTGGCGCTGGCGGACCCGGACGCGGCGGCGCGTGCGGGGGAGTCTTGGACGGACGGCCGGGTGCTAGCGGGGGCAGAGGGCCTGGTGAGCATGGTGGTGGAGTCGGGCGCGGACCTTGTGCTGAACGCGCTGGTGGGCTCGGCGGGCCTGGGGCCGACGGTGGCGACGCTGGGCGAGGGGATCGACTTGGCACTGGCGAACAAGGAGTCGTTGGTGGTGGGGGGCGAGCTAGTGACGGCGCTCGCGGAGGCGACAAACGCGCGGCTGGTACCGGTGGACTCGGAGCACACGGCGCTTCACCAGCTGATCGCGGGTCAGCCGGTGGGGTCAGTGGAGCGGATGACGATCACGGCGAGCGGGGGGCCGTTCCGGGGTCGGACGCGCGCGGAGCTGGCGGAGGTGACGGTGGAGCAGGCGCTGGCTCACCCGACGTGGGCGATGGGAGGAAAGATCACGATCGACTCGGCGACGCTGATGAACAAGGGGCTCGAGCTGATGGAGGCGCACCACCTGTTCGGAACGCCGTACGAGAAGATCGACGTGTTGGTGCACCCGCAGTCGCTGGTGCATGGGCTGATCGAGCTGGCGGACGGGGCGATGCTGGCGCACATGGGCCCGCGCGACATGCGGATCGCGATCTCCTATGCGCTGCACGGGGGGGAGAGCGTGGACCTGGACCTGGCGCCGCTGGACCTGGCGCAGATCGGGGAGCTGACGTTTGAACCGGTGGACCTGGACGCGTTCCCGTGCCTGCGTTTGGCGGGCGAGGCGGCGCGGGCGGGGGGCACGGCTCCGTGCGTGTTGAACGCGGCAAACGAGATCGCGGTGCACGCGTTCCTGGAGGGTCGTCTGCGTTTCCTGGAGATCCCTGAGGTGATCGAGCAGACGCTGACGGAGCTGGGCTCTGAGCCGGTGCGCTCGTTCGATTCGCTGTACGAAGCGGACCGCCGGGCGCGCGAACTGGCCTCGGGCCTAGTGGTTGCGCTGTCGTGATTCTTTTTTGATGGGGCTCCGCTAACGCTTCGCGATCGGGCCGCGTGGCGGCGGGCGCAGCGGGAACTGCCGGACACGGCGGCGACGCGTGCGAAACTGGCGGTTCATGAGCTGGGTCCTGACGTTCCTGGGCATCATCGCGCTGATCGTGCTGCACGAGCTGGGGCACTTCACGGTGGCGAAGCTGGTGGGGATGCGGGTGGAGCGCTTCTCGCTGTTTTTCCCACCGACGATCGCGAGTTTTCGCTGGCGCGGGACGGAGTACGCGCTGGGGGCGATCCCCGCGGGGGGCTACGTGAAGATCACGGGGATGAGCCCGGAGGAGCTGAAGGACATGGACCTGCGGGTGGCGGTGAACGGCTACGCGATGTTGGCGCCGTGGAAGCGGATCGCGGTGATCGTGGCGGGGCCGGGGGTGAACATCGTGATCGCGTTCCTGTTGTTCTGGGCGATCCTGCTGTCGGGCAGCCTGACGGGGGCGACGGCGCTGTACAACCTGGACCCGGCGACGGAAGCGGTGCAGGCGAGGTCGAAGGTGCAGGCGATCGAGACGGGGGAGCCAGCGGCGAAACTGCTGCGCACAGGCGATGAGATCGTGGCGGTGGACGGTGTGCGGGGGTCGGGCGAAGCGGCCCGCGCGAGGATCGATGCGCACCGCTGCGCTGGGATATCGGTGGAAGGCTGCCGGGCGAGCACGCCGGCGGTGCTGACGGTACGCCGCGCGGGCAAGACCCTGCATCTCTCGCTCTATCCGCGCTACAGCAAGGCGAGCGGGCGCATGCTGATCGGCGTGCAGTTCGGCGTGGTGGCGAAGCAGTTTGGCGCGGGGGAAGCGGCGAGCAGCGCGGTGGGCGCGATGTGGCACGCGACGACGAACACGCTGACGGGCTTCTTCAAAGCGCTAACTAGTTCAAAGACGCGCCACGAAGTAAGCAGCATCGTGGGGATCACGAAGACGGCACACGAAACGATCGTGGCGGGGCCGGGAATCGCGCTGGTCTTCCTGGGCTATATCTCGCTGGTGCTGGCGGTAATCAACCTGTTCCCGTTCCTGCCGCTGGATGGTGGCCATGTGGTGTGGTCGTTGGGGGAGCAGCTGCGTGGCAAGCGGATCTCGATCGCGGCGATGTACCGCTACAGCTCGGTGGGAATCGTGTTGCTGGCGTTCCTGGTGATCAACGGCGTGGGCAACGACATCGGCCGCCTGGGCGGCTAGCGAATCGGCCGCACGCAGACCCAGCTCTTGACCAGGCCGCAGAAGCGCTCGGGGCGAGCGGGCATCCCGCACAGTAGTTCGATTTCGCGGCGGCGCAGCAAAGGAATCTCCTCCCACTGTCCGGCAGCGCCGAGTCGCCAGTAGAGGCGGCGCAGCGAGACGGGAAGCCACTGAGCGAAGGGCAGCAACGCGTGCGGCTCGATCGGGAAGGAGTAGGCGGGGGTCTGCACATAGAAGCCGCGCCCAACGCGGCGCAGCTCGGCGGCGAAGGCCTCGCGGCGCGGGGAGGGCACGTGCTCGATGACGCTGGAGCAGTAGACGAGGTCGAACTCGCGGTCGGCGAAGGGGAGCCCGGCGGCGGCATCGGCCTGCACGAAGGGCCCCGGGTACTCGGGGCGGGGTCGGAGATCGACGCCGGTGATGTCGAGGTCGGGCTCGAGCGCGCGTAGGCCGAGCCTCCCGCAACCGAGGTCGAGGACGCGATCACCGGGTCGGAGCCCAGTGAGGTCGAAGAACTGGGCGTGGCGATGGGCGCGGGCGCGGGCGGCGAAGGGGGAGGCAAGCCGCGCGAGCGGGCCGCGCGCGGTGCCGTAGACGTCTTGGGCGGCCATGGGCGAAGGCTATTGGGGGGCGCAGACCGCCCGCGCCACCAACATCGCCAATTGAATCGATTTACAGGGCTTTCACGGCACCGAGCGACCTCTCCGTACAATTGGAAGACATGGCTTCGCAGCGCCAGATACATGTGGGCCCGGTCCCAGTCGGTGGCGGAGCGCCGGTGGCGGTCCAGACGATGACGAAGACGGAGACCGCAAACCTGCCGGCGACGATGGAGCAGATCCGCACGGTGGCGGAGGCGGGCGCGGACATCGTGCGCGTGGCGGTGCCGCGCGAGCAGGACGCCGAGGCGCTGAAGACGATCGTGGCGGACTCGCCGATCCCGATCATCGCTGACATCCACTTCAACCACACGCTGGCGCTAAAGGCGATCGAAGCGGGTGCGCACTGTGTGCGCCTGAACCCGGGCAACATCGGCGGGCCGGAGAAGGTGGCGGAGGTAATCGCGCTGGCTAAGCAGCGCGGGACGCCGCTGCGCGTAGGTGTGAACTCAGGCTCGCTGCCGAAGCACCTGCGCGAGCTGGAGTACGAGAACCCGGTGGAGGCACTGGTGACGGCGGCGACGGAGACGGTCGAGCTGATGGAGCGCCTGGAGTTCGAGAACTTCAAGGTCTCGATGAAGTCGACGTCGGTGCCGAACACGATCGCCTCAAACCGCCTGCTTGCGGAGCGGATCCCCTACCCGCTGCACCTGGGCGTGACGGAGGCGGGCACGAAGTGGTCGGGTTCGCTGAAGTCGGCGGTGGGCCTAGGCACGCTGTTGGCGGACGGGATCGGCGACACGATCCGAATCTCGCTCTCGACGTTCCACGCGGAGGAAGAGGTGAAGGTCGCCTGGGAGATCCTGAAGGCGCTGAAGCTCCGCCAGCGCGGACCGGACCTGATCGCATGTCCGACGTGCGGGCGCCTGCAGTTCGACATGGACCGCGTGGTGATGGAAGTCGAGGAGCGCCTGGAAGCCTACGAGGACCCGATCGAGGTCTCGGTGTTGGGCTGCGCGGTGAATGGGATCGGCGAGGCGCGCCACGCAGACTTCGGGATCACTGGCGCGAAAGACATGGGAATGATCTACAGCAAGGGCGAGCCGCTGAAGAAGGTCCCGACCGAGCAGCTGGTAGACGAGCTGTTCAAGGAGATCGACCGCTACTACGCGGCGGGCAAGACGGTGCAGCGCGACGAGGAGCAGGCAGCCGAGGCGCGCGAGTGGCTTGAGCAGAACGAGGACACGACGGCGATGACGCCCGAGCGGATCGCGGCCCTGGAAGCGGCCGCGGCGGAGAACGACGCGAGTGCGGCGGAGGTGCTGGAGTCGATGCTCGAGCCGGCGGGGGCGAGCAACGGCACCAACGGCGCGGCGTCGATGGACGAGGCCGTCTCGCCGGTGGCGGGACGCCGCTTCTCCCGCAACTAGCCGGCGGACAGACCGAGCCGCTGGCGGGCAGGCCAAGCCCGGCTCACCCCAGGCGCACGTAGCCGGTCGCCTCGCCGGCCGAGCGGACGTTCTCGGAGACCTTGTCGGAGTAGTTGCCCTCGATCGTCTGCACCTGCCCGTCGGGCAGGACGTCTTTGACGATGCCGACATGCGTGGAGCCGAACACGATCAGATCACCGGGTTGTGGCGTGACGCCAGGCCCGTTCGGGATCGCGCGGCCGCTGCCTTGTGCCCAAGACCAGATCGCCGAGGTCGAGCCAAGGCCTTCACCGTTTGGTCCCAGAGGCGTTCCGGCTTGACGAGCGGCCCACGAGGCGAAGTAGGCGCACCAGGGCTCGCCGGGCGCGGCGCCGGCGGTGGCGGTGCGGTAGTTGGCGATCGCGGGCCCTTCATTTGATCCGGGCGGCTGCTCGGATTGGCCGACCTGGCTTTCGGCGATCGCGGCGACGCGGGACCCGGCGGTCCCGCCGAGCGGCGGAGCGCCGTACGGGGCAAGGCCGGTGGCATAGGGGCTTGCGCCGGCGAGTGCGCTCGTGGGTGGCGCACCGGTCATGGATGAGTACCCACCGGGTGTCGCAGACCCAGCCAGTTGGGTTGGGTAGCCGGCGGGCTGTGCGAGGCCCGCGCTGGCGCTCTGAAGCGTCTGGGCAAACGAGCCGGTAGCGCCTTCGCCGGCTTCCTCGGTGGGTGGGGCGGGGGCGGCGACGCCGCCCGCGCGCGAGGCGGTGAGCAGCGCGGAGGGGTCGAGCAGAGCCTGCTGCAGAACCCCAACGCGCGCGAGTGTGGACTCGACGGACATCGTCCCGGTGATCGGCAGCGACGCGTGGGAGTTGAGGGCTTAAACGCGAGATGGGCAGCCGTGGCTGCCCATCTCGACCACCGGTCCCTCGACGAATCGGCGGTATATGGCTTCGTCGGGCCGCGGGGCCACACGAAGCGTTTGTGGTGGCGCTCGGCGGGCGAATGAGGAGCCTCTGCCCGGAGCGTCCCCTCCCACGGCGGCGGCGCGGTCGACGCCGCCGCCGAGGAAGTCGTTTGGCTCAGCCGCCCAGCAGCTTCAACACTGCCTGGGGCAGCGAGTTGGCTTGGGTCAACACCGAGACGCCGGCCTGGACGAGCACCTGGCTCTTGGTGAAGTTCGTGACTTCAGCCGCCATGTCGACGTCGGCGATCGAG
>DATJOE010000216.1:0-2420 GCA_035507305.1 Solirubrobacteraceae bacterium | reverse complement strand
ATCGCATCTACCGCATCCTCGACAAACTCGGCGGCGTCGACGACGAGGGCAACGAGGAACCGATCGAGGCGGGCATGCTCTCCAAGCAGATCGAGAAGGCGCAGCGCAAGGTCGAGGAGCAGCACTTCCTGCAGCGCAAGCACACGCTCGAGTACGACGACGTGCTCAACCAGCAGCGCGAGGTCGTCTACAGCTATCGCGACGAGATCCTTGAGGGCCGCGACATGAGCGCCGCGTCGCGCGACGAGATCGCGACGCTGATCGAGCGCCTGGTGCAGGAGTACACGGCCGGCGACTTCATCGAGGACTGGGACGTCGAAGGACTGCTGCGCCGCATCCAGGAGATCTTCATCCCGAGCGTCGACCTTGGCGATCTCGACCCCAACCGGATCGATCGCGAAGAGCTGACCCAGCACCTTCAGGACGAGGCCACGGCGCTGTATGACCAGCGCGAGGAGCAGCTGGGCGAGGAGCTGATGCGCGCGCTCGAGCGCTTCCTGCTGCTGCAGACGATCGACCAACGTTGGCGCGAGCACCTGTACGACATGGACTACCTGCGCGAGGGGATCCACCTGCGCGGGTTCGCCCAGATCGAGCCGCTCGTCGCATACAAGAACGAGGCCTTCGAGCTGTTCCGCGATCTGATGAACAGCATCTGGAGCGACTTCGCCCAGATGATCTTCCACGTCGAGGTCACCGTCGACCCAGGCGAGGCCGTTCCCCAACCCCCGCCTTCGCGGCGGCCCAGCGCGCGGTCGAGCTCGTCGACGGGCGGAAACCGCAACGTCACCTACTCCGGTGGCGGAGCGCAGTCCGGCGCGATGGCGATGGCCGCCGCGGCGGGCGGCGCCGGTGTCGAGGGCTACGCCGAAGAGGAGCCGCTGCCGGTCGTCGAGCAGCGCCGCGTCGACGAGACCGACCAGATCGGGCGCAACGACCCGTGCTGGTGCGGCTCGGGCAAGAAGTTCAAGAAGTGTCACGGCGCCTAGCGCCGCGCGACGAACGCCCACTCCCGCCGCCGAAAAGATCCCTTTCGACGTGCTCGCTGGCTCGCTCGGGCTTTTTGCCGCGGTGAGCGCGGACAAAATCCCGAGCGAGGTTTTGACGCGCTCGATCGGGATGTTTTTCGGGCGAGACCGGCGCTAGCCCATCGCGGCCGCGTGGAAACGACCCATTGGAGCGGCTCGCCTCGCCGCGCGGGTCGAATTCGTCGCTGAGCGAGGTAAACGACCCAAGCGCGGTCGCGATGACGTCGGTTGGGTCGTCTTCGACCGCGCAAACGCCCCAATCGACGCCGCTTCTCGCCTGCGTGGGGTATTCGCTCCCTCCCACGGAGCAAACACCCCACACCGCGATCGGGGGCGATCGAGTGGGACATTTGCCACACGCGTTCCCCGAGTCTGCGGCGCTAGATTGCCGGGCGAATGCCCGAAGGTCTCCGCGTATCCGACCAGCAGCGTGAGCAGGCCGCCGACGCGTTGCGCGATCACTTCGCGGCCGGGCGCCTGACCGAGGACGAGCTCAACGAGCGCCTCGACGCGGCACTGGAGGCAAAGACCGAGCCCGAGCTCAACGCGCTCCTGGCGGACCTGCCGAAGCTGCCGGTCAGCCCGCGGCAGCGCAAGGCCGAGCTCGTCGCGCGGCGCAACCAGCTGCAGCGCCGCGTGATCCAGGAGGCCGGCGGCGGCGCCGGGCTGTTCGTGCTGTGCACCGGCATCTGGGCGGCGTCCGGTGCGAACGGGCAGTTCTGGCCGATCTGGGTGCTGCTGGTGGTGCTGATCCCGGTGCTGCGGAACAGCTGGAGGCTCTACGGACCCTCGCCCGAGCTCGACCGCGTCGAGCGTGAGCTCGAGGAGAAGGCTCGCCAGGACGACCAGCGCCGCCGCCGCGAGCGCGAACGCCGCCGGTCCTAGCCCTGCTTCTGATGCCGGATGTGGTCCGGCTTGATCACGAACTTGATGCGCTGCTCGCCGGGCTGGCGGAACGGATACTCGTCCTGATCGATGTACTTCTTCGTAAGCGCGTTGATGTGCTCGTCGGCGCCTTGTTCGGTGCCGGTGGCAGTGCCGCGGAGCTCGACGTAGTTGTAAGGGTTGTTCTGCTCCATGACGAGCAGCGACGTGCGCGGATCGCGCGCCAGGTTTGACGGCCACTTCCGGCCGACGGCGCTGTTGACGGCGACCGAACCGTTCTCGGTGTTGATCCACACGACGGTGTTGAGGATCGAGTCGTCTGGATTGTGGGTCGAGATGACCGCGTGATTGGGCTCCTCGAGGAGCTTTTTGACTTCTGGATCGTTCAGGTTTGCCATGCGCGGGACTGTACTCCTTGTGCAGTCAACAGACCCGTGCGCTGCTACCTTCATTGCCGATGACCACCGCCCCCTCAGAGCCGCTTTCGCAGCGCCTCGCAGCTATCCG
>DATJOE010000215.1:0-6251 GCA_035507305.1 Solirubrobacteraceae bacterium | reverse complement strand
CGGTAAAGGCGCTCGCCGAATCGCTCGGGGTCTCACTGCCCGCGATGAGCCGTGCGGTGGACGGGCTGTTCGAGCGCGGCTTCGTGTTGCGCGAGGAGGACTCCGCCGACAGGCGGATGAAGCGCGTGCGGCTCACCGAGGCCGGCCGTGCCGCGCCGCTCGCGCTCAACGAAGCGCGGTTGTCCGCGCTGCATGAGCTGATGGACTCGCTCGACGACGAGCAGGCCGACGCGCTTGGCCGCGCGCTCGCGCTGATCCTCGGGCGCCGCGAGGAGATCGCCGCCTACCGACCCGCAGAGGAGGACTAAAGCCGATGAGTCGACGGATCGAACTGCTGCGCCTCAGCGAGGAGAACCGCAAGTGGTGGACGCTCGCCGCGATGTGCTTCGCCCTGTTCATGATCATGCTCGACAACACCGTCGTGAACGTTGCGCTGCCCTCGATCCAGCGTGACCTGCACGCCACGACGTCCTCGCTTGAGTGGACCGTCAACGCCTACACGCTCTCCTTCGCCGTGCTGCTCGTCACCGCCGGACGTCTCGGCGACCTGTTCGGGCGCCGGCGCATGTTCCTGTTCGGCGTCGTCGTCTTCGGCATTTCGAGCTTTCTGATCGGGCTCGCGCAAAGCGACACCTGGCTCGTCGCTTTCCGCGCCGTGCAGGGCATCGGCTCGGGGTTCATGATGCCCGCGACCCTCTCGATCATCACGAACACATTCCCGGCGCAGGAGCGCGGGCGGGCGATCGGCACATGGGCCGGCGTCTCCGCGATGGCGCTCGCGATCGGCCCCGTCGTTGGCGGCGTGCTCGTGCAGGAAGTCTCCTGGCAGTCGATCTTCTTCCTCAACGTCCCCGTCGCCGCGATCGCCGTGCTCGTCACGCTGTTCGCGACCCACGAGTCGCGTGATCAGAACGCCAAACGCGTGCTCGCCGAGGTCGACCTGCCCGGCGTCGCCGCGATCACCGTCGGGCTCGCCGCGCTCGTGCTCGCGCTCGTCGAGAGCAACTCCTGGGGCTGGGGCTCCACGCGCGTGCTCCTGCTCTTTGCCGTCGCGGTCGCCGGGTTGAGCGCCTTCGCCTGGATCGAGATGCATCGCCGCTTCCCGATGGTCGACTTCTCCTTCTTCCGCTCGCGCTCGTTCCTCGGGGCGAACCTCGTCGCGTTCGTCGTCTCCTTCGCGATGCTCGCCATGTTCTTCTACCTCGCCCTCTACATGCAGGACATCCTCGGCTACTCGCCCTTGCAAGCCGGGCTGCGCTTCCTGCCCTCGACCATCGTCGTCATGATCACCGGCCCGATCGCCGGGCGCCTCGCCGACCGGATCGGCTCGCGCCCGCTGATCACCGTCGGCCTGCTCTTGATCGCCTTCTCGATGTTCTGGCTCACCGGCATCACCACCGACTCCGGCTACGGCTTCCTGCTCGTGCCCTTCATCGCGATGGGCCTCGGCATCGGTCTGGTCATGTCGCCCATGAGCACCGCCGCCATGAACTCCGTCGAGCAGGCTCGCGCCGGCGTCGCCTCCGGCATCCTCTCGATGGTCCGGATGGTCGGCGGAACCTTCGGCGTCGCGCTGATCGGCGCGATCATCGCCACGCTCGGGCGTGACCGGCTCGCGACCTTGCTCCCCCACCTCAGTGCCGACAAGCGTGGACAGCTTGTAGACGCGCTCGGCTCCGGTGCCTCGGGCGCGCATCTGCCCGTCGCCGTGCAGCAGGCGATGAGCCACACCTACGTCTACGCGCTCTCGAACGCTCTGTTCGTCGCCGCGGGCATGGCCCTCGCGGGCGCAGGCGTCGCCTGGCTCTTGATCAGGCCCTCCGCGCACCACCTCGCGCAGGTCTCACCCGCTTCCGCCCCCGCGCCCGAGGAGATCGACAGCGTCGAGCCGCGGCGCGAGACAGAGCCGGTCGCCGCGGGCTGAACCGAGCCCGTCGGCGCATTGACCAGAGCGTCGGCTACGCCACGAGCCAACGGGTAGGATGGCGGTCGCACCCGTCCCCGAACTACGCGAGGTTCAAGCACCCGTGGCACTCGACCTTCAGCAAGTATCCGACGTCAGCACCGAGCCCGGCGAGCTGCCCAAGACCATGGCGGCCTGGGTGATCCGTGAGGAGCGCCAGGGCGAACCGAAGGACGCCTTCCAGGTCGAGGAGATCGAAGTCCCCGAGCCTGGCGCCTTCGAGGTGATCGTGCGGGTAATGGCCGCAGGGGTCAACTACAACAACGTATGGGCCGCGCTGGGCGAACCCGTCGGCGTGTGGCGCTATGGCGACCACCCCGAGTACGGGCACCACATCGGTGGCTCAGACGCCTCGGGCGTCGTCTGGAAGGTCGGCGCCGGCGTCACCCGCTGGAAGCCCGGTGATGAGGTCGTCGTGCACTGCAACCAGGCCTCTTACGAGGACCCCGAGGTGCACGGTCTCGATCCGATGGCCGCTCCCTCCCAGAAGATCTGGGGCTATGAGACGACGTGGGGCTCCTTCGCGCAGTTCACCAAGGTCCAGGCGCAGCAGTTGCTGCCCAAGCCGCACGCGCTGACCTGGGAGGAGGCTGCTTCTTACGGTCTCGTGTACTTCACCGCCTACCGCATGCTGATCACCCGCTGCAACATTCAGGCCGGCGCAAACGTGCTGATCTGGGGCGCCGCGGGCGGCCTCGGCGTGTTCGCGACCCAGCTCTGCGCCGCCGCGGGCGCGCACTGCGTCGGGGTCGTCTCCTCCGCCGAGAAGGGCGAGCTCGTCAAGCGCCTCGGCGCCGTCGACTACATCGACCGCGCCGAGTTCACCGGGATGATGCGTACCGGCAAGGAGACCCCTGAGGAGGAGAAGGCGCGCTTCGGCGTCTCGCGCGAATTCGGAAAGCGCGTGAAGGGCATCCTCGGCGACGCTCCCGACATCGTCTTTGAGCACGTCGGCAAGGCCACATTCCCGACCTCGGTGTTCGCGGTAAAGCCGTTTGGCAAGGTCGTGATCTGCGCTGGTACTACGGGCTACAACCTCGACTTCGACGTCCGCTACCTGTGGATGAAGCAGAAGGAGATCATTGGCTCGCACTTCGCGAACGCATACGAGTGCATGAAGGCCAACGAGCTGATCGAGTCCGGTCAGATCCGCCCCGTGCTATGGCGCACGCTCGGCTTCGACGGCGTCGCCGAAGCCCACCAGCTGATGCTCGAAAATAAGCACCTCGGCAAGATCTCTATCCTCGTCGGCGCCGAGAACGAGGGCGAAGGCAAGACCGCCGAGGGCCCCGGCGCGATCCACGCCGAGGTAGGCGCCTGATGGCCGGCACCGTGATTATCCCGTGGTACGCCACGGGCTTTCGCAGCGACGACTTCGAGCGCGAGCTCGAGCCCGTCGCTGCGGCCGCGTTGCGCTACGGCGCTCACTCCTACGCGATCTACCGCGCGCAGGATGACCGCTACAAGTTCCAGCAGCTCGCGGAATTCGAGACGAAACTGCAGTGGGAACGCTACTGGGACGGCCCGGAGATGGTCCACTTTCGCGCGATCCACTCCGGCTGGTACCAGGTGCCCGTGCTCTACGGCTGGTGGGACAAAACCGCCGGCGGGGAGATCCACGCCGAGGGCGAGAACGGGTCGAGCGGCAATGGCCACGCCACGAACGGGTGGGCCAACGGCGGCGCGCCGCACCCCATCGTCGAGGGCGAGTCGGCCTAGCCCTGCTCCAGCGGGGCCATCGTCAGCCCCGCGCCCTTCAGCTGCTCCCAGTAGTGCTCGGCGGGCTCCTGCATGCCGGTCCAGACAATCGCCTGACCAGAGCTGTGGATCACGTTCGCGATCTCGTGTCCGCGGGGTAGTGAGATCCCGGGAATGAAGCGTGCCAGCGTCCGCGCCACGTGCTCGAAGGTGTTGTGATCGTCGTTGCGCACGATCACCCGCCACGAGCCACCGAGTCCACTCCCTGGCCCGCTCGTGCGGGGCAGCTCGATCGTCTGACTCACGCCCTGGAGGATAAAGGCAGCGGCGCAACCGTACAATTGGTTGCATGAGCGGTGAGCAGAGCAACGGCGAGCGCTTTCCGCGCCTACCCGAGCGCGACCGGCCGTGGATGATGCGCACCTACGCGGGGCACTCCACCGCGAAGGCGTCGAACGAGCTTTATCGCCGCAACCTCGCCAAGGGTCAGACCGGTCTGTCGGTCGCGTTCGACCTACCGACGCAGACCGGCTATGACCCCGACGATGAGCTGGCGCGGGGCGAGGTCGGCAAGGTCGGCGTGCCGGTCTCCCATCGGGGGGACATGCAAACGCTGATGGACGGTATCCCGCTCGGCGAGATGAACACCTCGATGACGATCAACGCCACCGCCGCCTGGCTGCTGGCACTCTACATCGTCGCCGCCGAGCAGCAGGGCGTCCCGCCGGAGAAGCTCCAAGGCACCACGCAGAACGACATCATCAAGGAGTTCTTGGCGCGCGGCACCTACGCCTTTCCCCCCGCCGCCTCGATGCGGTTGATCGCGGACATGATCGCCTACACGGTCGAGCACGTCCCCAAGTGGAACCCGATCAACATCTGCTCCTACCACTTGCAGGAGGCAGGGGCGACGCCCGTGCAGGAGATCGCCTACGCGATGAGCAACGCGATCGCCGTGCTCGACGCAGCCCGCGAGCGCGTGCAGGCCGCCCACGCCGACGACGAACAGGCCGCACAGAAGCTGATGGAACAGGTCTTCGGGCGGATCTCCTTCTTCGTCAATGCCGGGGTGCGCTTTGTTGAGGAGCACGCCAAGTTGCGCGCGATGTCCAAGCTCTGGGAGGAGCTCGGCCGCGAGCGCTACGGCGTGCAGAGCGAGCGCCAGCTGCGCTTTCGCTACGGCGTGCAGGTCAACTCGCTCGGCCTCACCGAGGCCCAGCCGGAGAACAACGTCCAGCGCATCGTGCTCGAGGCGCTCGCGGTCACACTCGGGCGCGACGCTCGAGCCAGAGCGATCCAGCTTCCCGCTTGGAACGAGGCGCTCGGCCTGCCCCGACCCTGGGACCAGCAGTGGTCGCTGCGCATCCAGCAAGTGCTCGCTTATGAGACCGACATCCTCGAGTACCCCGACATCTTCGAGGGCTCGATCGTGATGGACGGGCTCGTCTCCGAGCTGCTTGACGGCGCTCGCGCCGAGATGGCCGTGGTCGCCGAGCACGGCGGCGCCGTCGAGGCCGTGGCCTACATGAAGGCCGCGCTCGTGGACTCCCACCGCGAGCGGATTCGCCGGATCGAGGCGGGCGAGCAGACCGTCGTGGGCCAGAACCGCTTCGCAGAGTCAGAGGAATCGCCGCTGACCGCCGACGCCGAGGGCGGCATCCTCGTCGTCGATCCCGCCGTTGAAGCCGAACAGATCGAGGAGGTCCGAGCGTGGCGAGAGGGCCGCGATCAAGCCGCGGTAGACGCCGCGCTTGCCGAGCTCGCCCAAGCCGCGAACGAGCAGGGAACGAACTTGATGGACGCGACGATCGCCGCTGCCCGAACGGGCGCGACGACCGGCGAGTGGTCGCGCACGCTGCGCGAGGTGTTCGGCAGCTACCGCGCCCCGACCGGCGTCGGCGAGGCCGCAGCGGCCCCTGCTGATGACGACCTCGGCGAGCTGCGCGCGCAGGTCGCCGCGCTGCAGGAGAAGCTCGGTCGTCGGCCGAAGATCCTCGTCGGCAAGCCAGGCCTCGACGGGCACTCAAACGGCGCCGAGCAGATCGCGGTACGCGCGCGCGATGCGGGCATGGATGTCGTCTACGAGGGCATCCGCCTGACCCCCGCGCAGATCGCGGCCTCCGCATTGCAGGAGGGCGTCCACGTGATCGGTCTCTCGATTCTCTCCGGCTCGCACCGCGAGCTGATCCCCGCGGTGATCGACGCGTTGCGCGAGTCCGGCGTGAGCGCGCCCGTCGTCGTCGGCGGAATCATTCCTGAGCAGGACGTCGACGGGCTGCGCAAGGCAGGCGTCGCCGCGGTCTACACGCCCAAGGACTTCGACATCACGCGCATCATGCGCGACATCGTGGAGCTGGTCGGCGCCGGAGGCGCCAACGGGTCCACGAACGGCAGCCCCGTGGCGGTCGCCGGCGGCGGTTCCTCCGCCAACGGCGCGGCGTGAGCGACACTGCGCCGCCGCAGGACGGGGCCGGCGCCGTGCTTGGTGCACAGTTGCGCGAGCGCGACCTCGGTGCCGCACCGGGCGCACTGAACCTGCTGGAGAGCACGACCGCTGCCGATCGCGAGCAGGCCAAGGAGCTGCTGCGCG
>DATJOE010000214.1:0-25442 GCA_035507305.1 Solirubrobacteraceae bacterium | reverse complement strand
CTCGCTAGCCGAGGTCGCTCCCGAGGGCGCGGCCGCGATCGTCCCTTGGAATCCTGCCGCAAGCGCCGACGCGACCCACGAACTGCTCGGCGACGAGCAGGCCCGAGAGCGCCACGTGAGCGCCCTGGCCCAACGGGCGCGCACGTTCACCTGGGACGCGACCGCCGCCGCGATGGTCGAGGTCTACCGCGAGGCCGCGCTCACGCCGGTTCGTGAGGCCGCGACGCTCAGCCGCGATCTCGTCAAGCGCGAAGCGCGCCTCAGTATCCAGCACGAAGCCGAAGCGCGCGGGCTCGTCGGCGAGCGCGAACACGCGAAACGGATGTATGACGAGCTGAATAGCGAGGTCGGCTTCGCCCTCGGCCTGATCGGGCCGAACGGCTCGCTCCCGGGGAGCCTGCAGCGCGCCCTGCTCGCCTTGAGCGCGCGGCCCGCTCTGAGCCGCCCGCTCTTTGCGGGCGTGTCGAGTGTTTTCGTGCTCATGCGAGCCGTCGCCCGCCCAGTTCGCCGCCTGTTCAGGGGTTTGCGCTGAGCGCAGCCCTCGCGGGACGATCATCGACTGGCTATACCCTGCTCCCCGTGGCACCGACGAAGCAACCAACCAATGATGCCGAGGCCCCGTCGCTCGTCGTGCGGGACATCAGCAAGACCTTCAAGATCCCGGAGGAGCGTAGCCATACGCTCAAGGAGCGAGCCCTGCACCCCTTCCGGCGCTCGCGCGACGAGGAATTCCAAGCGCTGAAGGACATCTCCTTCTCGATTCCGCGAGGAGAGTTCTTCGGCATCGTCGGGCGCAACGGCAGCGGCAAGAGCACGCTGCTGAAGTGCTTGGCCGGCATCTACAGAACCGACCGCGGGCAGATCTGGCGGAACGGGCGCATGTCCACCTTCATCGAGCTTGGGGTGGGCTTCAATCCCGACCTCGCCGCGGCCGACAACGTCGCGCTGAACGGCATCATGCTCGGGCTCTCGCCACGCGAAGCCCGGGCTCGCTACGACAGCGTGATCGAGTTTGCCGAACTGGAGGAGTTCCAAGAGCTCAAGCTGAAGAACTACTCCTCGGGCATGAGCGTGCGGCTCGCGTTCTCGGTCGCCATCCAGGTCGATGCCGAGATCCTTTTGATCGACGAGGTGCTGGCCGTCGGTGACGCGGCCTTCCAGCAGAAGTGCTTCGACGTCTTCATCCGCATGCGCAAAGAAGGCCGGACGATCATCTTCGTCACGCACGACATGGGTGCAGTCACCCGCTTCTGTCACAGAGCGATGCTGCTCGAGCGGGGCGAGATGGTCGAGCTCGGCGAGCCCGCAGAGGTCGCCGACCGATACCTGGAGCTCGCATTCGGGCGCGACGCGGGCTACGACGACTACGAGGTCGCCACACCACGAATGGGTAACGGAGCCGCGCGCGTCAGCGAGGTCTGGCTCGGAGACGACCGCGCCGAAAAACGGACGGTCGCCCCACAGTCCGAGCCGCTCACGCTCAACGTGCTCGTGCGCTTCAACGAGCAGGTCGTGGACCCCGAGGTGAGCGTGACGCTTCTCAACGAGCAGCGTCAACCCGTCGTCGTCGCGACCACCGCCGGCGAGCACGAGCAGATGGGCGCTTTCGAGAGTGGCGAGCTCGCCGTGTTCAGCTTCTCGATGCACAACATGCTCTCGCCCGGACGCTACCACCCAATCGTCACGATCACGCGTCGCGGCGAGGGACTGGATGTGATCGATCGGTTCACGCGCGACATGTCGTTCGTCGTCACCGGCCTCAGCGCGAGCGGCGGAATGGTCGAGATCCCCGTGCAAACGGCCGTCGATCGGTGGGGGGTCCTTCACCCCGAATACGCCCAGCCCGCACGAGGGTCCGAGTGAGCGAGACCGTCGTTGTAGAGCCCGCTCAGGCGGACAGCCCGCCGTCGCTCGGGCAGCCGATCCGTGGCCCGCGCGCGCTCGATGAGAGCTGGTCGCGGTTCTGGCATCTCGCCTACAACATCGCGCGCAGCGAATTCAAACTCAAGTTCTTCGGCTCGGCGCTCGGCTATCTCTGGCAGGTCATGCGCCCGCTCCTGCTGTTCGGCGTGCTCTACGTGTTCTTCGTCGTCGTCTTCGAAGTCGACAACCGCGCCGAAGGGGGGGCAGGGCACTTCTACGGAGCGCAGCTGCTCGGCTCGATCGTGCTCTTTACTTTCTTTGCCGAAGCCACGAGCGGATCGGTGCGCAGCGTCGTGGACCGCGAGAACCTCGTGCGCAAGATCCAGTTTCCGCGCCTGGCGATCCCGGCGTCCGTCGTGTTGCTGGCCGGGTTCAACCTCGCGCTCAATCTCATCGTCGTGATGGTCTTCGCGCTGATCGAAGGCGTGCACCCGATGCTCAGCTGGCTGGAGCTTCCGGTGATCCTCTTGTTGCTGACGCTGCTCGCCTCCGGCGTGGCGATGCTGCTCTCGGCGCTGTTCGTCCGCTTCCGCGACATCTCGCCGATCTGGGAAGTCGTCAGCCAGATCCTGTTCTACTCCGCGCCCGTGATCCTCCCGGCCGAAGCCGTGCGCAAGAAGCTCGAACACGGCACCCTCGATCACGTGCTCTACCACATCTACACGCTCAACCCGCTCGTCGCGATCTTCCAGCAGTTCCGCCACGCGATGATCAACGACCAGACCGCATCCGCCTGGGGAGTCATGGAAAAGGGAGGCGGGATCGCGCTACTCGCCCCGATCGGGATCGTCATCGGCATCTTCCTGCTCGGCTTCTGGGTCTTCAACCGGCAAGCCCCCCACATCGCCGAGGACCTTTAGCGGGGCAGCGGCCCGGCGGCCACGGCCCTAGCTCGACCGTGGCGCCTACACGACCGCGGGCGCCTACTCGACCGCGGCGCCTAGCTCGACCCGGCGGGCACGACCTCTCCCGCCACCGCCATCCTCCGCGACGCCGCCACCCGCTCGAAGAACGCCTCCAGCGCGTCGATCCGCCGCTCCCACGCGTAGTCGCGCGCCGTCTCGATCCCAGCGCGCCCAAGCGCGGCGCGCAGCTCCGGGTCCTCGAGTAGACGTCGCAGCGCCGCGGCGACCGCCGTCGTCGTCGGCTCGGGCATCAGGCAGTTCACCCCGTCCACACAGAAGTCACGGTTGCCATGCGCGTCGGTGCAGACGACTGCCCCGCCCGTCGCCATCGCCTCCAGCGGCGGCAGCGCGAAGCCCTCGTGCACCGAGGTCTGCACGAACACCGTCGCCTCGCTGAACAGCTCGCCTACCCGCTCGTCGCTCGGCGACTCGACGTAACGCGCACCGTCGCGCGTGAGCCCCGCGTCGAGCATCTCGGGCTCGATCCCGAACAGGCATAGCTCCGGGCGCGGCTCGCCCAGCGAGCGCCACGCCGCGAGCGTCAGCGGCAGGTTCTTCAATGGGTTCGTACGGCCCAGCGCGAGCACCATGTCCTCGCGCCGTGCGACCTCAGGGCGCGCGCGGAACGTGTCGAGGTCGATGCCCGGAGGGATCAGCTCCGCGTCCAGGTCCAGCTCCCGCAGGCGCTCGCGGTTCCACTCCGAGATCGTCATGTAGCGAAACTCCGGGCGGTAGGAGTCGAGCACCGCGTGGCGAGCGCGCTCATGGTCCGGGTAGTAGGAGGTCTCGATGTCCTGCACGAAGTAGACCGGCAGCCCGCGCGGGATACTCGCGCGCCACACCGCCCCCGCCGTCATCCACCACGTCGCCACCTTGATCGCGTCCAGCTCCGCGAGCGCGTCGCCCAGCTGCTCGTAGTCCTCGAAGCTGTGCACCGGCACGCGCAACGGGAACCAGTCCGGGCGCTCGCCCAGCGTGTACAGCGCCACGTCGTGCCCGCGTGCCGCCAGCCTGTTCAGGTGCTCGAAGATGTCGCGGTGGCCGCCGCCCACGCCCGTGTCCTCGGTCACGTAGACGATTCGCAGCGGCGCCGTGGGCAGGGCCGCGGTGCTGGCCGGCAAGGCCGCGGTGCGGGCGGGCAAGGCCGCGGCGGAGGCTGGCGACACGGCGCCGGGACCGGGCGATACGGCGCCGGGGGCGAGCGACACGCTGCCGGAGATCGCGACCTCGCGGTCCTCGAAGAAACTCGACCAGCGCTCCCAGAACGCCTCCTGGGAGGAGCGCTCGCGCTCGCCCAGCGCGGTTCCGCGCGTGACCGACTCGTGGTGAACCAACTGCGCGCTTGGGAAGTAGCGCACACGAATTCCTGCCTCCCACGCGCGCAGGCACCAGTCCACGTCCTCGTAGGCCATCGCGTAGCGCTCGTCAAACGCGCCGATCCGCTCGATCGTCTCGCGCCGCACGTACATGCACGCGCCCGTCACCGCCAGCGCGAAGCTCGGCGTGTCCGCCGGGCCCCAGCCCGGGGGCTTGAAGCGGTAGCGGTGGTCGAACCACTGCGGCTGGTCGCGGTTACGCACCGTGCCGCCGAACTGGATCCGCCCGTCGGGGTACTGGAGCTGACCGCCCACGATCCCTGCCGCTCCGTCTTCGTGGCCGTAGGCGCCGTATTGCAAACACTCAAGCCAGCCCGGCAGCGCCTCGACGTCTGAATTCAGCACCACCACGTCGCGCGCCGGATCGCTCGCCGCGATCCCACGGTTCGCGTTCGCCGCGTAGCCGCCGTTGCACTCGGCGGTCACGAGCACGTCGATGCCCTTGATCTCCCTTAGCGCGCGTAGGTGGTCCTCGCCACTGCAGTCATCCGCCACGATCACGCGCGCGTTGCCGTGGCCCACCGTCTTTCGGATGCTGCGTACCAGCGTCGCGACGTGCTCGGCGTCGCGATAGCTCGGGATCACCACGTCAACTGGACGGCCGTGCTCGGCGTACCAGGTGCGCGCCCGGCGTACCTCCTGGTCGCGTGCGTGCGTGCGCAGCCGCATCCGTCGCTCAAGTGGCGTGAAGCGCAGTGGGAACGTGATTGCGCGAAAAAGGATCGTGCGCAGGCCGAAGTGGGTGTAGGTCAGGTAGATCCGTCGTCGCAGGTTCGAGAACGGACCCTGGCGACGCCCCTCGATCGGACTCGGTCCGCTCATCGTCCTGCTCGCTCCTGGTCGAGCCCTAATGGGGCAAAGCCGTCGCGGCGCTCAAGCGACAAACGTCGTCTCAACGACCTGGGCAGGCGCTCCGCGCGCGAGCCGAGCAGCGCACCCGTGAGGCTCATCAGCCGTAGCGCCGCGACCCTCGCGAGGACCGATGCCCGCCGGGCGACCGGCTCGTGGCGCTCGGCCAAGGATCGGTCGGCCTGCCCCAGCGCGCCGCGTACGCGACCCAGCAGGTGCCGGGGCGACGCCGGCTCACGCCAGCCGTAGACCTCGCGCAGCGCGCGCCACTCGTCAAAGCTGCGGCGCAACTGTTGCGCGGGTGTGTAGGAGTGCGAGTGGATCACGGCGGCTTGCGGTACGAACGCCTTCGCGTAGCCGGCGCGCAGCATGTCGATCGCGAGCACCCGGTCCTCGGCGTACGGAACGTCGCGGAAAGGTACCCGCTGCCACGCCTCGCGCGCGACGCAGGCGTTCGCGTCGGTAAAGAAGCCCCGACGTCCGATCAGCTCGATCACCGGCAGCGCCTGCTCGTCCTGCTGCAGGCGCTCGACCTGCGCCGAGCCATCCGGCGAGAGCGACTGAAACCAACTCTCCAGCTCGATCCACACGGCGGGCGAGGCCCCCGAGCGGGGACGGTATGGGCCGTAGACGATGCCCACGTCCGGCCCGAGCGCGAAGCCGTCCAGCATCGTCTCAAGCCAGCGCTCGTCCGCGGGCACCGCGTCCTGGGTGAGCAGCGCCACGTACGCGCCGAGGCAGGACTCGATTAGCAGGTTGCGCGTGCCCCCGTGGGAGAAGTGCTCGGGCGCGATCTCGATCACCCGCGCGCCGTGCGCCCTCGCCAGCTCGGCTGAACCGTCGCGCGAGCCCGAGTCGCACACCACGAGCTCGTGCGCGACCGTCTGGCGGGCGAGCGCTGCCAGCAGCTCGGCGAACAGCGCGCCGCCGTCGCGCAGCGGGATCGCCACGCTCACCTCGGGCACCGGAGCGTCGCTCGGCTCAGCCATAGAACGCGGTCAACGTCAGCAGTTGCGAGGCGTAGGAGAGCCCGATCATCGCCACGAGAAGTCCCGCGCTTATAAGCGGCAGGCGTCGGCGGCCCGCCGCGTGCAGCGCGCCCACCACGAGCAACGCGATCGGCCCGATCGCCGGAAACGCATAGCGGCCGAACTCCGCGATCGCCGGTCGCGCCGTGGCCGAGTAATACGCCGCCGTAAAGCCCACGATCACCGCCGCGGGTGTGAGCACCACGACCAGCGTCTCCGCCCAGTGTGCCGAAATCCAGTGCCACTCCCGCCGCGCGGCCCATGGCATGAGCAAGAGCACTAGCAGGCTGACCGCGAGGATCACCGTGTAGACCCATCCCGGGAAGAGCACGTCATACCAGCCAAACGCCGCCCAGCCCCGTTCGATAAAGATCACGAACCCCGGATAGCCACCCGGCGAGAAGTGCGCCGTCATGAACGGCAGGCGCGGCAGGAAGACCTGCCACAAGTACGCCAGGTAATCCGGGAAGTGATGCAGCGCTTCGCTTACCGCGTTCGCGTTCGAGCCGATCGCCGACGCCGTGGCGTTGACGCCGCCAACGCCGCCGCCCGTCGGTGGTCCGAACGCCGGGTTGACCACGTGCGCTACCAGCTCCGCTACGAGCACCGCGCTCAGCGCCAGCGCCGCCCACCCCGCGAGGTCCGCGCGGCGATGGTGTCGCCACAGTCCAATCGCGAACGCCAGCGCGGCGATCGGGTACAGAGACAGACCCGTTCCCTTAGCGCTCGGCAGCAACAACAGCACCACCCCTGTCAGCGCTCCCCACGGGATCGTGATGCCGCGGCGCAGCAGGCGAATCAGCAACAGCTCCAGCGCCGCGGCCGTCGCGTTCACGCCGACGTCGTTGTTCACGATCCCCGATACGAAGCCATACATCGGCTCATAAGCCACGAGCAACGCCGCGAGCACGCCGAGCCAGGGGCGACTCGGCGCCAACTCGCGCGCCAGCAAGAACGTGAACAAGACGACCAACGCACCGATCAGCGCCGAGGTGATCCGCATCAACGTCAACTGCGAAAAGATCGACGCGCCGCTCGTCGCTGCATACGCCGGCGCGAGCGCGAGGTAATAGACCGGGCCGTGCGCCGCCGAGGTCGTGTAGCCCCCGCCGTCGCCCTGGCTCGGCCGATCGTGCCGCTCGCGGCGCTCGTATTCGCGGACCTGCGCGGTCAACCATGGTGCGCGCGTGTCGCCGATCTGGTGGTCGGTGAGGAAGCTCGTCGATTCCAGCGCGAGGTTCTCCGAGCTTGACCAGCGCAGCACCGGCGCCTGCGGGTCATTCGTCGGTTTCGCTCCTCTTTCGACGAGTGACTGCGTATAGGCAAAGTGGTCAACCTCGTCCGGGCCCTGAAAGACCGGCGTGATCAGCGCCCAGCAGCAGGCATTCAGCGCCGCTATCGCGAACAGCCACCCCGCCAGTCGCCTGCCTCGCCCGGCGAGCGCCAGCGCCAGGCAGCGGAGCGCCAGCAGCGCGAGCGCCGGGAGCACTGCGAACAACAGCACCGGGTAGGTCCAGGCGCCGACGATCCCCGGGCGGAACAGCGCTGCGCGCTCGAAGATGCTTCCTGCACGCTGCAGGTAGCCGCTGCGCCGACCCGCGGGCGGCAGGTACCAGATCGCCGCACGTGCCGCCGTGGGCGTGCCCCCGAGCGTCGGCGCGTCCAGGCCCGGCGCCGTGAGCGCCGTGCCCCCCAGATGCACGAGCCCAGCGGATGACAGGCACAGCAGCGCCCCCAGCGAGGGTCGGCGCGAGGAGGTTGATGGGATTGTGAAGTCCGCGTTCGTCGGTCGTTCCGCTGCGACTGCCAAGGGCGGCAGGGCTGAGTCGATCGCCGCGCGCCCTGCCAGGCGCAAAGTCAGATGCAACGCCGGTCGCTGGGTCGAGGGAGAGAACACCCGCAGACGCACAGCCGCCGTGCCCGCGGGGATATGCAGCGCCGGGACGCAGAACTGCTCGCCCGCGCGCAGTTCGACGATCGGCGCCGTGTCCTCGACGCTGTTCGTGCCCGTGTAGTAGAAGCGCGGTTTCAGGCAGTAGACCGCCATCAGCGCGAGCAGCGGCACGCCCACCAGCACGGCCGCGCGCCACACCCGACGATCGCCCGCGAACACCGCCGAAGCCGCCCGCCGAAGGGGCACGCTCAGCGCCGGCGCAGACCGAGTATCGACAGCAGGAACGAGGAGAAGAAGATCTGGATGCCGACGATGACCAGCGAGGCCGCGATCACCGCGAGGCGTTCGTCGGCCAGCGACCCGAAGCCGTGGGCGACCCAGGTCGCGACGATCACCGCGCCCATCGCGACGCCCACGAGCGTGAACGCCCCGCCGAGCAGCAGGCCGTGCTCCAGCCTGAAGCGCGCGCGCATGCGATCGAACCACGGATCTCGCTCGCCCATGAAGTAGGTGCCGTAGGCGTGCGCGCAAAGGCCTAGCGCCAGCACCTGCGTGCCCACGATCATCAAGAGCGCCCCGCCGATGATCGCGTGCACTCCCCAAGCGCGGCCGAACAGGTTTAGACCCGTCTCGACCACGAGGATGATCAGCGTGCCCAGGCCCGCCAGCACCGCCCCCGGAACGATGAACAGGTGGTTCGGGCTGTGCACGAGCAGGAACCGCAGATGGCGCCACCCGTCGCGGAAGCTCGACAGCTTGCTCTCGCCTCCGCGCGGGTGGTACTCGATCGGGAACTCCGCGATCCGCAGCTTCTCCTTCGACGCGCGGATCACCATCTCCGAGGCGAACTCCATCCCCGTCGTGCGCAGGTCAAGGCGCGGCAGCACGTCGCGGCGCAGTGCGCGCATCCCGCAGTGGGCGTCGTTCACGCCCGTGCGGAAGAAGAGGTTCAAGAGGCCCGTCAGGATCGGGTTGCCGACGTAGCGATGCAGCCACGGCATCGCGCCCGGGTGGATGTTGTCCATCCGGTCGCCGATCACCATCTCAGCGCCCCCCTCCAGGGCCTGCACGAAGCGCGGGATGTCATTGAAGTCATAGGTCAGGTCCGCGTCGGCCATCACGATGTAGCGACCGCGCGAGGCGGCGAAGCCCGCCAGATAGGCGCTGCCGTAGCCGCGCCGGCGCTCGACCACCACGCGCGCCCCCGCGCGTTCGGCCAGGCGCGCCGAGTCGTCCTCCGAGTCGTTGTCCGCAACGACTACCTCGCCCGGCACCTGCATCCGTTCGAGCGCCGCGCGCGCCGAGCCGACGCACTCCTCGATGTTTTCCGCCTCGTTCAGGCACGGGATCACGACCGAGACGAGCGGCACGCTTCGATCGCCCTGGTCCACCAGCACGGGTGGCCTTGTCTGGTCGACTGTGCTCATGAGCTTGGCCCCACGCGGCACCCGGGTGGGCGGCGACGGGACACAGCGGTTATAACGCGCCGGAAAGCGGAAAGTGGCGCCCTGCACTCGCTGCGAATCGATCCTATCGCACGGTCTGGCAGTCTCTCGCGACACATGCGCGTCTGTGTCGTCTATGACTGCCTGTTCCCCTACACGGTCGGCGGAGGCGAGCGCTGGTACCGCGGGCTCACCGGGCGCCTCGCAGCCGAGGGGCACGAGGTCACCTACCTAACGCTGCGCCAGTGGCCGCGAGGTGAGCGCGCCGACGCCGGGGCGGGAGTACGCGTGCGCGCCGTCGGCCCACGGATGTCGCTGTACACCGAGAGCGGGCGGCGGCGGATCCTGCCCCCACTCGTGTTTGGGCTTGGCGTGCTCTGGCACCTGCTGCGCCACGGCCGCCGCTACGACGTGGTCCACACTTCCGCCTTCCCCTACTTCTCCCTGCTCGCCGCAGCGCTCGCGCGACCGCTGCGTCGCTTCGAGCTGGTCGTCGACTGGTTCGAGGTGTGGAGCGAGGACTACTGGCGCGACTACCTCGGCGCGTTCGGCGGGCGCATCGGCGCGCTCGTCCAGCGCGCCTGCGCGCGCGTGCGTCAACGCGCGTTCTGCTTCTCAGAGCTGCACGCCGCGCGCCTGCGCGAGGCCGGGCTGCGCGGCGAGGTGACCGTCCTGCGCGGGCTCTACGACGAGCAAGTCGCGCCTGCCCCGCCACTGCCCGCCGAGCCTGTCGTGCTGTTCGCGGGGCGGCTAATACCCGAGAAGCAGGCGCCGCTTGGCCTCGCCGCCGTGGCGATCGCGCGGCGGCAGATCGACGGGCTGCGGGCGGTCTTCTTCGGCGACGGACCCGAGCGCGAGGCGTTGCTTGCCGAGATCGAGCGGATCGGGCTGGGCGAGGTCGTCTCGGCGCCCGGTTTCGTCGACACCGCGACGCTCCATGAGCAGATGCGTCGCGCGCTATGCCTGCTGCTGCCCTCGCGGCGCGAGGGCTACGGGCTGGTCGTCGTCGAGGCCGCCGCCCGCGGCACGCCGAGCATCGTCGTCGCCGGCGAGGACAACGCCGCGACTGAGCTAATTGCCGAGGGACGCAACGGTACGGTCGCCCAGCGCGCCGAAGCCGAGACGATCGCCGAAGCGATTGTGCGCGTGCAGCAGGGTGGCCAAGAGCTCCGCGAGCGCACCGCCCGGTGGTTCGCCGAGAACGCTGAGCTGCTTTCACTAGAGCGCTCGCTCGTCACCGTGCTCGACGCCTACGCGGCGTCTGCTATTGCGGGGAACTAGGCCAGGGCGCGCCGGTAGCTCTCAAGCGTCGCCTGTGCCGTGCGCTCCCAGGTGAAGTGGCGCGCCTGCTCACGGCCGCTCTCGCGTAGGCGCAAGGCCAGCTCTGGCTCGTACAGCACACGCCGCAGCGCCGTCGCGATCTGTGCCTCGTCATGCGGATCAAACAGCAACGCCGCGTCGCCTACGACCTCGGGCAGCGAAGCGGCGTTCGAGCAGGCCACCGGCACGCCCCGCGCCATCGCCTCCAGCACCGGCAGCCCAAAGCCCTCGTACAGCGAGGGAAAGACGAACGCGTCCGCGATCGCCCACACGCCCTCCAGCTCGCGCGCATCGATCCACCCCAGCAGACGCACGTATGGGTCGAGGTCCAGCTCGGCCACACGCTCGCGTAGCTCGGCCTCGTGCGTGGTTGCGTAGCCAGGCAACACCAGCACGGGACGCTCCTCGGCCGGGATGCGCCGCAGTGCATCGATCAGCCCGAGCAGGTTCTTGTGCGGTCGCTTCGCCGACAGACTCAGCGCCACGGGGCGATCGCCCAGCCGCAGGCGCCGACGCACCTCGCCGGCGGGCAGAGGCTCCACGCGACGCAGCGCGCCGAGGCCGAGGGGCACGACATCGATCCGCGCGGGCGGTATGCCCAGCAGCTCGACGAGGTCCTCGCGCGTGTTTTGCGAGTCGACGATCACGCGTCGCGAGCGGCGCGCGGCGGCCGGTACCAGCAGGCTCATCGCCTTTCCCCGCAGGCCCGCGTGGGCCTCTGGGAAGCGCGCATAGATCAGGTCGTGCACCGTGACGACCCGGCGGAACGGGCCCCACACCGGCGCGGTACTCGCGAGGCTGTGCAGCAAGTGCACGCGTGAGCGTGCCGCGAGCGGCGGCAACAGCGCCTGCTCGCCGAGCACCCACTCCTGACGCCGGCGCGCATTTACCGGCACGACCTTCGTCGGCAGAAGCTCCCGGAGTCCGTACTGCGAGTGCGCGGCCAGCTCACGATTCACGAACGCCGTGAAGCGCATCTCCTCGCCCGCCGCCGCGAGCAGCGCGGGGATCAGCTCGCGTGCCGCGACCTCCATCCCGCCGGTCTCGCCCGGGACAAGGAAGATCAGGTTCAGACCGATGTGCGGGCGCGTAGCGCTCAAGGCGCTCGACACGCTAGCCACAGCGTGCGACGCACGGTAGCCAGCGTGTGCGACGGGCGGGCGCTGAGGCCGCGGCGGCGGCGAATACGATGGGCGCGTGCCGCCCGCCGTCGACGTCGTGATCGTCGCGTACAACCGCTATGACCTGACCGAGAGCTGCCTGCGCCACCTCGCCGCGCAGACGCGCGAGCACCGCACGATCCTGATCGACAACGGATCGACCGACGAGACCTCGGCGCGGGTCGCGGCCGAGTGGCCCGCCGTCTCGCTGCACCGCCTTCCCGACAACCGCGGCTTCGCCGAGGCCTGCAACACCGGCGTCGCCGTGGGCAGCGGCGAGTACGTCGTGCTGCTGAACAATGACGTGGACGTGCGACCCGACTTCATCGAGCGCGTCGTGTCCCCGCTTCAGCAAGACGTCGGGATCGGCTCAGTCGCTGCGCTGATGCTGCAGCCGGGCGAGGAGCTGATCGACAGCGCCGGGCTCGCGGCCGACGCCGTGCTCGGCGGCTTCCCCCGTTTGCAGGGGCTGCCCGTGGGCGACGCGTCCCGCGGGCACCCGCTGCTCGCTGGTCCGGCTGGGACCGCCGCCGCCTATCGGCGCGCGGCCTGGGAGCAGGTAGGTGGGCTCGACGAATCGATCTTCGCCTACATGGAGGATTTTGATCTGACGCTGCGCCTGCGCGCGGCTGGTTGGCGCTCGGCCCTGGCGGCGGATGCAATCGGCGTGCACCTCGGCTCGGCGACGCACGGCCATCGCTCCGCGCGCCAGCGCCGCAATGGCGGTTTCGGGCGCGGCTACATGCTGCGCCGCTACGGCCTGCTGCGCGGGCGCGAGGCTCCACGCGCGCTCGCGACCGAGGCCGTCGTCGTGCTCGCCGATCTGGCTATCTCACGCGACGTTGAAGCGCTGCGCGGGCGCCTGTCAGGATGGCGCGCCGCGCGTGGCATGCCGCGTCGCACCATGCCCCCCGAGGAGGCGATCGACGCCTCGATCGGCTTCCGCGACTCGCTCGCGCTGCGGCGCGGGGTCTATGCCAGACGCAGCGCCTGAGCTCGCTGGCGCGTCCGCGGGGGCCACACGCGCGCCGCGTCCGCGCGTGCTGTTCATCAGCGCCGACCCCGTCGGCGAGACGATGGCTGGGCTGGGGATCCGCTGCTGGGAGCTGGCCCGCGCGCTCTCGCGCCAGGCATCGGTGACGGTCGCGCACGGGGGCACCGAGGCCGGTGAGCACGAGGGGGTACGCATGCTGCCCTTCCGCCCGCACGCGCCGGGCGCTCTGCAGGCGCCGATCGCCGAGGCGGAGATGATCCTCGCGCACCCGCAGTGGCCGCTCGTTAATCGTTGGTTTCGACACGCCGCTGGGCGTGTCGTCATCGATCTCTACTGCCCCGAGACGCTTGAGACGCTTGAGCTCACCGCCGAACGCGGGCGGCGAGTACGCGCACAGCACGTAGAGACCACGCTGGATCGCTTGCACTCCGCGCTGCGCACCGGCCACAACTTCGTCTGCGCGAGCGAGTCCCAGCGCGACCTGTGGATCGGAACGATGCTCGCCCTACGGCTGATCGGGCCTGGGCTGTATGACCGCGACCCGAGCCTGCGCGAGACGATCGACCTCGTGCCCTTCGGCGCGCCGAGCGGGCCTCCGCCCGAGCCTAGCCCCGGCGGTCCGCGCGACTCGATCGCCGGGATCGATCGCGACAGCGAGCTCGTGCTCTGGAACGGCGGCATCTGGCGCTGGCTCGATGCCGAGAGTGCGATCCGCGCGGTCGCCTCGCTCGTCCCTACGCGCCCCAGGCTGCGGCTCGTGTTCATGGGTGGCGCGCCGAGCCATCCCGCCGCCGCCGAAAGCACACGATCCGCCCGCGCCCTTGCTGCTGAGCTGGACTTGCTCGACTCTGTCGTGCACTTTCATGACAGCTGGGTCCCCTATGACGAACGAGGCGCATGGCTTGCGCAGGCCGACTGCGCGCTCTCCGCCCACGCGGAGCATCTTGAGACCCGCTTTGCCTACCGCACGCGAGTGCTCGACTGCTTCTGGGCGCGCCTGCCTATCGTCTGTACCTCCGGCGACGAGCTTGCCGAGCGGATCCAGCGCGAGCGGCTTGGGGCCGTCGCGCCGCCGCAGGATGTTCCGGCACTCGCTTCCGCGCTTGCTCAGGTGCTCGACGCCGGGCGCGTCGGCTACGCCGACCGGCTCGCCGTCGCCGCCGAGCAGAGCAGCTGGGAGCGGGTCGCGCGCCCACTCGCGCGTTGGCTTGCCACGCCGCGACCGAACGCACGGCTCGGCGACACGTCTGGCGCGGTGCGCGCGCCGATCGCCCAGCGCCTGCGCGAGGGCGCGTACCTCATCGGGGGAAGGAAGCTGCTCGATATGAGACGCGACTCGACATGACCACCCCGTCTTGGTGGAATGGCCGCGTGAAGGTCTCCTATGCCAACGTCGTCGCGACAATCGCGTTGTTCGTCAGCCTCGGAGGCGTCTCCTACGCGGTCACCTCGCTCCCGGCGAACAGCGTTGGGGGCCGGCAGCTGAAGCCGCGCGCCGTCGGCCCGGGCGCGCTCAGCTTCCCGCTGGGCGTGGTCGGTACAACAATCACCAAGCCTGAAGACCTTGGGAAAGGGGCGTGCAACGGAGCCCTTCGACCCGGAGAGATCCCGCCGCCGTGCGCCCCACCGATCTTCGGCTATACGGGCAACCGCGAAGTCGAGCTCCACCTGCGCAGGTCAGGGCAGCTCTACGTGTCGGCCGTGGTCGGCCTGAAGAACAAGGGCGAATCAGGGACGCACGCGGACGTGGCGGTCGGCATCGTGGTGAACCGGCACGTGATCACCCGAACCGGGGTCACTTCCCTCGGAGGACAAGCCGTACAGGTTCCCCTGCAGGCCATCGTCCACGCGAGCGCGGGTAAGCAGACCGTCGGGATCGCGATCGAAGCCGCGTATCACTCCTACGCCCCCGGCGACGTGATCGTCACCCCGGTGTCGATCATTGCGGGCGCTATGCCCGCAACCTGACGCCACAGCACCCGGAGAAGAATCAAGGCGCGATCGCGTCGGGCCGCCTGCCCGCTATCAGCGCCGTGCCCGATCCCGCCACCGCGCGCCAGGCGCTCGCCTCCCGAGGCCGCGAGCGGCCGAACAGCGCCACGCGAGGCAGGCTGATCGCGAGCAGCGCCACGCCCAGCACGGCGCGACGGAATCGCGAGAAGTGAGCGTCCGCGTACTGCACAATCCCATGGTGGACCGAGCGAATCCGCTCCGCCTTATCCCAACGGCTGAACGTGCCTCCGCCGAGGTGCCGGAATACCGCCGTCGGCACGTACAGGATCTCGCCGAGCGCGTTCAGGCGCAGCAGCAGATCTGAGTCCTCGAACCAGAACCAGAAGCGCTCGTCCAGACCACCGATCGACTCCAGCGCATCGCGGCGCACGAGCAGCGCCGCGGCGGCGGGCTGCGTCTTTACAACGTGCACCGAGCCCTCGTCGAGCGCCGCGCCGTGGTAGCGCCGGGTGACGGGGTTTCCCGGCCAGAGCTCCTCGATGCCCAGCACGATCACGAGGAAGTTCGCAAGCGTCGGGAACGGGCGCGGGCGATACTGGGGCTGCGTCTGAAGCGTGTCCGGATCGACGAGCCGCCCCCCTGCCGCGACCGCGCCCGGCCGCTGCGCCAGCGCCTGCACCAACAGCTCGATCGCACCCTCGACCACGAGCACGTCCGAGTTCAGGAGCAGCACGTATGCAGCCCGGCCGTGCGCGACCCCGCGGTTATTGGCCGCCGCGAACCCGTGCCGGGCGTCGAGCGGGGCAATCGTCGCCCTTCGCGACAACTCCGCACGAGCTCCCGACTCTCGAGGCTGCTCGGGGTCGAAGGCGTTGTCCACCACGACGACGTCGGCGACCGCGAGCGAGTCGAGCTTCTCCACGCAGGAGAGCGTCATCGACCCCATGTCCGCAGAGACGATCACTACGTCGACGCTTTCAGCCGGCGCCGCGGCGGCAGCGGCGGACGGCATGGGTTGTAGCTTGTCGGCCTCGATGGCCGAATCATTGCCGACGGCGAGGAGCGCAAGCCCGCCACAGCTCACGGTAGCCGTGCTCTCCTATGACGGGCGCAATCTGCTCGAGACGATCTTGCCCTCGCTCGCTCGTCAGCGCTTCCGCGATTTCGAGGTCATCGTCGTGGACAACGGCTCGCGCGATGACACCGTGAGCTGGCTCGCCGAGCAGTGGCCCGAGGTGCAGGTCGTCTCGCTGCCCGAGAACATCGGCGTGACCGCGGCGCTGAACGTCTGCGCCCGGGCAGGGGCCGGCGAACTGGTCGGCCTGCTCAACAACGACCTCGAACTCGAACCCGACTGCCTGGGCGAGCTGATCACCGCGCTCAACGCCCACCCCGAGGCAGGCTGGGCCGGGGCGAAGCTGCTTGACTTCGCCGAGCGCGACGTGCTCGACGGAGCGGGCGACGTGTTCACCTGGGCCGCGACCGGGGGGCGACGCGGGCACGGCGAGCGCGACCGCGGCCAGTACGACGAGCCGCGGGCGATCTTCGGCGCCTGTGGCGGAGCCGCGGTCTACCGACGCGCCGCCTTCGAGCAGGTCGGTGAGTTCGACGAGGACTTCTTCGCTTTCTACGAGGACGTCGACTGGAACCTGCGCGCCCAGCTCGCGGGGCTCAGCTGCCGCTACGTGCCTAGCGCAGTCGTCTTTCACATGGGCAGCGCGACGATCGGCCGCGGGCTCTCAGACTTCACCCGCTACCACCTGTGGCGCAACACGCTGTGGATCGTCGCGAAGGACCTGCCCGCGGGCGCGCTGCTGCGCCACGCCCCGCACCTCGCGCTCGGCCAAGTAGTCAATTTTGCAGTGGCGGTACGCGATCATAAGCTCGGGATCTGGCTGCGCGTGTGGCGCGACGCGCTGCGCGGCCTACCGCGGATGCTGCGCAAGCGCCGCGAGGTGCAAGCTCGAAGGCGGGTCACGCTTACGCAGCTCGACGCGGTCGTAGGACCGGATGGCGGGCACTGACCAGGTCCCGATGCCCCGCCGCAGTTTCCACACTACGTATTGTTCCGATGACTGGTAAGTTGCGCACCTTCATTGAGTGATCACACATCGTTACAAGGGGGCTCGCATGGATTCACCATCACGATCGGGCAGGCGCACTGCAAAGCGCATGCCGTCGAGTCGAGCGAGCGATCGCTCATATAACCGTCGACGGCGAGCAGTGTTGGGCATGTTGCTGACGTCACTGCTGCTGGTCGGTTTGATCTCCGATGCGCAAGCCGCCGGCACAGCATCGCTGGGCGGGACGGTGCGTGCGAAAAACACCAAAGCGCCGCTCCCAGGGGTCGAAGTCACGGCAAACGGTCCCGGAGGATTCGGTCAAGCGACAACCGAAGCAGCTGGCAAATATATGATCCCGGGCCTAGGCGCGGGCGCGTATACGGTCACCTTCACCGCCCCGAAATTTGTGCTCCGCACAACGAGCACGGCGCTCAGCGAAGGTGAAGCAGGAGTCCTCGACAGCGAACTAGAAGCGACCGGCTCGCTTTCCGGGACGGTCACCAGTGCGGCCTCCGGCGCCGGGCTGGGCGGCGTCGTGGTCTTCATCACTCGGCTGGGCGGTGGCGAAGAACTCGAGCGAAGCGGCATCACCGAATCGAACGGACACTACACCATCAACGAAGTCCCACCCGGTAGCTACAACGTCAATTTTACCCCGCCGAGCAATGAATATATCCCGCAAAACACTAGTGTGACGGTCTTCGAAGCCGCTGCGGCGACAAGCAACGCCGCCCTACGCCAAGCGGGCAAGATCTCGGGCCGCGTGACCGACACCTACACACATAACGGCCTCGGCAAAATCGGCATCTTCGCGAACGGCCAGGGCGGCATCGGCTCAGGCTTCGCGACGACGAATGACAACGGTGAATACACGGTCACTGGGCTGTCGACGGGCTCGTACAAGCTCGAGTATTCCTGGGAGTTCTCCGAAGCCGAAGAGAAAGAATTCGAAAACGCTCCGCGCTTCATACCCAAGTACATAACGCAGTTCTTCAACGGGCAGATCTCGATGTCGGCTGCGAACACGGTGAGCGCGACCGAAGGGAACACGACTTCGGGCATCGACGTCGCGATGGTTCCTTCAGCGCCACACAACACCGCGCTACCGACGGTGACCGGGACCACGACGGTCGGCAGTCAGTTGCTGTGCTCGAGCGGATCGTGGACGGGCGAATCGACGCTGCCGCTGTCCTCGGGCTGGCCGTTGACGTCGACCTTCGCCTACCAGTGGCTGCGGCAAGGCTCGGCGATCGCCGGCATGACATCGCCGACGTACATCGTCCAGGCCGCCGACGTCGGACACGGCCTGGAATGCGAAGTGACTGCGACCAACGACGCCGGGCACGCCGGTGCGAAAAGCGCTGCCGTCGCGATCGCCAACCCGGTGCCGGTGCTGAAGTCCTCGGCGAAGAAGCTACGTGTCGCCAAGGGGTCGGTCACCGTCAGCATCACGTGCGCGAATGCACCATGCGTCGGTAAGGCCCAGCTCGTGCAGACCGTGATCGTCAAGAGCCGGAAGGGTCACAGGAAGGTCTCCAAGAAGACGACGCTCGTCCTCGCGACCGGCTCGTACTCGCTGGCGGCGGGCAAGACCGGGACGGTGAAGCTGCGGCTGACGAAGGCCGGTACGCGAAAGCTCGCCGGCGGTCGGCTCTCGGCGAAGCTCGTCGTGTCGACGACCGGCGGCAAGGCCCTCGAACAGGCGGTCCAGCTCCTCGCCGGCAGCGGCAAGAAGAAATAAGCGAGAGGCAACGATCGACCCGCCCCGTCGCCAGGTGTGCGACGGGGCGGAGCGAATCGGCAGGCGTGCCGGGGCGAGGCGTGTCGCCCCGGCTCGCCGCAGGTCGCATCGCAACGGGATCGCACGCTCCGGTTCAGCCGGCTCTATCCCGGATGAACAGCAGCGTCAGCGCGGGTCCACGCAGCTCGCGGCGTTCGAGCGGTACGAGCGCCTTCGTGACCGCCTGAGCGGCGCGCACGGTCACCGGTCGGGCGTCGCCGCGCGCGGGGCGTGGGCGCAGCGCATAGATCCAGCCATGCAAGGCGCATAGCCGCGAGAACAGGTCCTCGCTCGTCGCGTAGAGCGGGCGCAGCCCAAGCTCTCGCGCGCGCTCGATCATGGCGGGCGCGGGCACGAAGCAGAGGTGCCGGGGTGCATCGAGATGCGCCCAGCGCGCGCGAAGCAGCCGGAACTGGAGCGATCCCGGGTTCGGCACGCCGATCGCGAGCACGCCGCCGGCCTCCAAGCGATCGGCGGCGGTTGCGAGCATCGCGGCGGGATCGCGCAGGTGCTCGAGCACGTGCCACATCGAGATCACGCGCGCCGGCGGCAGCTCCGCCAACGCGGCGATCGGCTCGTCGCTGCGGATCGCGCGTACGCCGAGCCGCCGCTCCATGTAGTCGCACGAGCGCTCATCCATCTCGATCGCGCTCACCTCATAGCCTGCGTGCTTCGCGGCGGCCGCGAACGCCCCGGGGCCCGCGCCGATGTCGATTAGCCGCCCACCCGGCGATGAGAGCGCGTGCTCGGCGAGCATCGCCACGCGCGCGGTCTCGACGGCGCGCAGCGTCTCGTTGCCCTCCCACTCCGCGGCGCCGTCCGGCGTGAAGCGGTGGTATTCGCCCGCGTAGAACGGCGCGAGATCGTCGGGCACATCGCGCATGAACAGCGTCCCGCATTGCACACAACGCTCGTAGGAGAAGCGCGCGTCGGTGCTCTCCCGGTTGCGGTCGCGGGCCGTGAGCGCGAATCTGGAGGCGCCGCCGCAGAACGGGCAGGCTGGCGTGCTCGGCTCCATCGCGGGCGAGCCTAGCGACCGGAGGCGGCGTCGCTCGCGGCGGCGCGGGCCGTGAGCACCTCGCGAACCTCGGGCGGGAAATGGCCGAGTAGTCGGAGCAGCCCGAAGTAGACGATGCTCGCGACAAGCACGCCGATCAGGGGGTGTACCGGCAGGGCGAGCCCCGCCGCGACCGCAGCGCCGCCCGCGAGCGCCGCGACCGCGAAGGTCGTGAGCGGCAGCGGCACGCGGGGCGCGACGCGGCGCAGCATCACCGCCTGGCTGACGGCGAGCCCGCACTCGGCGATCAATGCCGCGAGCGCAGACCCGCGCGCACCGAGCGAAGGGGCGAGCGCGAGCGTGAGCGTCGCGGAGATCGCGAGCGCGAGCAGGTTCGAGACGAGCACGAGGCGGTAGCGGTGGAGGGTCAGCAGCGGATAGCCGCAGGCGACCGCGACGAACGTCGCGAGCACCGCGGCTCCCTGGATGCGCAGGACCGCGATCGCGGGGTCGGCTTTGTGCGCGGCGAGCACGTGGATCGCGAAGCCCGCCCCGACCTCCAGGCACAGCACGAGCCAGGTGCCCGCGAGCAGGGCCAACTCAAAGATCCGCCCGCTCGCGTACTCGAAGCGGTCGCGATCGTCGCGGTGGGCGCGCGCGAGGATCGGGAAGGCCGCGCTAATCACGAGCGCAGGGATCCCGACAAGCACTTCGGTGATGCGGAACGAGGTCGCGAAGTAGCCGGTCTGCACGGCGCCCGCGACCACGGACATCAGCACGATCGAGACGCGGAAGTAGACGACGTTCACCGCGCTGATCACCGCCCATGGCGCGGTCTCACGCAGCAGCCGCCACAGCCGTCCGAGATGGAACGCGGGGCGTAAGCTGACGTGCGCCATGACGAGCGGCACGGTCATCGCGAGCGAGACGGCCGAGGCGGGAATCGCGACCGCGAGCAGCGGCAATACCCCCGCGCCTGCGAGCACGAGCGCGACGATCAGCGCGACGTTCACGACCTGGCGCACGAGTTCGGCGACCGACGCCCAGCCGAAGCGCAGTTCGGCCTGCAGCGTCACCGCGAGCAGGCTCTGCAGCAGTTGCAGCACGAGCCCGACGCCCGCGAGCAGCGTGCCGAGCACGAGCGTCGAGCCGTAGCCCGCGATCGCTGCAAACGCCGTCACGAGCGCGACGCCCGCGAGCGTGAGCACGATCCGCATGCCAATCGCCGAGCGCATCATCGCGCTGCGCCGCGCGCCGTCGAGCGTCGCGAATTCGCGCAGCACCACGCTGTTCAGTCCGCCCTCGGTAAAGCCCGCGACGATCGTTACGAGCGAGAGCACCGAGACGTAGCGCCCGAACGTCGCGACACCCAGGTGGCGCACGAGCAGCGGCGCGGAGATCAGCGAGAGCAGGATGCCGAGCACGTAGGCGCCCGTGCGCAACACGCTCCCGCGCAGCGCGGCTGGCCCGGCCTGGCGCGTGTCGAGAAGATCGCCCTCGCTCGCCGGCTCGACGGCGCTCATCGTGGCAATGCTACGTCAGCGGTACGCCGTCACATCGACGGCGGGCTGAAATGACGCCACCAGTCGATCGTTTCCTCGATACCAGCTCCGAGCTCGATCGCCGGGCGCCAGCCGACCTCCTCGCGCAATTGCGCGACATCCGCGACGAGCGAGGGCGGGTCGCCCTCGGGCATTGGCCGCGCGCCGATCCGCAGCAGCTCGGGTGCTCCGATCGAGCGCGCGATCCGCTCGGCGATGTCGCGCAGCACAACACCCTCGCCGGAGGCGACGTTCACCGGCCCGCAGACCTCGCTTTCGGCGAGTGCCGCGAACGCCCGCCCCGCGTCTGCAGCGTGGAGGAAGTCGCGCACCTGTGTTCCGGCGGTCGTCTCCGCGGGCTCGCCGCGCAGCAGATGATCGATCAGCGAGGAAACGAAGCGGCCCGGCGCCTCGTCGGGGCCATAGAGGAAGAAGAGCCGCCCCCAGGCGAGCTGGAAGCCTTCCTGCTCGGCGAACGCGGCGGCGATCGTGTGCAGGCCGTGCTTGGCTGCGCCGTACAGCGTTGCGGGACGCGTCGGCGCGTCCTCGGGGTAGCGCTCGCGCGACCACTCGTACTCTGCGCAACTCCCCGCGAACACCGCACGCCTGCCGCCCGCGCGGGCAAACGCTCGCAGCAGCTCCAGCGAGGCTCCCGCCCAGCGCAGGTTCTCCTCAGAGCGCCAGAACTTGCCATGCTCGGCGTACCAGGCGAGGTGCACGAGCAGCTCGGGCTCGACCCGCTCGAGAACCTCGGCTCCCGCGAGCAAGTCGGCCTCGTGCCAGGTGATTTTGATCTGCTCGGCGCCCGTGCCGCCGAAGACGACTTTGTGCCCGGGGCGATGCGAGACGGCATGCACGTCGTGCCCGGCCTCGGCCAACGCGATCAGCGTCCAGCGCCCCACGAAGCCGCTCGCGCCGGTGAGCAGGACGCGGCTCATGGCTGCTCGGCTACGAAGTCCGGATAGGAGCGGTCGCGCTCGGAGACGGTCCGCTCGCCCTCGACGGGCGGCCACTCGATGCCGAAGGCGGGGTCGTTGAAGCGTACGCCCCGCGCGGCCTCGGGCACGTAAGGGTTGCCCATTTGGTAGAGGACTTCGACTTCGTCACTCAGCGTCTGAAAGCCATGCGCGAGCCCGGCGGGGATGTAGAAGGCGAGGCGGTTCTCCGCGCTCAGCTCGACGCCGTGCCAGCGGCGGAACATGGGCGAGTCCGAGCGCAGGTCGACGGCGACGTCGAAGATCGCCCCGCGCACGCAGCGCACGAGCTTGGGCTCGCCGTGCGGCTCGGCTTGGTAGTGCATCCCCCGCACGGTCCCAGCCTTCGCGTTAAACGAGGCGTTGCACTGCACGACCGCGGGGTCCATCCCGCGCTGCACGAACTCGCCGGCGTCAAACGTGCGCGCGAACCAGCCGCGCTCGTCGCCCAGCAGCTCCGGCTCGATCGTCCAAGCACCGGGGAGCAGGGTCTTCTGAAAGCGCATCCCCTACGCCAGGAGCTTCAGCTCGGGCGTGCGCGCCGCGAAACGGCCGCCCCACTCGCGGATGAAGTCGAGCTGCTGCACGATCTCGTCCTTGAGGTTCCAGGGCAGGATCAGCACGACGTCGGGCCGGTCTTCGCGCAGCTGCTCGGGCGGGCAGATCGGGATGTGACTACCAGGTAGGAAGTGGCCCTGCTTGTGTGGGTTCAAGTCGCAGGTGTACTCGATGAAGTCGCGTCGCAGGCCGCAGTAGTTGAGCAAGGTGTTGCCCTTCGCGGGCGCGCCGTAGGCGGCGATTCGCAGCCCCTGCTCCTTCAGGCCGATCAGAAAGCTCAGGATCGCGCGCTTGTCCTGCTCGACGCGGCGGCCGTAGCCGAGGTAGGTCTGGGGGCGCTCGTAGCCCGCGTCGCGCTCGCGCTGAGCCAGCTCGCGCGCGGCGTCGGTCTCGGGCTTCTCAGGATCCTCGGCGTGGGCGCCGTAGATCCGCAGCGAGCCTCCGTGCGTTGGCAACTCCTGCACGTCGAACAGGCGCAGACCGTGGGCGGCGAACACGGCGCTCACGGTCAAGAACGAGAAGTAGGAGAAGTGCTCGTGGTAGATCGTGTCCCACTGGTTCTCCTCGATCAGGCGCATCAGATGGGGAAACTCCATCGTGATCACGCCCCCGGGCTTGAGCAACGCCTTCATCCCGGCGACGAAGTCGTTGAGGTCGGGCACGTGGGCGAGCACGTTGTTGCCGAGCAACAGGTCGGCGGGCCGCTCGCTCGCGAGGCGGCGACCGACGTCCTCGCCAAAGAACTCGACCGTAGTGGGGATCCCTTTCTCGACGGCGACCTCGGCGACGTTCGCTGCGGGCTCTATGCCGAGCACGGGGACGCCGCGCTCGCTGAAGAACTGCAGCAGGTAGCCGTCGTTGGAGGCGATCTCCACGACCTGGCTCTCGCCGTCGAGGTCGAGCCGCTCGATCATCTGCTCGGCGTAGCGGCGGCTGTGCTCCAACCAGCTGGATGAGTACGAGGAGAAGTAGGCGTAGTCGGAGAAGATCCGCTCGGGAGTCTCGAACTCCTCGAGCTGCACGAGGAAGCATTTGGCGCAGACGAGCGCGCGAAGGGGATAGAAGGGCTCCATCGCGTTGACTCGCTCCGCGGGCAGGTAGTCGTTGGCCAGCGGCGACATGCCGAGGTCGGCAAAGACGTCGTTCAGGGGCGCGCCGCAGAAGCGGCAGGCGGTCGCGCTCATGCGCGGTCTGGGGCGTAGGAGAAGGCTTCGATCTGGGCGAGCGTCACCGCGCGCATGTCCGCGCCCTCGCGCAGCGCCTGGTACCAGTCGACGATGCTCTGCAGCGCCTGATCGAGACCCACGGGGGGCCGCCAGCCGATCCGCCCCTTCGCGCGCGAGGAGTCGAGCTTGAGGTAGCGCGCCTCGTGGGGATGCGGCCCAGCGTCGAGCTCGGAGCGCAGCTCCTCGGGCCACAGCTCGGCCATCCGCTCGACGATCCAGCCGACGGGACGCGCGTCCTCGTCGGCGGGGCCGAAGTTCCAGCCGGTCGCGTGCGCCGGGGAGTCGCAGAGCGCCTGCGCGAGCACGAGATAGCCGCTGAGTGGGTTGAGCACGTGCTGCCAGGGGCGAATCGAGTTGGGGTTGCGCACGCGCACGGGCTCCCCCGCGAGCGCGGCACGCATGATGTCGGGCACGAGCCGGTCCGCGCCCCAGTCGCCGCCGCCGATCACGTTGCCCGCGCGCGCGGAGGCGACGCGCGGGCCGGAAGGGTCGGAGAAGTAAGAGCGGCGGTAGGCGCTAGTGACCAGCTCCGCTGCCCCCTTGGAGGCGGCGTAGGGGTCGTGGCCGCCCATCGGCTCATCCTCGCGGTAACCCCACTCCCACTCGCGGTTCTCGTAACACTTGTCGGTCGTGACGACGACGACCGCGCGCACGCCGTCCGGCCGCCGGCGCACGGCGTCGAGCAGGTTCACGGTGCCCATCACGTTCGTGGCGAACGTGTCGACCGGCGCGTCGAACGCGCGACGGACGAGTGCCTGGGCGGCCATGTGCACGACGATCTCGGGCTCGGCGGAGGCGACCGCGGAGGCCAGTGCCTCGGGGTCGCAGACGTCGCCCTCGATGCTCTCCATGCCCTCGCCGACGCGCGCGAGCTGGTGCATCGAGGGGTCGGTGGGCGAACCGGCGGAGAAGCCGGTCACGTGTGCGCCGAGCGACTGCAGCCACAGGGCCATCCAGGCGCCCTTGAAGCCGGAGTGCCCCGTGATCAAGACGCGGCGCTCGCGCCAGAAGGCTGGATCGACGTCGGTGGCGGGAGCCAGCTCGGAAGCCGTCACGTCCAGGTCCGCCAGGGAGGAGCGCCCGAGGCCCACAGCTCCTCGAACTGGTTGCGATCACGCAGCGTGTCCATCGCGTGCCAGAAGCCTTCGTGGCGATAGCTCGACAGCTCGCCGTCGCGCGCGAGCGTGCGCATCGGCGCCTGCTCCCAGACCGTGGCGTCGCCGTCGATGTACTTCTCTACGCCGGGCGAGAGCACGAAGAAGCCTCCGTTCGTCCAGTTCCCGTCGCCGCGCGGCTTCTCCTCGAACTCGCGCACGCGCTCGCCCTCGATGTCGAGCGCGCCGAAGCGGCCGGGGGGCTGCACGGCGGTGACCGTCGCGGTCGTGCCTTGCTGCTTGTGGAACTCGACGAGCGCTTTGATGTCGATGTCCGAGAGCCCGTCGCCGTAGGTGAAGCA
>DATJOE010000213.1:0-8921 GCA_035507305.1 Solirubrobacteraceae bacterium | reverse complement strand
GAGAAAAGCGACTAGGCGTCGCGTAAACGCTTGCAGCGCGATCTCCGCGCCACGCGACTCGATCGCGCCGAGTTTGCGCACCATCGAGAAGATCGCCCAGCTCATCGGCTCCATGTCCTCGGCGCTGGGCTCGCGACCAGCGACGCGTCCCGAGTAGGCGATCGAAAGGGCGATGTGACTCGAGAACACGACCCCGAACAGCTCGCGCAGCACATGGTCCTGCCAGGGCGGCTCGACCTCCTCAACCTCGTGCCCAAGTGAGCGCAAGCGCTCGGTTGCGTCGGTGACTGCCTTCGCCGCGAGCGGGTCTACCTCGGCGTCGGGGATCGGTGGCAACGTCGTCGCGGCGATCCGCATCCGGCCAGGCTCGGTAGTGGCCGAGGCTGCGAACGGCTCGCTCGGCGGCGGCGCCCAGGTCGCATCGCCTGGCTCGTAGCCCGCAAGCACGTCGAGGATCGCCGCGGTGTCGCCTACGGTACGCGTAAGCACGCCGTCGATGCCGAGCGAGGAGTCGCCGAGTTCGGGGGCCGGGGAGATCCGCCCGCGCGCGGGCTTTAGGCCCACGAGCCCGCAGCACGCGGCGGGGATGCGAATCGAGCCACCGCCGTCGTTGCCGTGCGCGACAGGCACGATGCCCGCGGCGACCGCAGCCGCCGCCCCACCGGAGGAACCGCCGGGCGTCCGCTCCAGGTCCCAGGGGTTGCGCGTGGGCCCGAACAGGCGTGCCTCGCTCACGGGCAGGATTCCGTACTCGGGCAGCGTGGTGGTGCCCACGATCACGAAGCCCGCCTCGCGCAGCCGCCGCGTGATGTTGTGGTCATAGGGGGAGATGAACTCGGACATAAGCGAGCAGCCGTAGGTCAGGCGCAGGCCCTTGACCGGGCGATTGTTCTTGATCGCGATCGGCACGCCCGCGAATGGCCGCGGGTCGCCGGAAGAAATCTGCTCAGCGGCCTGCAGCGCCCCGGCCTCGTCGACCTCAACGAACGCGTTCAGCGCCGGGTTCAGTTCCTCGATCCGCTCCAGTGAGATCTGGGCCAGCTCGCGCGCGGAGACCTCGCCCGCGCGGACCATCCCCGCGAGCTCCGTGGCGCTACGGAACATCAGATCGCCGTCGCCCATCTCCGCCTGGCAGCCTACCGCCGCGCGCATTCCTGCGACGATATGACCCTGCCCACAAGGCAGCCTCCCCGTCAAGCATCTAGCTCAGAAAGCGAGTGCCATGAGCGCGGTCACAGCACCAGAGGTCCAGTCTGGCCTCGAAGGAGTCATCGCCTTTGCAACCGAGATAGCCGAGCCCGATAAAGAGGGCGGCGCGCTGCGCTATCGCGGCGTGGACATCGAAGACCTGGTGGGCAAAGTCCCCTACGAGCAGGTGTGGGGCCTGCTGGTGGACGGGCGCTTCAAACCCGGCTTGCCGCCCGCCGAACCGCACGCGTTGACGGTCCGCTCGGGCGATCACCGCGTCGACGTTCAGTCCGCGCTCGCGATGCTCGCGCCCGAGTGGGGCTTTGGACAGCTGATCGACATCTCCGACGAGGAGGCCCGCGACAACCTCGCACGCGCCTCGGTGATGGCGCTCTCGTTCGTGGCCCAGTCCGCGCGTGAGCTCGGCCAACCGCCAGTGCCGCAGAGCGAGATCGATCAGGGCCGGACGATCCCCGAGCGCTTCTTGATCCGCTGGCGCGGCGAGGCAAATCCTGATCACGTGAAGGCGATCGACGCCTACTGGGTCTCGGCCGCGGAGCACGGCATGAACGCGTCGACGTTCACGGCCCGCGTCGTCGCCTCGACCGGCGCCGACGTCGCGGCGGCGCTGTCAGCCGCGGTCGGCGCCCTCTCGGGGCCGCTGCACGGCGGCGCTCCCTCGCGCGTGCTGAAGATGCTCGAGGAAGTCGAACAGGGTGGCGACGCCGAGCGCTGGGTCAAGGATGCGCTTGACCGGGGCGAGCGGCTGATGGGCTTCGGCCACCGTGTCTACCGAGCCGAAGACCCCCGCGCGCGCGTGCTGCGTCGGACCGCGAGCGAACTGGGCTCGCCGCGCTTTGAGGTCGCCGAGGCGCTGGAGAAATCCGCGCTCGCCGAGCTACACGCGCGCCGGCCCGATCGCGTCTTGGCCACGAATGTCGAGTTCTGGTCCGCGGTCGTGCTCGACCTCGCGGAAGTCCCGCCAGACCTGTTCACGCCGCTATTCACGTGTGCCCGCGTCGCCGGTTGGTCGGCGCACATCCTCGAGCAGAAGCGCGAGGCAAAGCTGATCCGGCCGACGGCTAAGTACGTCGGCGAGGGACCCCGCTCGCTCGACGCCGTCGAATAGCGCGGCGCCCGGTTGAACGGGCCACAGGCGCGGCGGCGTGCGACGACGGCGCCTGGACTCGCACGGCGGGCAAGTCGGAAACACCGCGTAAGGCGCGGTTTACGACTTGCCCGTCTTGGGTAGACTCCGCGGCAAGTGGTGCTGCTGATCCTCTTGCTCGCCTGGTTTTCGGGCCTTTCGTTGTTCGTGGCTCTGCGCATGCGCGCGACCAGGCACGCGGGCAAGCAACTCGCGGCGCAGCGGGTCGCGAGCGCTGTGCGCACCCGGCCAAGCCGGCCCTACCGGGCGCAGCTGCGCACCGTGGGCGTAGGCGAGGCGCGTCGGCGCCCCACGCGCTGCGTCCGAGCGCCGGCCCCGTAGTCCTCAGCCGCCGCTAGAGCGCGAGAGCGCGCTCTAGGATCGCGGCCCCATCCGTTCCGCGCGGCAGGTCGCCAAAGGCGAGCCCGCGCTCGCCGAGCCGTGACCCGCAGAACGCGGCCGACACCGCGGGGGGCGCGTGCCGCAGCAGCAGGCTCGCCTGGAGCGCGAGTGCCATGTCCTCGACCATGCGTCGCGCGCTCCATTCCGCGCCGGAACGATCGTCGGCGAGCGCGGCAAGCCCTTCGCCGGTACGAACGAGGTGGGCGTCAAAGCGCGGGTCTACACCCTCGGCAAGCCGGCACTCTGCAAGGAACGCGCCCGCAGCGCCGGGTTCGCGCGCGAGCGCGCGCAGCACGTCGAGGGCGATGACGTTGCCCGAGCCCTCCCACACGGTGCCAATCTGGATGTCGCGGTAGAACTGCGCCATCGGTGCCTCCTCGACGTAGCCGTTGCCACCGAGGCACTCCAGCGCCTCGGCCGCGAGCGGCGCGCCGCGCTTGCAGACCCAGTACTTCATCACCGCGAGCGCCAGGCGACGGAAGGCGGCTTCCTCGGCGAGCTCGGAGTCGAACGCGCGCGCGATCCGTAGCGTCGCCGTGGTCGCAGCCTCGGACTCGATCGCGAGGTCCGCGAGTACATTCACCATCGCGGGCTGCTCGCAGAGCAGAGTGCCAAACGCGGAGCGGTGCCGCGCGTGCCAGATCGCCTCGGCGACGACACGGCGCATCATCCCCGTGACCCCGGTCAGCGTGTCCAGGCGCGTCCAGATCAGCTGCTCAACCATCACTGCGGTGCCCCGCCCCTCCTCGCCGAGCACGCGCGCGGGCAGCCGGTCGTACTCGACCTCCGAGGACGCCAGGCAGCGCCCGCCTAGCTTGTCCTTCAAACGCTGGATGCGAAAGCCCGGGTGCGGGCGCTCGGCGACGAAGCAGGTGATCCCCGCCTCGGTCTGGGCAAGCGTGAAGAACACCTCGAACACGGGGTGTGTGCAAAACCACTTGTGCCCCGTCAGCTCGAACCAGCCATCGCCCACGGGCTCGGCGACCGTCGAGTTCGCGCGCAAGTCCGAGCCACCCTGCTTCTCGGTCATTACCATCCCAGCCTGCGCAAAGGAGTCATAGTCCGGCAGCGTCAGCCGACGCTCCCACTGCTCGGCGAGCACGGGGTCTTGGCGCATCGTGGGCACGGCCGCGTAGTTGATCGACATCGGGCAGCACGGCCCGGTGTCTAGCTGGTTGAACAAGTGGAACATTCCCGTACGCACCACATGGGCGCCTGGACGGGGATCGCGCCAGGGCAGCGAGTTCACTTCGCGCTCCACGCCCAAGCGAAGCATCCAGTGCATCGAGGGGTCGTAGTCGATCTCATCCACGCGGTGCCCGTAGCGGTCATGCGTGCGCAGTACCGGGATATTGCGCTGCGCGCGCTTGGCGTGCGCAAGCGCCTCGCTGGAAGCGGAGACCGTGCCGAAGTCGCGTACGCGGTCAAGACCCCACTCACCGCCCTCGCGGATCACGGCCTCCCGCAGGGCGGGGTCGGCCGCGAGCGGGTCATAATCGGCCAGCGGCGGCGGCTGGTTGACCACCTCGTGCGTGACGCTGCGGCGACTGCTGATCGTCGACATATCGGCCTCCCCTCGACTTCGCGATCGTGCAGGCTGACCTTAGCGCGACGCCTACGCGGCCGCACGCATGTCGGCCCCGGCGAGCACGGCGAGCGCGGGCTCGCGATCGAACTCCTCCTGCACCGGGGCGGACTCTCCCCTGAATAGCCAGGGATTGCGCATCGCGATCACGTGTCCGCGAAAGCGCTTCTGGCGCCCGTAGACGACCCACGTGGTGTCGACCGCGCCATACACCTCCGCGACGCGCAGCTCCTCGGGATGTTCGCGCGCGTAGTGCAGGTGGGTTAGCCCGGCGTCGTAGTCGCCCGCGAGTAGGTGCCTAGCGACGACGGGCTTGGAGGGCTCGTCGATGATCCTCTGAAAGCGGCCCAGGTCCAGGTAGCCGCGCGTCGCGGAGACAATCCCGAGGCTTTGCGGATCGCTCACGTCACGTCGCACGAGCAGCGAGAGCTCCTTGGTGGGGTGCAGGAAAGTGTCGACCACGAATACCTCCTGCCAGTAGCGCTCGGTGACCAGATGCACTTGCACATGAGCGCTGCACTGAACGAGGAACGTGTTCGGCTCATCGCGCACGCGCTCGATCGCGCCGAGCAGGTCCTCGACGAGCACGAGCTCAAAGTCCTCGATGCCTTGGAACTCCAGGTAGCGCAGCAGGGCGTTTTCGTGACAGGTGCCGCTTGGCCCGAGCGTGATGAACGTGGGGCGCACCATCACGCTACGCGCGTGCCGTCGCGCCGCGGTCCCGGGAGTCTGGTGGGAGCCAGGCGCGGGGGTCCGGGCCGTGGGCGGGCGGGCGGGGGCTCAGACCCGGCGGTCGCCGGCTCAGATCCCGCGACCGGCACCTCCGGCACGGTCCTCGCAATCGGCACCTCCGGCACGGGCACCGCGATGCGCTCGTCCTCGGGGGTGCCCATCAGGTCGTCCTCCATGCGGCAGGTGGCGTTGATCAGCAGCTCGAACAGACCGGTGATGAAGTCGGCCGGCAGCTCAGCGGCTTGGCCGCGAGCCACATAGCGCGCCCGCACCTGCACGACGCGCTCGGGCTGCATCATCGGGATGTCGTGCTCGCTCTTGAAGTAGGCGACTTCGCGACAGACTTGAAAGCGCTCGCCGAGCAGCCGGGCGATCTGCTCGTCGAGCAGATCGAGACGACGACGGAACGGCTCGAGACCCCCGCTTGGCGTGCTCACAGCAGCATCTGCCTCATCCGTGGGCCCAGCAGCGTGAAGCCGTTCGTCTCATAAAAGGAGCGGGTCGCGTCCAAGCCCGCGAAGCGCTCGGAGGGCAGACCGACCTCGATGCGCACGATCTCGTGTTCGACCGCGAGCTCGAACAGCGCGAGCAACAGCAGGCGACCGAGCGAAGCACTGCGCCGGTCGGGCGCGACCCATAGATCCTGGATCAGCCCGTAGCGGCCGGGTACGTGGATCGCTGTCTGCCAGCTTGCGCTGAGCACGCCGACGATCCGCTCGCGCTCGCACGCGACCAACACGACGCCCAAGCCGGGGTTTGCGAGCACCGCGCGGGTCGTGCGCTCCATCGCATCCAGCGCCGGCGCGGTGCCACTCAACTCGAGCAGCAGCTCGCGCACGGCCGCAGCGACCGCGGGGGCGTCCTCGGCGTGCGCGAGGCGGATCAGGGGCGTAGGGGCGGATCGCTGTGACTCGCTCTCGCGCCGGCTCGGCTTCAGTGACAGCGAGCTCTCCATCGCTCAGGCCGCCTCCGCGAGCGCGCGTCGCGGCTCGAGCTCGACGCGCCACGCGCTCGGCGAGTCGCTGCCGGTGACGGCGCGGGCGATCGCCGACATGGGCGCCCGCGCCTTGAGCAAGATCTCCTCGAACTCCTCCTCGGCATCGGACTGCATCACGATCGCGCCGCCCGCCCCGATCGTTGTCTGGCCGGGGCGCATGACGATCGTGCGGATCACGATCGAGAGGTCGACGCTGCCGTCGAGCCCGAAGTAGCCGATCGCGCCGGAGTACACGCCGCGCGCCTCGCGCTCGATCTCATCGATGATCCCCATCGTGCGGAGCTTGGGTGCTCCGGTCATCGAACCGCCCGGGAAGCAGGCGCGCACGCATTCGACCGGCGTACGGGAGCGCTCGAGTACGCTGGTGATCGTCGAGATCAGCTGGTGCACGGTCGCGTAAGGCTCGGTGACCATGAACTGCGGCACGCGCACGCTGTCGACCTCGCAGACGCGGCCGAGGTCGTTGCGCAGCAGGTCCACGATCATCAGGTGCTCGGCGAAGGTCTTTTCATCGGTGAGCAACCAGTTGCGCTGAGCCTCGTCCTCGACGGGGTCCGCGCCGCGCGAGGTCGTGCCCTTGATCGGCCTGGCCTGCACGGCGCGCTCACGGTCGACCGAGAGGAAGCGCTCGGGCGAGGAGCTGACGATGCTCAGCTCGCCGAGCTTTAGGTACGCCGCGAAGGGTGCGGGGTTGCGCTTGCGCAAGATGCGGTAGAGCTCGAAGGGATCGGGGCTCGCGTCGGTGTGGATCTGGTCAGTGAGACAGACCTCATAGGACTCCCCGGCTCCGAGGACCGATTTGCAGCGGACGATGTCGGCGATGTACTGCTCGCGCCCGCGGCCACAGCGGAACGTGACGGGCTCGACGTCCTCAGGCTCGGCTCGTGGCAGCTCGGGTGGGCTAGCAGGTTCAGCCAGCACCTCGCGGGCCGCGCGCTCTGCCTCTCCCAGCCAGCGCTCGGCCTCGCTGTCCTCGCCTTCGCAGAGCGCCATGACGTGCGTCTTCCCATTGACGTGATCGATCGCGACCACGCGGTTGGCGAACATCATCACGGCATCGGGCACGTCTGAGCTGTGCTCGACGGGCGAACCGCAGTCGGCCTTGCACTCATAGCCGAGATAGCCGACAAAGCCGCCAATCAGACCCTCGGGCACGCCCTCGGGGAGCGCGAGTCGCCGGCTCTGCACCTGCCTGTCGAGGATGTCGAAGACCGACCCCCGCTCGATGCTCGCCCCGTCCGCTCCCCGCACCGTGACCGCGCCGCGCTCGACGTCATATTCGAGCACGGCGCGACCTGCGCCGGCGGTGGTCCCCATGAAGGAGCGGCGGGCGAGCGTCGTGGGGGCGTCGGCACTGTCGAGCCAGAAGGCATGCTCGGCCTCGCCAAACAGGCGCTCGAACAACGGCTCTGCCGAGGCTTGCCCCTCGATCGAGCGGACGCGCAGCTGCAGATGATCCTCCGACTCGACTCCAAGCGCCGAGTCACTTTGCGGCGGCACTGGTGCGCGGGGGCCGTGAAGCGGGGAGTGATCCCGTGCACGCCGAAGCGGCGGCGGCATGTTCGCGCGCCGGCCGCGCAACGCGCGATAGCGGCGCGCCATCTCATAGAAGTTCGCAAACAGCTTGTGGCCGTGCTCGGTGGCGATCGACTCGGGGTGGAACTGCACGCCCCACATGGGTCGGCTGGTGTGTTCGATGCCCATCACTACGCCGTCGTCAGTCCACGCGGTGACTCGGCCCTCGCCGAGCGCCCCGCTCACCGCGAGCGAGTGGTAACGCACGACGTTGAAGTCCTGAGGGATTCCCGCGAACAAGCCCTCGCCCCCGTGCTTGACGGCACTGAGGCGACCGTGCATCACCATGGGCGCGCTGGTCACCCTGCCCTCGAGCACGTAGCCGAGGCCCTGATGGCCAAGGCAGACGCCGAGCACGGGCGTCTCGGAGAAGCGCAGGATGTCGGCACAGACGCCAAAGTCATGCCAGCGCTCCGGCCGCCCCGGCCCGGGTGAGATCACGATCGCATCGAAGTCCCAGCGCGAGAGCGCGCGCCAGGAGACAAAGTCGTTATGCACCACGATCGGCTCCTCGCCCGAAACCGCGGCGAGCAAGTGGAAGACGTTGTAGGTGTAGGAGTCGTAGTTGTCGATCAACAGTGTGCTCATGGCGCGTTCTCCAATCCCAGCCCACGCGCGCTGCGGTCGAGCAACGTGTGCACGACGCGCTCGACCGGTTCTGAGCGATCGCGCTCCAGGTACCAGATCGCGAGGTGCTTGAGGTAGTGGGCAAGTGGACGCACGTCCAGGCGCTCGACCGCCTGGCGCAGGTGGCGGCGGTAGAGCTCGGACTGGATCACCGCGAAGCGGTAGTCGGGGTCTTCAGTCGGCGTGGCGGTCGCCGAGGAGCCAGAGCTGTGGCGGGCCCGTGCGCGGGCCAGCTCCCAGCCAAGGCTCTCCCCCTCCAAGAACAGCCGGTCGGGATCAAACTCGACGTCGGGCGCCGCGGGGTGCGGCAAGAACCAGCCGAGCGCGAGCTGCGGAGCGATCCGTTCGGGGAAGGGGTGGGTCGCGCGCACGGCCCGCCGCTGCGGGTCAGCGTCGATTTGCTCGTCGACCCAGTCGGCTAGCTCGTCAATCAGCAGCGCGCCCGCGCTAGAGGTGAGCGTTCCCTGTCCGCCAAAGACCATCCCGTGGAAGATGCTGCGGCTCGGATGGAAGCCGCCGTTGAGCTCGGGGCGCAGCTCGTGCGCGAGCTTGCGGATGCTCGTGACGTGAGCGACCCACTCCGAACCGGTCACTTGCAATGAGGTGCGGTCCTCGAGTTCAGGCGCCGTCATCGCATAGGTAAGCGAGCGCATGTGCTGCGTGGAGAG
>DATJOE010000212.1:0-8784 GCA_035507305.1 Solirubrobacteraceae bacterium | reverse complement strand
CAGCCGGCGGACCAGAGAATACGGAGGATCAACGCGGCCTTCTTCGAGACGGTGCAGCACCCCCAGCGGGATGCCAGCGTTATCGGCGAGCTCACGCCGTGACAGTTCGCGGTGCGTCCGGATTATGCGCAGGTTCTCGCCGAACGCGCCCATCGGGCCCTCTTCACGGAGCTCGGACGATTGAGCAGGTTCTACCCATACCGGCAGATGCTGGGGAGGTCGCAACGGTCGCTCGAGACTGGCCCGCTGCGTCGCTGAGTCCGGCAGGTGCTCGGCCCGCCGAGCGCCCTCCGCGCCAGCCCTGCTGATGCGTCGCTCTCGTCGTCTCATACGGCGGCGCACTCGCGGTCTTCACGCACGACGGCGCTGACGCGCTTATCGGCTTCGCTAGCTACCGGCCCACGGCTCTTCTTCGGTCGCTTGTTGTCTAGACCCAGCTTCCGCCAACGCCGTTCGACGGTGGTTCGATGCACACCGTGAGCCTGCGCGACCCCCGTCGGAGTCGTTTCGTGGCGCATGTAGGCGCGGTAGGCAGCGCGAGCGTTCATATCGCTGAGCTTGTGGAGCTTTAGCTTTGGGAAGCCTTCCTTGAAGAGCTCGTGCAGGACCGAGTGGACGGTTGAGACGGGCACGTCGAGGGCGACCGCCATGGCACTCCAGGTTCTCCCGCCGAGATAGAGCTGGGCAACATCCGCAATGAGGTCCGCATCGCCCTCCGGGGCCTTTGCGCGGGGTTCGGCCGCGTCTCGCTGCACGACGTTCTGTTCGCAGCGTTGCCAGGCCAGCTGCTTGCATGGCTCACTACTCGCGCGCCCATCGCGCTCCCGGAGACTTTCGAGCACCACTTCAGGCCCCAGCTAGCTCGTCGTGGGTCCAGCTCGGGGGGCACTCGTCAGCGACAAGAACGCGCCCTGCGAGAGCAGTGACGATGCCGCCACCTGCCAGCGGCCGATGCTCCTCGATCTCAACCACGATGCCGCAGCTGTGTTACTCGGTGTACGAAGCGGCGCCAAGCAGTAATGCGTGACTGCTGTTGCCCGCCGGCGGATAGCCATCCGTGTTCCTGGAGCGCCTGCTCGCCACGCGGGGTCACAGCGGCTGGCCTTGTCGTGATGAGCCCGAGGGCCTCTGCTTCCCACATTGCGTTGCCGCTGGACGGGTTGGGCCCCCAGCCGAACTTGAAGTTATGAACAACAGCCATAACGTCGATCGAGCAGGCGCCCGGGCGCCACGGCGTCCAGCCGCCTGGGCGCCAAGGCGCACCAACCGTTGGCGACAAGCGCCGCCCGGCGCTCGCTGGCGTGCCGACCGGTCTGGTAGCGCGCGGCAGCTTCGAGTCAGCCGAGGTGAAGGTTGTCGTCGTCATGCCTGCTTCCTTCCCTTCTGGGTAGCTAGTCGGGTCCCGGCGAGCCGCCAGGGTGTCCCCTCCGACGGCGAGCGGTCCGCCGCGTGCGATGCTCGCCGTCTCGTTCACGGTTGGGGCGCGTCATCGGCCGGGCTAGACACTTTGATGTGGGGCAGGCCGTCAACGAGTGGAACAACGTCAGCTCCTAGGCCTTTCGCCAAGCACGCGATGGTCGCCAGGTTGGGTGAGCTCCGTCCGTGCTCCAAGCGAGAGATAAGCTTTCGGCTGAGACCGGACCGGCCAGCGAGCTCCTCCTGGGAGAGCTCCCGCTCGATCCGCAGCCGCCTCAGTCTCTGCCCGAACGCCTCGAGCAAGAGCTGACGCTGCGCCTGATCCTCCTCCCGTAATGCGTCGTCGCGAGGGCAAGAGTGCCCATCGCTTCCGCCGCTCGAGGTGTGGCCGTGCTCGCTGGTCACTCGTCGGCCTCATCTGCGTGTGGACCCTTGACGGTTTGAGGCGTGCGTTTCTCCCAGCTACCAACCGAGCTCGGTGCTGCAGCGACCGCGGCGAGCTCTTGCTCCGCCTCGATGATGAACTTACGCAACACCGGTACCTCCCGGCTAGCAAGGTGTACGCGCTGGGCTTGCGCCTCCCGCAGCCGTCCCGCTTCAACCTCGTATATGGCCCGAAGAGCATCCAGGAGCACCCGTGCGGAGCCGGGACCAACGTTCAGCTTGACCGCAACGCCGCCCGGCTCATCATCGACGCCAAGTTCCTCCAGCAGCGCGTGGGCGTCGACGAGACGCGCCCACGCGAGCTCCCAGGCACGACGATCGATCCGCCGGAGGGCAGTTTGGCAATCAAGCATGTCGAGCGCCGAGCCAAACTCAGCGACGAGGCCGCTACGAACATAGGGCACCATGCCGCCAGGCACCGTGGTGAGTCGATCAACCTGGGATTGGCCACTCATGGGGTCGTCGGAGCTTCCCTCGAAGAGCGCTGAAGCCACCGCCACTGGCACGGATTAGCTTGGCGACCCGCCCGGATCACGAGCCCGTCGAGTGCTCGGTGTCCCACCAACCGCCCACCAGCTCGGCAGGAGTCAGCCCGAGCCCACGCGCGAGCAAGACGATCGTCTCGAGCCTCGGGCGCCGGATACCCCTCTCTATGTAGGAGACATGCGTGCGACTCAGCCCGGCCCGTTCTGCCAACGCACCCTGAGAGAGTCCTCGCCGCTGCCGCTCGGCACACAGATATCTCCCAAATGTCATCGATCAGCACTGCGGTGCCCCCGCCTCGCCACCACTACCAAGTCGACACTTTGAGCGTTTCCGGCGACCCCGGCCCACGGGCCGGGAAGCGTGATTAGGGCTGCGCCTGTCGAGACTAGTCGCCAACACGACACCCCCTGCCCAGCGGGGTCCGCCGGCAAGCCATCCGCTCGCTGCATCGCACTACCTCGACCCAACACGCGGTCACATCTCCTGGTGATAGGTGGGGACTTGGGGGGCGAAGCTCTACACCCCAGGACTGTATGTCGCTTGGTCATGCCGTCCGATACTGCCACCTTCCGGTGTTCCTCTCATCGGAATTGCATTCCTATGAAAATAAAAACATTCGTTCGTTAACTTTGCCCGGGCGGTCGGGCTAACTACGGAATAGAAACATTAATTTATTAGCTTTTACGGCCATAGCTACCCCCGCAGGGGCGGGAGCTCTGCTTATGGCGTCTTTTGAGAATGATTCGTGCGCCGTCGCTTGGGGCTACGATCACGCTGCGCCACCGGGCGGTCTCGATCTTGGTTGAGGCGGGGTGTACTTCCCACCTGGTGAGCACGGCGCGGAGCACGGTTCGCATCTCGAGCAGCGCGAAGTGGCTGCCGGGGCAGCGCTTGCGGCCGCCGCCCCACGGCATCCAGTTCTGTGGCTTAGGGCCGTGTTCCAAGAAGCGCTCTGGAAGGAAGGACTGGGGCTCCGGAAACAGTCGTGGATCGTGATGCATTAGGTAGATACAGCCAAGGAGGTGAACGGGCGGCTCGTAGGTTGTGCCAGCGAGGCTGAAGTTGCGCTGCACGACCCTCGGTATCGTGAACAAGAACACGGGTCGATGACGCATCACCTCGAGAATGGTCGCCGTTAGATAGGTGTCCTCGTCACGCTCAAACTCGTTCAGCAGCGCTCGGAGCACTCTTGGGTGGTGGGCTATCAGCAGAAGCGCCCATGCGAGCTGCGCGGCTGTGTCCTCGTGCCCGGCGAGTATCAGTGACATGACGTCATCGCGCACCTGCTGCGGGGTAGAGTGGCGATCGTCGGAGTTGGCTCCTCGGCGTATGTGCGACAAGACACTGTGGGTGTCGTCGTTATATGAGGAGTCCTCGATCAGCTCGTAGAGCAGCTCGTCAACCATGGCCCGCTGCTCACAGAACCGTGCCCAGGTCGTGCGCCAACCCGGCAGGTGGCGCAATTGTGGCTCTTGCAGCATGAGGCTTCGCGCGACAGAAAACATGGCGAGCAGCCCGCTACATAGCGTGGGCAGTCGGGGATCCTCGCGTCCCAATATCGTGTTGACGATGACTCTGAGTGCACATGCGAGGAGCCGGGGGTGCGAGGCAAATACCTCGTCCGCCGGCCACGACGCGATCTCGTCTTCGACCGCCTCATGAATCATGGTGGTGTGCTCTAGCACGGCTCGCCGAGCAAACGCGGGCATGACCGCCCTCCGCCTGGCCATGTGGTCGTGGTCCTCTTGCAGGATAAACGAGCCCTCACCCACGAGGGGAGTGATGACGGCGGCGCCCGCGCCTGGGTGGAGCACATCGGCGGGTGCGTTGACGATGGCCTTGATGTCGGCTTTGTCGGAACAGAAGACGAGCGGCGGGAGCCCAACGGTGCGCACTGTAAATCGGTTGCCGTACCGCCGCCAGTGCCATTCGAGGAACCGGTGCGGCCACCTCGCGACGAGGAGGGTCTGTGCGAGTACGGGCAGCGGGGATGCGGGTGGCAACGCCCCATCCGAGCCGCTTGAGGAATGAAGGCAGCTAGCGTGGTTCACTGATTACTCCTTATGCCGATTGCTGTTGATTGAGGATTCGCCAGGCTCGAAGGACCGGCATGAGCTGCCTGGTGAGCGGCCCGCAAGCGCGGGTAATCGTGTTTGTGCTGGCTCGCATGGCTGGGGCGCGGGCGCTGTCCTTGGAAAGGAACATGGCGACCATGCAGGCGACGATCACCATGTGGCGCTCACCGTCGTGCAGGTTGGTGACTTCTTGCATGGACCGATCGAGAATCTCGATGAGACGGTCGACGGCCGCTTGATGGGTCGGGTAATGCCCGACGTAGCTGTGCGCTCGCTCCGCCGCGTCCTCGGCGATGTCGGCGTAGCTGTCGAGCATCGTGCCCGTCAGCGATACCCAGGGCATGTAGGCGTCGTACACTCTTGCGGCCTCGGCTGTGTCGCATTCGGCCTCCGCGGCGAGTGCGAGGAGCGCGAGAATCGTCAGCCACGCGCTGGCGCTGCCGGCGCACTCAAACCATGCGAGCTCGGGGTGTGCCGGGAATTGCTGTTTAGCCCATGCGTCGAGCCTTGCATCGCGGACGCCGGGATCTGGCTCGTGATTTACCGCCAAGACGTCGGTCAGCCGCGCCGCACGGGCTAGGAAAGGCCGCACTGTATGGAAGGAAGGCAGGAGAAGACACGTCTCCTGACAGGTGGTTATCAGGAGGTGCAGGAAACCGCGATCGTCGCTGTACGGGTTGTGTCGGTAGTAGTCGGCTGCCGACTCGTCGGGGGTGAGGGCATCGCGCAGGGCCCGGTGCAGGCATTTGCCGTTCTCGATGCCGACGTCTGCCGCGCGCTCGTTGACGCAGTCGAGAAAGTCCGCGAGAATCTCGTAGGCGACCAGCAGCCGCAAGAGGTTGTGGTTGCGGTGTCGCGGAAGCGTCCAGAAGAGCGCTGCACCGTCGATGCTTGCGCGCTTTTGATCGAGCGCCCGCAGAGCATCGCGTCGTAGCGCTTCGTCCGGGATCGCAGCTGCTCGCGCACGCCAATGCGTTACCTCAGCCGAGACTGCGGCCAAGCCCCAACGTAGCTCTCGAGCGGTTGCGAGCGCAAGCGCGTGCTGCTGGCGCAGCGAGAGGGACGTTCGGCCGCCGAGCGTGCTAGGCCGGGCCGACGATGCTCGGTCGAACCCGTACCGTGAGATATCCGGGTACGGCGACGATCGCAAGCGCCGCAAACGAGACCACGCCGAGGCTACCGAGCGCAACCCTTGCCCTCGCGTTGATAAGAACCGGAAACCCTGTCACCGTGGCTAGCGCGTGGGAGATGACGAGCTGACCATATATCCCGAATGCGGCGCCAATCCCGCATCCCGCCCCGATCAGAATTACACTCTGGATGAAAACCGCGCGCCACAGAATTGCCCGGGTGAACCCCTGGCGCTTCATGTAGGCGAGCTGGTCACGCCGCTGCAGGATCATCGAACTCAGCACACCGGCCATCGCGAGGACGGCTGCAATCAGTACGAGGGTTGCGATCCGCTCTAGGCGCGCGAGCCCTTGCCGACTTCCTGTCTTCCACTCGCCCTCTCGTTCCCTGGCCGTTTGAACGATCAGGCCAGAGCTCGCACCAAGCGCCTGCTGCGTTTCCCGACGCCCCTGTGCCGGTGATACGCCCGCGCGTAGCGAAACCTCGAGCGCGCTCGCGGCCGAGGACCCCCACGCCCGCGCATAGTCATTCGCGTTTATGATGATCGCGCCGGGGGGCCATCCGGCGTTCGTGCTCGTGCCAGCCACGCGAAAGCGAGTTGGCACAGGAGACGGCAGCGTAAAGGAGCTACCGACGCGGAGGTGTAGTTCGTTGGCGATCGCTTCCGAGATAACCGCCCAGCCGCCAGCGCGAAGCAGCGCGCCGACGTCCGTTGGGGTCCCCGAGATCAGCTGGCCTGGCGGCATTGGCCGTGGCTCCGTCGGCGGGGGGGCGATCACCCATAGGCGTCGGTTGCCGAGGGTGAGAAACCCGCCACGGTAGATACTCACTGCTTGCACGCTCGCAAGTCCCTTGAGCTTGTCAGCGATCGAGCTATCAAATGGTGTGGTGCCGAGCGTGTTTGCCCTCCCCCCAGGAGAAACCCATAGGCTGGCGCCGCTGTTCAATTCTACGGTCGCGCGGTCCAGCCCAGCCTGGAGGTTGTGCTGAGCCCCCTGCATGGCGATGCTGCCAAACACTGCGACTGCCCCGGTCGCGACAACAGCGAGCGACCGAACGTGAGTGAGCGGGTCCTCGAGCTCGATCAAGGCCAACCGGCTCGCTGCGCTTCCGAACTGTCGCTCGGCGAGAGCTACAGTCCCAACCACGAGCCGGTAGACGAACGGCAGTAGGCACACCAGTGCCACGCACATCGGCACGATGATGAGAGCGTAATTTCTGACTAGGGCCGCCTGCGGGCGGAGAACGAGCGTCGAGGTGGTGATTGCCAGGCAGCCGACTCCAAGCGCGATCCGTAGCGGCGCCCAGCCGCGCAAAGGTCGTCCTGGGACGTTCGAGGATCGCAGGGGCCTGGCAAGTATGGCTTGAATGGGAACGAGCACCCCGACGAGTGCAGCGACCAAGCCAGCACCGACTGCGAGTGCCACCGTCTGCCACGTTACGATCCGCTGATCGCCTACCGGGAAGGCGAACGCTAGATACCCCGGCTGTGCGCCGGCTCCTTGAGCGGACAGAAGCTCGCCGAGCCCTACACCCAGCGCGCCTGCGAGCGCTCCGATGATCAGCGCGTCGAAGCTCAGCAACTGTATGGTCATCGTTCGTGTCGTGCCACGCCGGCGCATGGCCTCGATTAGCCTTCTGCGCTCAGGCACGGTCAGCAACATCGCATTGAACGCGAACAGGAAACCCACGAACGCAGACAGAGCCGAGAACAACGCCGCTGCCTGCTGCGCCGGAGCCGACGCCACGCTGAAGAGCCGAACATCGAAGTCAGCCGGGACGAGATTCAGATGTTCTCTTGAAGCGAACTCGGCCAGAGCCCTGTGCGCTTCCGCCTCATGCCCGGGACGCACTCGTATGAAGACCCGGGTGATTCTCCGTGGCATGTCGGCGACACTCTGAGCGTAGGAGAGCGGTGCGAAGGCGACCTGGCTGTCGGCTAGACCCGCGATTTCGGATTCCCCGAGCGCGGCGCCGATCGGGCTCTCGGTCACGCGCGCTCCGACTTGAAGCCTGATGGCCCCAAGGCTGCTCGCACCTATCTGTCTAGCAAGTGGCGCTGGCAGCGCAAGCGCCTGCTGGTGTTCGAGCTGTTTCGCGGTGAGGGCCGCCGGCAGGTCGCCGCCAAAGCGAGCGAATCGGGCCTCTGCGCCGAACAGATCAACGGACACAGAGCCGTGCGGCCCGGTGATTGTGGCTTGCCGTTCGAGCAACGGCAGCGCTGCCTCGACACCGGGCAGATGTTCGGCAGCGCCGGCGAGGCGCGCATTCATGCCTTCGGTGCTACGCGAGTCAAGCTGGAGCTGCGTTGAGCCCACAATCTGGCTGTCCAGCGCGCGTACGGAGCCATCGAGGCTCGTCGATGCGACCTGACTCGCGAACAAGAGCGCGACACCCACTGCGATCCCAGCGACCGCGATGGCCTCCTGCACGAGCACGGAGCGTTCTCGCATCCGCGCCCTGTAGACGAACAGGATCTCGCCCAGAGACATCATGCGCGCTCGACCAGCGCGCCGGGTGCTGGGAACAGCTCGTCGGGCTCGTAATTGTGAAGCTGACCGTCACGCAGTTCGTGTGCACGATCGGCGAACCCGACCGCCTGCGGGTCGTGCGTGGTCAGCAGGATCGCCGCCCCTCGCCTTCGGCAGAGATCGCGAAGCAGGCCGAGAACTTCTCGGCTGCGCTGTGTGTCCAGGTGCGCGGTGGGCTCGTCGGCCAGCACGAGCTTGGGACCGAGCGCGAGCGCCTGAGCGACCAATACTCTCTGGCGCTCTCCCATCGAGAGCCTGCGGATCGGATAGTCCATCCGCTGGGCAAGCCCCAGTTCTTCGAGCAGCGGCTGCACGATGGTCGTTGCGTGCCGGACGTCCGATCGTAGGAGCTTTAGCGCCGCGTTCTCGATGGCGCTGGCGCCCTGCAGCAGGTCATCGGTGCCCCCGACGATCCCGAGCACCTGCAGCAGCATCCGAGCGTGTTCGGTTTCGCTCAGGCGCGCCATGTCGCAGCCGTCGATCTGCACCGTGCCGCTATCGGGCTGCAGGAAGCCGGCGATGAGGTCGATCAGCGTTGACTTACCCGAACCGCTGGGACCGTACAGAGCGACGAACTCGCCTGGCTCTATCGCAAGCGAGACACCGTCCACGGCGCGGATCGGCTCACCATCCCCCACCCCATAATGCTTGACAAGCTCGCGCGCCTGGAGCATCGCAGCGAACTCTACGACGCCCGCGCT
>DATJOE010000211.1:0-8931 GCA_035507305.1 Solirubrobacteraceae bacterium | reverse complement strand
CTACGGCCGCCGCGTTCTGCTCCAGGTAGCTACGGCGCTTGGTACCGGGGATCGGCACGACGTCCTCGCCCCGAGCGAGTACCCACGCAATCGCGAGTTGCGCCGGCGTGACCCCCTTGCCCTCCGCAATCTCTTTCACCTTCGCGGCCAGCTCCAGGTTTGTGTTCAGGTTCTCGCCGGTAAAGCGGGGGCCGTGACGACGGAAGTCACCCTCATCCAGCTCCTCGGGCGAGCTGAAGCGTCCCGAAAGGAAGCCCCGGCCCAGCGGCGAGTAGGGAACGAAACCGATCCCGAGCTCGCGACAGGTAGGAAGAATCTCGGCCTCGACGTCGCGGGTCCACAGCGAGTACTCGGTCTGCACCGCGGCGATCGGATGCACGACGGCGGCGCGGCGGATTGTCTCGGGCGCGGCCTCGGAGAGACCGATGTGCCGGATCTTGCCTTGCTCGACCAGCTCGGCCATCGCCCCGACGGTCTCCTCGATCGGCGTGTTCGGATCCACGCGGTGCTGGTAGTAGAGGTCGATGTAGTCGGTTTTCAGGCGCTTCAGCGAGCCCTCTACAGAGCTGCGGACGTACTCCGCGGAGCCGTCCACGGGCCCCACCGTCGACATGTCGCCCGGTGTCGCCTGATCGATCCGCCGCGCGAACTTCGTCGCGATCACGTATTCGTCGCGGCGACCCTCGATCGCGCGACCCACGAGTTCCTCGTTGGTCATCGGTCCGTACAGCTGCGCCGTATCGATGAAATCGATCCCTAGCTCAAGCGCGCGGCGGACCGTCGCGATTCCCTCTTCTTCGTCAGTCGAGCCGTAGAACGCCGACATGCCCATACAGCCCAAGCCGATCGCCGAAACCTCGAGCCCGCCCAGTTTGCGCTTCTCCATCTCGATCACCTCTCGCGTGGTTGCTGTCGCCTCTCGCCACCCGTTGGCCGTCCTGACCCATCGGGGCACCCACGATATGAACCTCGCGTGAAGGCGCCCACGAAGTCGGGCTGGCTTGGATAGGGTCCGGCGCGTGGAGCGGACCCTGATCGCCGAGTTGCCGCAGAAAATCGACGAGCGCGTGCGCGTGCGCGGCTGGGTTAATGCGCTGCGCGACCAGAAGCGAGTCCAGTTCATCGTGCTGCGCGACGAAACCGGCATGGCGCAGGTGGTGCTCGCGAAGGACGATCCCCCCAGCGAGCTGAACGAGCGCGTCTCGGCGCTCACGATGGAGTCGGCGGTCAGCCTTACCGGCACGGTACGGGCCGACGAGCGCGTCAATCTTGGCGGGCTCGAGCTGAAGCTCGAAGAGCTGGAGGTCGACTCGCCGGCCGAACCCGAGGTGCCGATCGCAGCGGATTCCGCGCTGGACAAGCGGATCGACTGGCGCTACCTAGACCTGCGTCGCCCTGACCGCAAGCTGATCTTTGAAGTGCAGACCACTACCGAGTGGGCGATGCGCGACTTCTGGCGCAAAGAGCACTTCATCGAGATCCACACGCCGAAGCTCACGGGCGCCGCCACGGAGTCGGGAGCGGAGCTGTTCAAACTGGAGTACTTCGAGCGCATGGCGACGCTCGCACAGTCGCCCCAGTTCTACAAGCAGATGGCGATGGCCTCGGGCTTTGGGAAGGTGTTCGAGATCGGCCCTGTGTTCCGCGCGAACCCCTCGTTCACTTCGCGTCACGACACGGAGTTCACGAGCGTCGACGTAGAGATCTCCTGGATCGACTCGCACGGCGACGTTATGTCCTTCGAGGAGCGCTGGCTCGCACACGTGCTCGGCGTCGTCAGGGAGGTGCACGGCGAGCAGATCGCGCAAACGTTCGACACAGCGGTTGTCGTGCCCGAGGTGCCGTTCCCGCGGATCACGCTGGAGGATGCCAAGCAGCAGCTGCGTGATGCTGGGCACGGCGCTCCCGGCGAGGGGCACGACCTGGACCCGCCTAGCGAGCGCGCTCTCTCCGCGCTGATCAAGGAGCGTCACGGTCACGAGTTCACCTTTGTCACCGACTACCCGACGAGCGTGCGGCCCTTCTACCACATGCGCTATGACGAGCAGCCGACTGTGACCAAGAGCTTCGACTTGCTCTGGCGCGGCATCGAGCTCACCACTGGAGCACAGCGCGAGCACCGCTACGAGCAGCTGTTGGCTCAGGCTCGAGAGAAGAAGGTCGACACCGAGGCGATCAGCTATTACCTCGACTTCTTCCGCTTCGGCGCGCCGCCGCACGGTGGCTTCGGCTTCGGCTTGACTCGACTGCTGATGCAGATGCTCGGCCAGGAGAACGTTCGCGAGGTGACGTTCCTGTATCGCGGGCCGCACCGGCTCGAGCCGTAGTCCGGTCTCGTCTGTCTGTGAATAGGCAGCCCTGCCTATGGGTAAAGGGCAGCTAAATCTGGATAGACGAATGTTCTAGGAGTTACGGATGGCTCACATATCTTTGCCGTTTCCTTACGAGAAGAAAGTCGGTCTCACGGCTGCGGTCGCCGCCGCCGTCTTCATGTTTTTGCCGTTCTTCACCACCGCGGCCTCTGGCTCGATTGTGGTCTCGGTCGCGCTCGGGGGAGCTGCGGGGTCGGTGAGCTCCGTGACATCGCCGCTGGGTGGCGCATCGCCGCCGGGTGGCGCGCCCATCAACTTCGGCGCTTCTCGGCAGAGCACCGCTCCGACACAGAGCGTCCCCCCGACAATCTCGCTCGAAGGCCCGACGCTCTCGACTATCTCGCCCGAAAGCGAGGCGGGGGCACCGACAGCTTCGGGCAAAGCTCCAACGGTCGTTGTGCAGACGAGTACGGGCTCGGCGAGCACGCCACCCGTCTCGCTGGATGCGCCGGCGCCGACTCACCCGGCCACGCCCGTCGGTGGGCCGCAAATCCCTCCGGCGCGCGCCGGTGCAGGAGCTGCCTCGACGCCGAAGGGGGACGGCACGGGCAGCCCGGTGCAGCCACAGTCGACCACTGGAGGCGGCAGCACGACGCTAGTCGGCGGTCGCGTCGTGTCTGCCGCGGCCACGCCGACGTCTCGGCAGGCGGTCGCTGGTTACGAGCGTGCGCGCGGGTCGAGGCAAGCCATGGCCGGTGGCTCCGAGGTCACGCTCGCGACGAACGCCACCTCTGCGATGGACGCCACCTCTGCGGCGCGCACCGCGCGCATCGACCGTTTGGACTCGCGCGCGATCGCTGCAAGCTCGGCGAGCCGTTCCACGGGGACTCTCGCCAGGAGCGGCGGCTCGGGAGCGTCGAGTAAAGCCGAAGGCGCATCCCCTCAGAGGGCCCCGACTTCGGAGATCGTGTCCGATGCTGGCGAAACCTCGTTGGCCGAATCGGTACTCGGCGTTGGCGTGCGTGACAGCGACCTCTCGCTTTTGCTGTTGATCCCACTGTTCGCTATTGGCCTGACGGCCGCGGACCTGCTTCTAAGCGGTCGTAGGGGAAGGTCGCTGGATCGCCGCTTCCGGCGCGCGGTCGCTCCTGGATACGCGTCTACGCGACGGTGGTTGCACGAGCGTTTGCGTCGTTGACGTAGCTGCGCGTCGTCGGCTACGCGCGTTTTGGGAGCGTCGTCGCGAACGCCGCCCGCTCGGCGCCCACGCGGTAGAAAGCACTAGATGAGCACTTGGGAGGACGTCCAGCGTCTCGCGCTCGCGCTGCCTGAAGCCGACGAGCGGGTCTCGCGCGAGAAACGGCAATGGCGGGTGAAGGACAAGCTCTTCGTTTGGGAGCGTCCACTGCGGGCGAAGGAAGCCGAGGAGCTGGGTGAGAGGGCGCCAGACGGCCCGGTCCTGGGAGCGCGGGTCGAGCACCTGGGCGCGAAGCAGGCGTTGCTGGAAGATGATCCACGCGTCTACTTCACGACCTCGCACTTCGAGGGATACGCGGCGATCCTGGTGCGGCTCGACCGGATCTCGCGGAATGAGCTTGAGGAAGTGGTGACGGAGGCGTGGCTCGCGCGAGCGCCGAAGCGGTTGGTGGAGGCGTTCTTGCAGCAGCGGCGGTGAGCCTAGGTCAGTAGTAGTCGCTGCGCATAGTTGCACCGTCTCGCGACGAGCGACCACCGGCTTTGAGGTCAGCCCCGCTTTGCTCGGCGTGAATTCGACCGGTGAGCCCCCTCAGGGCTCTGCCCAGGCGCCTTACGCACCGTGACTGTACGCGAATCGAGCATCTTCCCCGCGCGATTCATGATGCGCACCTCACCGCCACCCTCGCGTCGAACGGCGGCGCGTGCACGGTCGATAGCCGACTGCATATCTGGCGCTTGTACGGTTGAACGCCGGTGGCCCTCCTTCAACACATCCCAGCTACCGCCTGCGTTCTGCTTGACGTATCGGTTTGTTGCCATCTGCCTTTCCTTGCGCCGACCAGGTACACAGAACCATAAGTCCAGCTTAGGACGCTTGCCGACCCGGCGGGCTCTCGCTCGACCGCTCCCCGCAGCGTAGGCCTTGGTCACCGAGCGGATGTGTCTCGGCGTCGAAGAAGATCAGGTCATCAGTCTCCAGGCGGCCGTAGACATCGCTCTGCTGCATTGCCATTTCCCGCTTCGAAGCTCGCTGCATCGAGATTGCAATTGCGCGGCGCGGATGCTCGTTCAGAGCATCTATGAGGTGTTCGTCACTTTTGCCGAGGCGGCTCCCGAACACGACAACCGGCAGATTGACCCCTCGCAACCGAGCAAGCACGTACGCGAGGTATGAGTTCCCCTCAATCGCGCGCAACTTGTCGCGCGCAGAGCCCTCTGTGACGAGGAGCGGTCGCGCTTGTGGGTCGCCCTCGATGCGGTCCCCGAACTGGTCGAGGATCGTCTGGAGATCGCCCCCTCGCAGCTTCCAAGTAACTCCAGATCCGTTGACGACTAGGTGCAGCGCTCCGTGGAGGAAATAGACGGGAACCTCGTCATGCTCCACCTCTCGCTCGGGATCGAACTCGAGGTATGTCCCGGGATTCCGGTACCTGAAGCCATCGATGAACGGCTTCCAGCCTCCGCATGCCATCGCCCAATAGAGCAGGAGGTCATAAGAGGTAGTAAAGATCCACTCGTACTGAGCCAACTCGGCTCGAATGGCTTCGAGAACGCGATCAGGGACGGCCCCCCGGGTCACGTGCACCTCCCTGATGACACGACCTAGAGCTTGTTGAATGCCTCTGTACCGCTCGTATACGGGCGCGGTTTCGATCCCTAGCGTGTCGTTGACGCGGATGGCAGTGTTCAGTCCTGCAAGAACGGTCTCGAAGTTCGTATCGCCGTCGAACAGAGTCAGGTCGACCGACGTCAATCCCCCCTGCTGAGCATGGTCGAAAAGGGACCCGTAGTCGAACTGTGGCCAGACGTTGATACTCAGCCCATTTCCGAGCAGGAGCACGGATTCGTCGAACTGCGGGGCCACATCTAGCCACGACCTCAGCGAGCCATCGGCGGGAGACGGCATTCAATATGTCTTAACGGATACCGTGGTCAGAACTCGTCAGACGACGCCTCCCGCATGCCTCTTAATCCGACGGTGACCGCTCTCCGGGTAGTGCGGGATCAGTCGAAAAGGCTTCGGCGAGAAGCTGGTAGCTGCGCCGCCGCGCCTGGTGGTCGTAGAGCACGTTGACGGCGATCACCTCACCGGCCCGGTACTCGCTCGCGACGTCCTCGAGCTCCCGACGCACGGTCTCAGGCGAGCCGACGACGGTCCGCCGTCGCGCGCGCGTTGCCGCGTCGTGCGCGCTGGCACCCGGCGCACCGGCAGGCGTGACGCCCGCTTTCCCGCCAGATGGCCGCTCGGCAGGTTGCTCTCGTGCCTCCCGCTCGCGCTCAAGGAACTCGAGCGCCTTCTCGGGCGGCGGCACGGCAATCAGTTCGCCACGTCGAAGCAACGTGAAGGCCATCCGTCCGCTGGCGGCAAGCCGCTGCGCCTCTTGATCGGACTCGGCACAGATCGTCCAGACCGCGACAGCCGTCTGAGACCGCCGCTCGGCTGGGTGTTCATATTCAGCAAATCGTTCTCGGTAGAGCGCGGCGATCTGAGCTCCCTCGGAGTTGATGAAGTCTGCGAAGGCGTAGGGCAGGCCCAGCTCGGCTGCCCAGATCGCGCTCTGCGGTGAGGAACCGAGCAACCAGCACTCCGGGGTCTGCGGCCGACCGGGCAGTGTCTTGGCAAGTCGTGCGAAGGGATGGTCGGCGGGCATGCGGTCTCCGAGATAGGCGAGCAGCTCGGCGAGCTGCTGGGGGAAGTCGTCGGCGGCGGCCTGACGCCGATCGCGTTGTAGGGCGAACGTGGTCATGGGATCGGTCCCGGCGGCGCGACCGATGCCGAGATCGATCCGTTCGGGGAACAGGCCAGCGAGAAGGCTGAAGGTCTCAGCGACCTTGAAAGGGCTGTAGTGCGGGAGCATCACGCCGCCGGAGCCGACTCGGATGCGCGAGGTGGCGGAGGCGATGGGTCCGATCAAAGCCTCGGGGCTAGGGCCCGCGAGCATGGGACCGCCGTGGTGCTCGGCGACCCAGTAGCGGTGATAGCCAAGCGAGTCGCACAGTTGGGCGAGGTCGATCGTATTGTGGAGTGCCTCGGCACCGCTTGAGCCCTCGGGGATCGGCGACTGGTCGAGGACGGAGAGCAGGAATGGCGCAGACATGGCTGCGGCTGAGCTTTAGCAGAGGAGGGCACTACGACCCTCGATTTGTGCGTTGCGATAGCCATGGCTATCGCAACCGTGAGAAGCACGTCCACAACGCACGTCTTAGGTTTGCGCCGCGACGCGCCGCGCCGCGCCGCGCGCCGCCCTGATCCGCGCGCCGCCCTGATCCGTGCAGCCTTCTGCCCTAAAGCCGGGATCGACAAGGGCCGAACAGATCTAGATGAGGCTTCACGGGACGACGGCGGCAGCAATCGACGCGCGCCTGCGCATTCCCCTGGCAATCGCGGCCCTGCTCGTGATCCCGGATCTGATCCTGGAGGAGCAGCCGCTGACGGACACGTGGCACACGGTGGCGGTGGTGGGCGACTGGGCAATCTGGCTGGCGTTCCTGGTGGAGCTGGTGGCGATCCTGCTACTGGCGAAGGACTGGCGTGACTGGATGCGCCGGTTTCCCCTTGCGCTGCCGATGATCTTGCTGACGCCGCCGTTCGCGCCGGCGGCGGTACAGGGATTGCGTGCGTTCCGCCTGCTGCGTCTGCTGCGAGTGGCGCGGGGCTTCCAGTTCCTCTCGAGGGGCCTGCTCTCGCTGGATGGCGTGCGCTACGTGGCGGCGCTGGCGGTGTTCCTGGTGCTGGGCGGCGGCGTGGCGCTGGCGCAGGTCGAGACGACCTCGTCGCGACTGGTCTCGGACTGGGACGGGATCTGGTGGGCGATCGGCTTCGTGACGACGAACGGCGAAAGCGCGAACGTGCACACGGACGCGGGAAGGGGGATCGCGATCGTGCTGATGCTGATGGGAATCGGCGTGTTCTCGGTCCTGACGGCGGCGGTGGCGCAGCGCTTCGTGGCAAGCCGCGAGGTCCCGCAAGCGCAAGCTCGTGCGGAGGCGCTGAGCGAGGGGGAGCGAGCGATCATGACGCGCCTGGACGAGCTCTCGACGCGACTGCGCGAGATCGACCCGGCGGCCCGGCCCGATATGAGCGCACGGAGTGTTGGCACGCGGAGTGTCGGCACGCGTAGCGTCGGCGTGGGCGCTCGCAAGCCCGGCGGCTGATCGCGACACGGGCACGAGGCTGTCGCGTCCGCAGGCCCATCTACTTTCAAGACGTGCTCGTGAACGAGCTGACAGATGGCGTCGAGATCGACCAGGTATTGCTGGTGCGCCAGGCTGAGCGACGTCAACGTCGCGACGGCGGCGACTACCTACGCTTGCAGTTGGGCGACCGCACGGGCGCGCTGGCGTGCATGGTGTGGGATGAGCTGGAGGAGATCGAGGGTCTGGCGCGGGTGGGCGAACCGGTGCACGTGTGCGGTCGCTACACGGTGCACCCGCGCTTTGGTCCGCAGATCAACCTGCGCGGTTTGACGGAGGCGAATCCAGCAACTTTTTGTATTGATGATTTGATCGACGGCCCATCGCGTGGGGTGGCGCAGATGGAACGTGAGGTGCGCGAGCTGATCGGCACGGTTCAGGAGCCTCACCTGCGCGTGCTGCTGGAGCTCGTCTTCGGCGAGGATTCCGAGCTGTGGGTGGACTACCGGGTGGCGCCGGCGGCGAAGTACTACCACCAGGCATACGAGCACGGCCTGCTGGAGCACTGCCTAGGCGTGGCGCAGGCGGTGAGCGCGATCAGCGCGACATTCCCGGGGATCGACCGCGACGTAGCGGTGACGGGCGCGCTGCTGCACGACATCGGCAAGCTGGAGGCTTACACAGACGATCCGCGCAGCATCGACCTGACCGACGAGGGCAAGCTGCAAGGCGAGATCGCGCTGGGCTACTACCGGATCCGCCGAGCGATCGAGGACATAGAGGGCTTCCCGGGGGAGCTGGCGCAGGCGGTTTGCCACATCATCCTCTCCCATCACGGATCGCTTGAGCACGGCAGCCCGGTTGTGCCCTGCACGCGCGAGGCGACGCTCGTGCACATGATCGACAACCTGGGCGGGCGCCTGGGCAGCTTTGACCGGATCGAGAAGGAGCTGGCGCCGGGAGCCTGTTGGTCGGGCTTCGATCGGGGAATCGGCGGGAGCGCGTTCTTCGCGACGCGCACGGTGGACGTGGAGACCGATCCGCAGCCGGAGCGGGCGGTGGACCGGCCGGTACGGGCGAGGGCGACCGAGCCTGATGCGGCGAGCGAGCGGCGCCCCGAGGTCATGGTCAAGACGCCCGGGGTGGGCGTGCAGATCGCGCTCACGGACGAGCCCGATCGCGAAGCGGCTTAGGCCCATCTAGGCTGAAAACCCGCAAATAGCGGTTCGGCGGACCGCTCGCGCTGGAGCCGTCTCCCCGTCAACTTCTATGGTGTTCGCTTCATGGC
>DATJOE010000210.1:0-28196 GCA_035507305.1 Solirubrobacteraceae bacterium | reverse complement strand
CAGCCAGGCCAGTTCGGTGACCGCGACGTCCTGGTTGGCCTTGAAGGTTTCGTAGTCCACGACCGGGACGGGGGAGAACGTGACGCAGCCCTTCGAGCCGATCCCCACCGCGTAGCCGGGCAGGCGATGGCGCTCGATCACCGCTTCGCAGCCCGCGAGGATCCGCTGGTTGAGCGCGTCCAGGTGCTCGTAGGCAGCGGGCGTCAGCACCTCTTGCAAGCTCGCACGAGCCGCCACCATCGTCAGCGGATTGCCGTTGTACGTACCGACTTGGTAGACGGTGCCGTCCTCGACCGCGCTCATCACGCGCTCGCAGCCGCCGATCGCGCCCGCGGGCAGGCCACCGCCCAGCGTCTTTGCCATCGTCACCATGTCCGGCTGCACCCCGAATCGCTCGCTCGCGCCGCCCGCGGCGATCGCCAGCCCCGTCTTGACCTCGTCGAAGATCAGCACGATCTCGTGGCGCTCGGTGATCTCGCGCACCGCCTCCAGGTAGCCCTCTTGCGGCAGAACCACGCCGAGGTTCATCATCGCGGCCTCCATGATCACGCAGGCCGGCTTGCGCCCTTCGCGCTCCAGGCGCTCGATCCGTCGCTCCATAGCCTCGGCGTCGTTGAACGGCACCGGGATCGTCAGCTCGGCGACGGCCTTGGGGATTCCCGCGCCGTACGGCAGCGAAGCGAGGTCCTCGCGATCGCCGATCTGCTCGTAGGGGACGCCGATCGAGACCATCACCCCGTCGTGGTGGCCGTGGTAGGAGCCGAAGATCTTCACGATCGTTTCGCGGCCCGTGAGCCCGCGTGCGATCCGGATCGCGTCCATCGTCGCCTCCGAGCCCGAGTTCACGAAGCGCCAGCGCGGCTGGCCGAAGCGCTTGGCGAGCTCCTCCGCGACGACCACCGTGTCCTCGGTGACCGCCGCGAAGTGGGTGCCCAGCTCGGCGCGCTCGCGGATCGCCCGCACGATCGCCGGGTGCGCGTGTCCCTGAACCATCGAGCCGAAGCCGTTGTGGAAGTCCCAGTAGGCGTTGCCGTCCACGTCGGTGACGCGCGCGCCCTCGCCTGAGGCCAGGTAGATCGGCCAGGGGTCGCGGAGCTGGTAGCTGGAGGCCACGCCGCCGCTCAGCGCCTTGCTCGCGCGCTCGTACATGCGCTCGGAGGCCGCGGTGCGTTCGTTCAGCGTGGCCAGCTCGCGCTCGGTCAGCTCTTGCACGCGGGCTGGGTCGATCTGGACCGGGGTGGACGTCGGCATCTTCCCAGCCTAGCTCGCCGGATCGGCCCAGCTTGTCCAAACGGGCGCCGCGCGGCTTGCCGCGATGGCACATGGGTATGAGACCCTTTCCCGATGCCCTGGCTGCCCGAGCTGTTCTCCGCGCCGGCGCTCGAGCAGTTCGAGGAGAAGCAGCAGCGCGAGGTCGTCACGGTCGGGTACTTCGAAGGGCTGCTCTCCGGCGAGCTCGACCCACTGATCGAGTCGTTCGCGGGCGAGCCACAGCTGCACCATCCGGTGCGCGGGCGGATCAAAGGGGCGCGGGCGTTCGAGGCGTTCGTCGGCGAGGAAGTCGAGCGGATGACCCGGCGCAACCTCGCGGTGCGGGACGTCGCGCGGGTGGTGACGAAGCGACGCGGCTTCGAGGAGGTCGTCCTGGGGCTTGACGGAAAGGCCGGGCGGATTGAGCTTCCGCACGCGATGGTCGCCGACCACGACGCCGACGGACGGCTGGAGGAGCTGCGTATCTACTTCAGCCGCTGGCCGATGCGAAGCCGTCACGTGAACCGGCCGCCCGTGCTGCAGCCCGACCCCGAGGTGCAGGTCGCGGACGTCGTGGGCGAGTATCAGCGTGCGTTGGCCGCCGGCGATCTCGAGGCAATCCTCGCGACGTTCGAAGCCGACGGCTACGCGCGCGAGCCCGCGGGTGGCGAGTACTTCCACAGAGGCCGCGATGGCCTGCGCTCGTTCTACGAGCTGCTGTTCTCAAGCGGCGGTGGCATTCCGCTGGAGCACTGCGCCGCGATCGATGACGGTCGCGCCTGCGCGCTTGAGTACAACGTCGTGCGCTGGGGCGCGAGCGAGCTGCCGCCACAGGCCGGTGTCGCCGTCTACGAGCGGGGTCCAGGCGGCAAGCTCGCCGCGGCGCGCATCTACGACGACGTCGATCCGCCACTCGGCTCGCTCTAATCGAAGCCGTGGAAGGGTGAGCGCTCGCCCTTCTCCCACCCCTCGCGCAAGCCGGGAGCGGCGAGATCCCAGTCCGGGCGGATCTTGCCGCTGAGGTCTCGTAGGTCGCGCCACAAGTCAGCGAACGAGGGGCGACCCCAGAACCAGTAGCCGTTGTAGACGCTGTAGATCTCAAGGCCCGGTCCCAGCACGAGCGTGTGCGGGATCATCGGGTCGTTCTCGGGGTCGGTGTACTCCCGGATCTCGAGGTCCTGCTGCACGATTCGCCCGGGGTCTGAGAGGAACGGCCACACCGCGCCGACCGACGCGCGGAACTCTTTGCTCGCGTGGTCCTCGTCAGTCGAGATCGTCGCGACCTGCGTGTAGGCCACGGCGATCTTCGGGTAGTTCGCCGCGAGTTCCAGGTGCTGCTGGTGCTCCTTGGGGCAGTAGTGCCCGCGCGCGAGCGTGAGGATCAGTGGGTCCTCGCCCTGCAACTCGCTGAGCTTGCGAGGCGTTTTCGTGTGGTCGGGCAGCTCGTAGTCGGGGAACGTGGCGCCGGGGACGATGTCTGAGCGCATGATCGATCGTTTCCCTTCTCGCGCGCTCTCAACCGGGCAGCATCTGCTGGCCGCCGTCGACGTCGTAGGTCGCTCCGGTCAGTGCCGTGTTAGACATGATGTGCACGGCCAGCGCGGCGACGTCCGCCGGCCCTACGACGCGGCCGATCGGGAGCTTGGCGCGCAGTTCTTCTCGGCGCGCTTCGATCTGATCGCCGAGCAGCGTGGCCGAAAGCTGCGTGTCCACGAAGCCCGGGGCGATCAAGTTCACGCGGATCGGCGCCAGCTCCAGCGCGAGATTTGCGACGAGCGCGGGAGTTGCGGCCGTGATCGCGCCGATCAGCGTGAGGCCCGCGCCGCGGCGGCGGCCCCCGGTGCCGCCGATGAACAGCAGCGACCCGCCGCTTCGCATGTGGCTTGGGGCGCTCAGCCCCACGCGAACCGGAAGCAGCAGGTGCCGGTAGACGTCTTGGCGTGCCTGCTCGAAGTCCATCTCGGCCAGCGGCGCGTAGTACGGCCCGCTGCCCGAGAGCATCAGGTGGTCGAACGGCTCGGCGAGGCCGTCGAAGAAGCGATCGAGCTGTTCTTCGTCGGTCGCGTCGAATGCGGCACTGGAAAGCGCGCCCAGTTCGCGCGCCGCGCTGTCCAAGCGCTCGGGGTTACGGCCGGTGAGGATCACCTCCGCGCCTTCTGCGCGCGCCAAGCGGGCGGTCTCCAGACCGATCCCGGCGCTGCCGCCGATCACGACGACGGTCTGCCCGCGCAGCGTCGGCTCGCGTGGCGTGGGGCTCGCGTCGGTCTCGGTGCTCATCGCATCTCTCCTTTGCTCAGCTCGTCGGCGGCGGTCCCGCGCCGGCGGCTTTGGAGCCCGCCGCGATCTGCGCGCGGAGCGCCTTCAGCGCGTCGTTGTAGACCTCCGAGAACGTCGGGAAGGGCTGGATCGTGTCGGCCAGAACGTCGAGTGGGACGTGCGCGCGGATCGCGAGCGTCGCCTGCTGCAGCCACTCGCCAGCCTCGGGGCCCAGCGCGTAGGCACCCGTCAAGCGCTTGCCGTCGCTGAGCAGCGTCATGAAGCCGTTCTGCTCGGCATACGCGCGCGTGTACGTGGCCATCTTGGGCACGTCCGAGAGCATGACCGTGCCGCTGAAGCGGCCGGCCGAAGCTCCCACGGACGCGGCTTGCGGATCGGTGTAGACGACGCGGGGGACCGCCTCGTAGTCGGCCTTGCGCGGGCTGCCAAGGATGTTCGCCGCGACCACGTCGCCCTGGTACTTGCCGACGTGGGTCAGCGGCCAAAGACCGTTGACGTCGCCGATCGCCCAAAGCTTCTCGCCCGCGCGCAGGTGCGCGTCGACCGGCACCCCGTGGGCGTCGGGCTCGACGCCCACGCTCTCAAGCCCGATTCCGTTTACTCGCGGGCGACGGCCCGTGGCGACGAGCAGCCGATCGCCCCGCAACTCGCGCCCGCCGTCGAGCTCGAGCACGTAGTCCTCACCCTCGCGTCGTGCGGCGGTCGCGTTGGCCGAGAGGACCAGCTCGATGCCCTCGCGACCCAGCGCCTCGCCCAGCGCCTCCCCGAGCGGCGCGGGCTCGCGCGCGAGCAAATGGTCGGCCATATCGATCACGACCGCCTCGCCGCCGAGCCGGCGCACGGCCTGCGCCATCTCCACGCCGACCGGCCCGCCGCCCAGGATCAAGAGGCGACGCGGGATCGCCGCCATCGCGGTGACCTCGCGGTTGGTCCAGACGCCCTCCAGCTCGCGCAGGCCCGGCACGGGCGGGATCACGGGGTCGGCGCCGTTCGCGAGCACGACGTGCTCGGCGGTGTGCCGTACGCCGTCGACCTCCACGGCCCCCGGGCCCGCGAGCCGGCCGCTGCCGCGCAGCAGCTCGATCTTGTGATCTGTAAGCCAGCGCGCCGCGCCCTCGTCGGTGTGGTTGGAGACCATGAAGTCACGCCACTCAAGCGCCGCCTCCACGTCGACCTCCGCGCTAGCGGCCGCCTCGCGTGCCTCGTGCACCGCCTCGCCCGGGCGCAGCAGTGTCTTTGACGGAATGCACGCCCAGTAGGAGCACTCGCCCCCGACGAGCTCACGCTCGACGATCGCCACGCGCAGGCCGCCCTCGGCCAAAGCGCCCGCGCAATGCTCGCCCGGCGAGCCCGCGCCGAGCACGATCACGTCGTAGTCGCCTGCCATCTCAGCGACCGGGCAGTCGCGTTTTGATCTCTTGCAGCAGCCAACCGTTGCCGTCTGGGTCGTTGAACGTGGCGAACGAGGTGTAGTTACCCCCGTCCGAGGATGTCCCGGCCACGTGGCTATCGGTGCGGAAGCGGGCGCCCGGGCTGCCTTCGTGGAAGATCTCGCTCACCTCCGCGCCACGCGCGATCAGTTCCTCGCGGGCCGCCTGCAAGTCGGCGACGACCAGGTAAGTGCCCTGCGCCGAGCCCGGCGCCGCCCTGGTGATGTTCGTGCCGATCTGGATCGAGCATTCGGAGCCCGGGGGCGTGAGCTGGACCACGCGAAAGTCCTCGGTGGGGGCGATGTCGGCGTCGAGCCGCCAGCCCAGTCCCTCGTAGAACGCCTTGGCTCGGTCGACGTCGGAGACCGGTATCACCACGACCTCTAGCTTGAACTCCCCAGCCTTCACCAGCGGGGCGCTCCACTCGCTGACGCTACTCATGTCGGCCTCCCTCAGAGCTTGGGTATGTGTCGTGTCTCGTCCATGTAGCGGTTGGCCGTCTCGACCGCGGCCTCGGAGCTCTCGCCGCGCTGTCGCGCGTCGAGATATGGGGCGTACCAGTCCCACCAGTCATGGGGCCCGTGGGTTTTCTCGTAGGCGTCGTGGTGTTCCGCGGTCTCGCGGAGCAGCTCCGCCAGCTCGGGGACGTTCATGGTTATCGCCGACCGCCGCCGAACAGCTGAAGCAGGAACAGGAAGATGTTGAAGATGTCCAGGAAGATGCTCGCCGCGAGCGGGACCGCTTCCTGTGTGCCCGCGCGTTTGAGGCGGTTGAAGTCGAAGATCGTGAACGCGCCGAAGATCCCCAGGCCAAGGACCGAGTAGATGATGTGGCTGCCGGGGATCGTGACGAAGATCGCGACGATCCCGAACGCGATTAGGGCGAGCAGCGCCCAAAACAGGGTGCGCGCCCATGAGGACAGGTCTCTGCGCGTCGCGTAGCCGTAGGCACCGCAGGCACCGACGAACGCTGCGGTCGTGCCGGTCGCCTGCCAGAGGGCTGACGGCTCGGATTCGGCGTATACGTGGATCACCGGCGAGACGGCGAGGCCGAGCAGCAAGCCGAGCCCGAACAGGAGCCCCATTGCCAACTGCTCGTGGCCGCGGGACGCCGCGATGTTCAGCCCGAAGATGCAGGCGAACGCGCCGATGAACAGCACGATGCCCGTGCCTCCGGTGAAGTTGCGCCCAAGGTAGGCGCCGAGCGCGGCGCATCCGACGGTCAGCGCCACGAGGCCCATCACCTGGCCGAATACCGCCCGTGTCTGATCCCGCGAGGTCGCTTCGGCGCCAAAGGCGCGTGCGGCATACGGCTCGTTCATCGTCATCTCCTATCTGTCGAGGGCCCGATCGCTGATAGACGGAGCTGAGGCGAGTGTAACCGCACCTAGCCGACCGGGTTGGAAGTCATCAATCGTCCGATCCGTGCGGCCGCGGGCAAGCCCGCCAGCGCGACTGCCGCGAGCGCCAGGAACGCGGCGACCGGCTCGTGCACAAGGACCTGCACGAGCAGCGCGACGACTAGGCCGCCCAGGTTGCCCGCGAGCCACACGATCGCGCCCGCGGTGCCCGCCGCGGCGCCCGCGATCCGCTCGACCTCGGTTAGCACGATCGGCAGCGCGGGCAGCAGCGCGGCTCCCATCACGGCGAGCACGAGCGCGCGCCCCGCGAGCCACGGCACTGCCGCGAGCGCGACGCACCCCAGGCACGCGATCGTCACTGCCCCGAGCATGAAGCGCTGCTCGGCATGGCGCCGGGCCACTGCCCCCGGTATCGCCACGCAGCCGATCGTCCCCGCGAGGACCATCCCCACGAGCAGGCCGCCCGCCGTTGCTTCCGAGACGCCTGAGGGGTGAAGCAGAGTCTGCAGCCAAGTCGCGAGCGCGACGAAGATTCCGAAGCCCACGAACACCAGCGCACACAGCACGCGCATCGTCGGCAGCGCCCACAGCGACCGCGCCGCGCTGCCTTCGATCGCCACGTGCTCGCTGTCGGAGTGACCTCGCCTGAGCATCGCTACCGCGAGCGCGAGCCCCGTCAACGCCCCGATCACGGCCTCTAGCACAAGCAGGCGCTCTAGATGTCCGTGGGCGCCGACGGTGGGCCCCAGCACGAGGGCCAGCAGCATGCCGACGAAGCCCGCGGCCGAGCCGACCGCGATGCCCGCTCCGCGCTGCTCGGCCGGCAGGTAGTGGCCCGCGAGCTTGCTCACCGCGCTGAGCACGACCGGCTGCGCGATCGCCACGAGCGTCTGCCCGGCTAGCGCCCAGCCGAAGCTTTCGCCGCCGAGGCGAACGAGGCCGCCCAGCGCGACGAGCCCGCCGCTCGCCGCGAGCGCGGGTCGAAACCAGCGGTCGAGCAGGTTCCCCGCCGGCAGCGCGAGCACGACGTAGAGCAGCGGGAAGATCTCCGCGAGCCAGCCCACCGCTCCCTCAGAGACGCCGTAGCGCTTCGCGGTCTCAGTGGTGATCGCCGCGTAGGTCAGCCACAGGACCTGCGTGGAGGCGCAAACGCTCGCGTATGCGAGCACTACGCCCCAGCTACTCGAGTTTCTGCCGCCCCTGTGCGCCAAGTTCGGCGAGCCTACCTGGCCTGCTGTTGCGTGCCGATTTGGACCAGACGACGGTCCGTCCGTCCCATGCCGCAGCATGCCGGGCCGTTTGACGCGGAACGCCTCGACATCGCTGCGCGCCTGGCAACGCCACGCCCTGGACCGCCTGACGGACTGGCGGGACGGGCCCTTTTTGATCTCGGCGGCACCTGGCGCCGGCAAGACGCGCCCCGCGCTCGAGCTGGCGGCCGATCTGCTGGCGCGACGCGTCAGCAAGCGGGTCGTCGTCCTCTGCCCAACGACGCCGCTCACGCGCCAGTGGGCCGCCGCGGCGGCTGCGCTAGGCGTGCAGTTGCAACCCGACGCCGAGGGTGCCGTACCGCCGCGTGACTTCCACGGCGTCTCGGTCACGTACGCGAGGGTCGCGAGCGACCCGGCCGCGTGGGCTGCGAAGGTCCGGCCCGACACGCTCGTGATCGTCGATGAGGCCCATCACCTCGGCGAAGACCTCGCCTGGGGCGTTGGCTTTCGCCAGGCGTTCGCTCCGGCTGAGCGCTGGCTGCTGCTCTCGGGCACGCCGTTTCGCTCCGATGCCACGCCGATTCCGGGCGTTCGCTACGACGCCGAGGGCCTCGTCGTGCCGGACGTCGCCTACACCTACGCGGAGGCCGTCGCCGAGGGGATCTGTCGCCCGGTCGCGTTTGTCACGTTTGACGGCAGCCTCTCCTGGCGCAGCGGCGATGATGTGATCGAGTCCTCGTTCGAGACCGTTCTGACAGGTCGCGAGGGGAGCCGCCGCTACCGCACGGCGATCTCGACCGAGCTGCCCGACGGGCTCCCGCGGATCCTCAAAGAGGCCGACGCCAAGCTGCGCGAGCTGCGCGCGGGTGGGCATCGCGACGCAGGAGCTCTTGCCGTCGCGGCGGACGCGTCGCACGCGCGCCAGATCGCGAAGCTGCTGCACGAGGAGACTGGCCGAGCTCCGATCGTCGTGCTGCACACCGAGGCGCGCGCCGCGCGCAAGCTCGCCGACTTTCGCAGTTCACGCGACCCCTGGATCGTCGCGGTGAACATGGTCTCCGAGGGCGTGGACATCCCGCGCCTGCGCGTCGGCGTCTACGCGAGCGCCGCGAAGACGCCCTTGATCTTTCGCCAGATCGTCGGGCGCTTCGTACGCACGATCCCGGGAAGGGCGCCCGAGCCAAGCTGGGTCTACCTGCCCGCCGATCAGACGCTGCGCGGACACGCGGCCGAGGTCGAAAGCGAGTTGCGCCATGCGTTGCGACGCGAGGAGCCCGGCGAGGGGCTGGACGAGCCGGTCGAGCGGAGCGCGAGCGAGCCGTCGCCCACCGCCGACTTCGTGCCGTTGAGTGCGGAGTTCGCCGCGCAGATGACGCTGTTCGGGGCGCCTCAGCCGGCGGCTGGCACCGCGGCGCCGGCCGCTGCTGTTCTCTCGGTGGCACAGCTCCCCGCGCCCGAGCCCGAGCCGACTCCGCCCGCGGCCTTCGAGCGCCGCGCTGATCTACGCCAGGAGCGCAGCCGGCTCGTTGGCGAACTGGCGCGGCGGGAAAAGCGCAGCCATCGCGAGATCAACGCGTGGCTGAACGGGGTCGTCGGCATCCAGCGCGTGGGCGACGCGACGGTCGAGCAGTTGGAGCGCTCGGTGAACGCGCTCGTGAAGCAGCTGACCCGCGCGCGTCCGGCTCGCGCGAGCGCGCGTTAGCCCGGGCTGGCGAGGCTTTCCAGAGCGTTTGTTTCGTGGGCTTCAAGCGCACCCTTCGCAAGTGTGCCGAGCTTGGGGGGTGAGACCTTGGCCTTGCTCAGCTTGGCGCCGATCGCACTGATCGCGCTCGCTGATTGTGAACTCGAGAGGACGCCGCTCACGCCCGCGCCGCGGAGGATCGATGCGACCCGAGCGCCGCTGGCTCCTCTGCTCTTGAGCGCGCGGAGCAGCTGGCCGTGGAGGCCGCGGAAGTGGAGGTACTGATTTTGCGCCGCTGCGTAGTCGCGAGCCCGGATCGCGGCGCTGTCGCGGTTCATTGTGACGAGTAGAGCTTCCGTGATGGCACTCGCCCTCGAGCTGTTCGTGAGCATTGCCAGCTCGGCTTCGCGAAGGCTCGTGCACGCAGATCGTTCGGCGCTCGACGCCTTATCGCAGGAGCTCAAGGCCGGCCGCTTGACGGCGCGGGGCTCAGCGAGTCGGCGGAAGCGACGATCGGGCGGGTCTTCGATGATCCGGTAGTCGTTGATGACCCTCGCGGTCGCGTCGTTGCTTTCCAGGAGGGCGGCGTCCTGACCGAGTTCGTCCAACACGTTGGACAACGCTAGCCCGTAGTTCAGGCCGATCAGCGTTGCCAGGCCGTGTGCCTTCCAGGCCTCTTCCAGCGCCGGCACGAGGTCTTCGCGCGCCTGTTCCTTCAACTGCTTGCGGCGAGCTTCGCTGATTTTTCGCTGGGGGGTCGAGCCTTTTTTGCTCGGGCCTCCGCCGTTCGGGGCGGGGTTCGTTTTGACGTTGTTCCCCGAAGCGGGGCTGGTTGCGCCGACCGTGAGAGTCATGCTCTCCTTCACGTGGGTTTCATCTGGCAGGCACGTGCAGTGGCTGGTGCCGTCGAAGGAGAACGTCCGCGTCCGCGACGCGGGCCTGCCCGGCGTGAATTCCAGGGCGTCGAAGAGGGCTTCGTATTCCTTCAGCTGCGCGGGCGAGAAGGTTTCCTGTTTGAGCAGCATCTCGTTCGTCTGCGGAAGTTCTTCGGTCTGCAGCGAGCTGCAGCGCCCCGTCAGGGCTTCGAGAACCGGGACGATCGCCGGGGCGCCACTGGCGATGTACTTCCACCCGGGGTTGGGGAAGTCGCTGGTCTCATTCAGCGACCAGCCGCCCGCGACGGGGTTCTTGGCCGTCGCCAGCGAGAGCGTCGCAGTGGAGTCGTAGCAGTTGTTGTTCCCTTCGGTCGAGGAGGAGCCGCTCACCGAGGAGAAGTCGAGGGCCAGGGCTCCGTCGGCGCCGGCGGAGCTCGATGTAGCGGTCCACGTGAGCGTGCGCAGCTGGTGAGCCGGCTTGCCTTTCGTCGGGAAGACCTCCACGGACATCTTTCCCGAGTAGGTGATCTGCACCGGAGGTAGACGAGTTACTGAGGCCGTGGCCCCGTCCACCAGGGTGGCGCCCGCGAGAGCCAGGAACGTGATCGCGAACGTTCCGAGCCGACTTGCCACGCTGCCGCGCGGGCGAATACGTAGCCGGTTAGTCGGCGTGCTCCCCCGAAGCACCATCCGGGCAAGCTATCAGCGCGCAGGACCACATGTGGCGGGGGCAGCGATCGAGGTAGCCCGCCCTCGCTCTCGTGGAGGAACGGTACCGCAGAGCGCGAACAGCGAGAGATGGCCACCGAGCTGCCCGACGGCCTGAGCTTTGAGCGAAACCGCGATTATCAGGGCCGCATCCGCCGCCACTCGCCCTGGCTACGCAGGTTCCTGCTTTTTTGCGTGACCGCGATCCCCGTGCTCGCGCTACTTGGCTTTTTTGGCCAACAGCCCTCCACGACGTCGGCCAGCTCGCCCGCGGCGAGCCTGAGCGTCACCGCGCCGACTCGCCTTCGCGGCGGGCTCATGTTCCAAGCGCTCGTGAAGGTCGTGCCTCGCCAGGAAATCCACCATCTGCAGCTCGTTTTCGACAAGGGCTGGTGGGACTCAATGGGCGTGAACTCGATCAAGCCAGAACCGGAAAGCGAAACCTCCCGCAACGGCAAAGTCGTTCTTGAATTCGGCAGCTGGCCCGCCGGCAAAGAACTCGTCTGCTGGCTGAACTTCCAGGTCAACGCGACCAATGTCGGCAATCGCAGCGAGAACGTCTCGCTACAGGATTCGGGCGAAACGCTTGCCTCCGTGCACCGCTCGCTGACGATCTTCCCATGAGCAACCTGCCCACCCAGCGACCACCCCACTAAGGCATGGACCTCGTCATCCGCGCAGCCGTCGTCTTCGGCTTCGTGTTCCTGCTCACGCGGATCACGGGCCGGCGTGAGCTCAGCCAGCTCGAGCCCTTCGACGTGATCCTGCTCGTCGTCGTCGGTGACCTCGTCCAGCAGGGCGTTACCCAGAGCGACTACTCGGTGACCGGTGCGCTAATCGTGATCTCAACGATCGGCGTGCTCTCGGTGTTCGTCAGCTGGATCTCCTACCGCTTCAAGCCCGTGCGGCGCGCGACCGAGGGCGAGCCCGTCGTGCTCGTTCACGACGGGCGGCCGATCGAGCGCAACATGCGCCGTGAGCGGATCACTGTGGAAGACATCGAGGAGGAGGCACGCCAGAAGCAGATCGTCTCGATCGCCGATCTGCGCTGGGCGATCCTCGAGAACGACGGGCGCATCAGCTGTATCTCGCGCTGAACCTCGTCCGCTACTGACAACGCGCCGTCAAGTCGTCGAGGCGGCGTCGACGGCGCTGCGCTCGTCCGTGGCGGCGTGCTCGTCGGCGCCCAGCTCTTGCTCGATCTGCTCGAGCGAGCGGCCCTTCGTCTCGGGCACTCGCGCGAGGAAGAAAACAAGCGCCAGCACCCCGAAGCCGGCGTACAGCCAGAACGTGCCCTCGCGGCTGATCGCCCCGACGAGCGTGAGGAAGAACGAGGAGACAAGGAAGTTGGCGCTCCAGTTGCCGACGGTCGAGACGCTCATCGCCGGGCTCCTGACCGCGAGCGGGAAAATCTCGGAGATCATCAGCCAGAAGACAGGGCCGAGGCCGATGGCGAACGAGGCGATGTAGACGATCAGGCACACGAGCGCCACCCACGAAGCGCTGTCCTGCAGGCCATTCGACGCGAAGAATACGCCGAGCATCGCCAGCGAGAGAACGCAGCCGGAGGTGCCGACGATCAGCAGCGCGCGACGACCGACGCGATCGAGCAGCAGGACCGCGACGATCGTGAAGACCAAGTTCGTGATTCCAACCGAAAGCGCCTGTGTGATCGCGGAGTTCGTCGACAGGCCGGTGAATTTCAGGATCGTCGGGGCGTAGTAGATGACGGTGTTCACGCCGATGAACTGCTGCGCGATTGCCAGCACGAGCCCGAGCAGCACCAGGGGACGCACATCCGGGCGCCACACTTCACGCACGCTTTTCTGCTCGGCGGCGGCCTGCTTGATCTCCTCGAGCTCTTCCTGTGCGTCGTCGTCGCTGTCGCGCACGCGGCGCAGCGTGGCGAGAGCCTCGTCCTCGCGGCCCCGCTCGACAAGCCAGCGCGGCGAGAAAGGCTGGAAGTACATGCCGATCGCGAGCGCGACTCCCGGCAGTGCACCGAGCCCGAGCATCCAGCGCCAGTTGTCGGCAGCATCCTTCAGCGCCCAGTTGACGATGTAGGCCGCCATGATCCCCGTGACGACCATCAGCTGGTTAAACGAGGTGACGCCGCCGCGGATGCGCTTGGGCGCCAGCTCCGAGATGTACATCGGCGAGACGAAGGAGGCAGTACCGACCGCGAGCCCCAGTACGAAGCGCGCCGCGATCAGCTCGGCGGGGGTTTGCGAGACGGCCGAGGCCAGCGCCCCGACGACGTACACGCAGCCGGAGATGATCTTCGTCCGTCGGCGTGAGATCGCATCGGCGGAGAAGCCCGAGACGATCGCGCCGACGACGGCGCCGATCAGCAGCGAGCCGACGTAGGCCTGTTCGTTGAATTCCCCGCCGCCGACGTCCTTGCCGATGAACGGCAGCGCGCCGGAGATGACGCCGGTGTCGTAGCCGAACAGAAAGCCGCCGAGCGCGGCGACGATCGCCAAGCGCAGCACGAAGCGGTTGCTGCCGCTGAATGCCTCCCTCAGGAAGTCCATCGCTGTGCTCCCGGCGCTCGCTTACACACGGAGCTCCACTACCCGCGCGCTCGTCGCCCGAAGCCCTGCGCCGTTTGCGCGTGCCGCCGGGGGGTAGCCGACCAGTATGGAAATCGGAGCCTTCTTTCTCTTGGTGATCGTGCTCGTCGTGGTTGCGGTGCTCGGCGGAGGCGTTTATCTGATCGCCGCGAAACATCGGCGCGAGGATCTGTCGCTAGAGGCCGAGGAGTCCGGACAGGACAAGCGGCCCGTCCACCACGAGGTCGAGAACGAGGAGCAGAACACCGACTTCGTAGGCACTCGCTGAGCTCGCGGAGACGCTGGTGGGCGTCGAGGTCCGCGACACGCTTGCCTCGATGCCCGACACGCTGCACGCCTACGACCACGTGCGCGGGATCTACTTCCCAATCGCGATCGGCGTGTTCGCGCTGGTGGTAGGAACGTTGCTCGTGCTCGTCGTGTTGGGGGCACGAAGGCGACGGGCCGACGCGGCGCGCTCTGAGGCTCCCCGCGTCGAGCTGGCCTACGCGATTGTGCTTGGTCTGGTCGTGGCGTTCCTACTCGTGGTGACGTTCCGCGCGGAGTCGCCGATCGACCGCGCGGTCGCGGACCCACGGCTTCGGATCGAAGTGACGGCGGCCCAGTGGAGCTGGCGCTTCTCCTATCCGAATGGCGCGACGGTCGACGCGGTGTCGACCTGGCACCCGCCGCGGGCGTACGTGCCGACGGGCGTGGAGGTCGAATTCTTCGGCAGCTCGCGCGACGTGATCCACGGCTTCTGGGTCCCGCAGCTTCACTTCCAGCGTCAGTTCCTGCCGGGCTTCACGACCCGCTTCGATCTGCGCTTTGACAAACCCGGCCGCTACGGCGGGGAGTGCTCGGTGTTCTGCGGCGAGCAGCACTCGGAGATGCACTTCGCGATCGAAGCCGTCTCGCCGGAACGCTTCGAACGGTGGCTGGACGCACACGCACCGAAGGTGTCGATGCAGGGCGCGAAGACGAGCGCGAGGAAAGCGAGCGTGACGCGGTGAGCACGGTCGCGATCCCGGCGGCCGCGGCACCGCTGCGGGCGCTGGCCTCGACGGATCACAAGCGGGTCGCGCTGGGCGCGGGCGCGGTGGCGTTCGCGTTCTTCATCGCGGGCGGCGTGCTGGCGCTGTTGATGCGCACGCAGCTGGCGGCGGACGGCGGCGTTGTCTCCCAGGCGAACTACAACCAGCTGTTCACGATGCACGGGTCGACGATGGTCTACCTGTTCGTCGTCCCGGTCGCGCTGGCGGTCGGCCTGTACTTCGTGCCGCTGCAGGTGGGCGCGGCTGAGATCGCGGGTCCCCGCGTGGCGCTCGCGGGCCTGTGGCTGCTCGTGCTGGGTGGGCTTTCGATGTGGTCGGGCTTCTTGACGAGCGGCGGCGCGGCGGCGGCGTCGTGGTGGGGGTTCGATCCCCTGTCGGACTCGCTGCACTCGCCGGGCAGCGGGATGGAACTGTGGATCTTCGGCGTGATGCTGGCGACGGCGGGCCAGATCCTGTGGGCGGGCTGCATCATCCTCACGGCGCTGCGTCGCCGCGCGCCGGGGATGACGCTGATGCGGATGCCGGTGTTCAGCTGGACGATGGTGGCGACGTGCTTGCTGGTGCTGTTCTCGTTCCCGGCGCTGATCCTGGCGCTGGCGCTGCTGTGGACCCAGCGCCACTTCGGCGGGGTGCTGACGGGTGGCCTCGGCGCGGTGGACTACCAGCAGCTGTTCTGGTTCTACGGGCACCCGGCGGTGTACGTGATGTTCTTCCCGTTCGTGGGGATGGTCGGCGAGGTGCTGGCGACGTTCTCGAGCAAGCGCTTCTTCGGCTACCGCGCGTTCATCTTCGCGCTGCTGGCGTTCGCAGGGCTGTCGATGACGGTCTGGGCCCATCACATGTTCACGATGGGGCAGGTCACGAACAAGTACTTCGCGCTGACCTCGACGATCCTGATCGTGCCGGCGGGGATCGAGTACTTCGACCTCGTCGCGACGGTGTGGCGGGGACGGCTGCGTTTTACGACGGCGTTCCTGTTCGCGCTGGCGTTCGTCGTGCAGTTCCTGATCGGAGGCCTCACGGGCGTGATCCTCGCCTCGCCGCCGCTGGACTACGGGCTGAACATGTCCTACTTCGTGGTGGCGCACTTCCACTACACGATCTTCGCCGGGAGCGCGTTTGGATTGTTCGCGGGGATCTACTACTGGTTCCCGAAGCTGACGGGGGCGATGCTGCGCGAGCGGCTGGGCAAGTTGCAGTTCGCGCTGATGATCATCGGGACGAACCTGACGTTCTTTCCGATGTTCGTGCTCGGCGCCAACGGGATGACCCGGCGGATCGCGACGTACCCGAAGTCGACGGGCTGGCAGGGGCTGAACGTGCTGGAGACGGCGGGATCGTTCGTGATCGCGCTGTCGGTGCTCGTGTTCCTCGCGAACGTCGTGGTCTCGCTGCGCTCGAGGATCCCCGCGGGCGAAGACCCGTGGGAGGCGCAGACGCTCGAGTGGGCGACAAGCTCGCCACCGCCCCGCTACAACTTCGACGCGCTCCCGCCGGTCCGCTCATACGCGCCGCTGCTGGATCTGCGCGAACAGCTCGCAAGCGACACCGCGGTAGGGAGTCCTCTTAATTCTTTTAATAAGGGCACGCCATGAGGCGTGCCTCGATCGTGCTGCTGGGTTGGGGTACCTGGCTCGGTGCGCTGACCGCGCTGCAAGCTCCGTTCCGAGTGATTAACGGTCCGCTTGGCGTCCACTGGATCGAGGCAGCGATGCTCGGCGGCGCGGCGCTGGCCTGCTTTGTGGCCGGGCTGGTCGTGTGGGCGATCGACGCGCGCGCGGGGGCGGGCGAGCGCTCGCGCTTGGTCGCGAACGACTCGCTGGCGACAGCGACGCTTGTGGCGGGCCTCACGCTCGCGCTGCTCGGCGCGGGCTTCGGCTTGTGGCTGATTCTGATCGGCGCGGGCGTAACGGCGCTGGGCTTGGGCGGGCTCGTGCGCGAGGGCCTTGCGCGGCGGCGGCGGCGTGGGGGTGTCGTATGAGCTCGGCGCAACCGACGCTCGCTCGGCTACTGGAGTCGTGGAGCTTTGACCCCGTGGTCGTGCTCGCGCTGCTCGCGGCGGGACTGCTGTACGGCGCCGGGGTCGCGACTCTGCGCGCTCGCGCACGTCCCTGGCCGCTCGCGCGCGCGGCGTCCTTCGCGGCGGGGCTGCTCGCGCTGGCGCTCGCGCTGCTGTCGGGGATCGACGCGCTGGCGGATGAGCTGCTGTCGGTGCATATGGTCCAGCACCTGCTGCTCGCGCTGCTGGCCCCGGCGCTGCTGCTGTATGGGGCGCCGGTGCGCCTGGCGCTCTCGGCGGGTTCGCCGGCGGTACGTGCCGCAATGGTCGGCGTCCTGAGGACGCGCGCGGTGCGTGCACTCGCGCATCCAGCCCTCGGCTGCGTGGCGTTCGCGAGCGTCGTGCTCGCCTGGCACCTGACGGGGCTGTTCGAACTGGCGCTGAAGCACCCAGGGGTGCACGTGCTGGAGCACGCGGCCTACTTCTGGGCGGGCGCCCTGCTGCTTGCGCCGCTGATCGCGGCGGACCCACTGCCTCACAGGCCGGGGGCAGTTGGCCGCTTCTGCTGGATGATGGCGGCGATGACCGCGATGGCGGTTCCGGGCGCGCTGCTCGCGTTCGCGCCGACGGTGCGCTACCCGTTCTACGTAGCCTCTGCCCACGCGCTCGGGCGCTCGGCGCTCGCGGACGAGCACGTCGCGGGCGCAATCATGTGGGTCGCGGGCGGCGTGACGATGTTCGCGCTGGCGCTTGCAGTCACCGCGAGCGCGATGCTGGCCGAAGAGCGCCGCCAGCTTCGTCGGGAGCTATATGCGGCGGCGCCTGCGGGCGCACGGTCGAGGGCAGTGGGCAGGTGAGGCGAGGGATGCTCGCGCTCGCGGCGGTCGTCTGTGGTGGCCTCGCGCTGTTTCAGTTCGCCGCGACGTCTGGAGGCACACCGACGGCGAGATCCGGCGGGAGCGCACCTCTCGGCCCGAGCGCGTCGTCCGCGGCAGGCCAGGCCCCGGCACTGCTCGAACGCGGGCGCTCACTGTTCGTGACCTCCTGCGCGGCGTGTCACGGCATAAATGCGCAGGGGATCCACGGGCGGGGCCCGAGCCTGCACGGCGTGGGCGCGTCGGCGGCGGACTTCTACCTGCAGACGGGACGGATGCCGCTGCCCTCACCTCGCGTGCAGCCCCAGCGCACGAAGCCCGCGTTCCCGCAGCCGCAGATCCGCGCGCTCGTCGCCTACGTGGCCTCGTTCGGGGGGGCTTCGATCCCGGTCGTGCGCCCGGCGCAGGGGTCGCTGCCCGAGGGCCAGAATCTGTTTGCGCTGAACTGCGCGGGCTGTCACACGATCCAGGGTCAGGGAGGGATCGTGACGGGCGCGATCGTGCCCTCGCTGGACCGCTCGACGCCGACGCAGGTCGCGGAGGCGATCCGGGTCGGCCCCTACGTGATGCCGCGCTTTGGTGAAGGCGAGCTGTCGAACGCCCAGATCGACTCGATCGCTCGCTACGTGCGGAGCACTCAGCACCCCGAAGACCGTGGCGGCTGGGGGATCGGGCGGATCGGGCCGATCCCCGAGGGGATGGTCGCCTGGCTGCTGGCGGCCGCATCGCTGCTGTTGATCGCGCGGCTGATCGGCGAGCGAACGTCCGATCGGAACGGCGATCGTGGCGTGTCCGGTTCTGAACGTTCGGGCGGCTCTGAACGTCCGAGTGGCTCTGGGGGTGCAGCTTGATCCGGCGCGCGTGGAAGGCAGTCGTCGCGCTCGTGCTGTGGCGCATGGGCGCGCTTCGTCGCAAGCCCTCTCCGCTCGAGGAGGATCCCTCCGAGCGCACGGTCGGCGCCCCGGCTTGGGCCGAATGGCTCGTGCTTGCGTTGCTCGCGACGACCCCGCTGCTGGCGGCGTGCGTGGTGGCGCTGGTCGTGCTCGAACCCGACACACAGCTGCTCGGGCTCGCGGGCGGGGCGCTGCTCGGGCTGCTCGCAGCGGCGTTGCTCGTAGCGGGGCGCTGGCTCGTGCCGCAGGAGACCGAGGTCGAGAAGCGTCCGGCGCTTCGCGATCCCGCGCAGGTCGAGGAGGTCGAGCGAGACCTCGGCGCGGGCGCGGAAGGGATCACTCGCCGACGGCTGCTCGTGGGTGCCGCGGGCGCCGCGGGCGCGGGGCTGACGGCGGCGGTCGCGATTCCGGTCGTGGCGCTCGGTCCGGGCCTTGAGGAGCAACTGCGGCGCACGCCTTGGCACTCGGGTCGCGCGCTGGTCGACGAGGAAGGGACCCCGATCCTCGCGGCGGACGTTCGCGAGGGGAGTTTTCTCACGGCATTCCCGGAGCACGCCGACGAGGAAGACCTGGGCTCCCCGGTCGTGGTGGTGCGCGTCGATCCCGCGACGCTGAACCTCCCGCCGCAGCGGCGCGCGTGGGCACCGGAAGGACTCCTCGCCTACTCGAAGATCTGCACGCATGCCGCGTGCGCGATCTCGCTCTACCGCTCGCCGCTGAGCCAGTCGACGCAGGCGCGCGGCCCGGCCCTGGTGTGCCCATGCCACTACTCCACGTTTGACGTTTTGAATGGCGGTGGCGTGGAGTTCGGCCCGGCGGGGCGCCCGCTGCCGCAGCTGCCGCTGAGTATCGACGCGCGCGGCGCGCTGCGGGCCGCGGGCCAGATGTCGGGGCCGGTCGGCCCGTCGTGGTGGGGGGACGCCTCGTGAGCGCGATCGCGCCCCGCTCGCGTACGCGCGACCCCGTGTCGTTCGTGGACGAGCGGCTGGGTGCGGGGCGCGGGCTGAAGTTCCTGATGAGCTACGTGTTCCCCGATCACTGGAGCTTCCTGCTCGGCGAGATCGCGCTCTACACGTTCATCGTGCTGATCGCGAGCGGCACGTTCCTCGCGCTGTTCTTTGATCCGAGCACGCGCGAGCTGACCTACCAGGGGGCGTACGGACCGCTGCACGGCGCGCAGGTCTCGGCCGCGTACGCCTCGGCGCTGCGCCTCTCCTTCGACGTGAAGGGCGGCTTGCTCGCGCGCCAGGTCCATCACTGGGCAGCGCTGCTGTTCGTTGCAGCGATCACGCTGCATCTGCTGCGGATCGTGTTCACGGGGGCGTTTCGCAAGCCGCGCGAGTTGAACTACCTCGTGGGCGTGACGCTGCTGGCGCTCGCGATCCTCGAGGGCTTCGCGGGCTACTCGCTGCCGGATGACCTGCTCTCGGGGATGGGGCTGGCGATCGCGTGGGGCGTGGCGATGTCCTTGCCGCTGGTGGGCGGCCCGTTCGCGACGGCGCTGTGGGGCGGGCGCTTTCCGGGCGCGGACGTGTTTGAGTCGCGCCTTTACATAGCGCACGTCTTCCTGATCCCGGCGATCCTCGCGGCGCTGATCGCGGCGCATCTGGCGATGATCATGATCCAGCGCCACTCGCAGTTCCCGGGGCCCGGCCGGCGCGAGGACAACGTCGTCGGCACGCCGCTGTGGCCGGGTTACGCGCTTCGCTCGCTGGGGCTGTTCGTGGTCGTCGCGGCGGTGCTCGTGCTGATGGGCGGGCTGATCCAGATCAACCCGGTCTGGCTGTGGGGGCCCTACCACGTGTACGTGGGCACGAACGGGGCGCAGCCGGACTGGTACCTGGGCTGGCTGATCGGCGCGCTGCGGCTGATGCCGAACCTCGAGATCCACGTCTTCGGCCACACGATCGTGCCGAACCCGTTCTTTGGCGGAGCGCTGTTTCCGGGGATCGTGTTTGCGCTGCTGTACGCGTTGCCGTGGCTTGATCGTCGTTTCATCTCCAAGGACTACCGCCGCCACGATCTGCTGCAGCGCCCGCGCGATAACCCGCGGCGCACAGCGTTTGCGGCCTCGGTGCTCAGCGGCGTGGCGATCGTCTTCGCGGCGGGCTCCGTCGACCGGCTCTTCTACCAATTCGGCTTCGGCTACGAAGGGGCGGTCTGGTTCTTCCGCGGCGCGTTCCTGCTCGTGCCCGCGCTCGTATTCTGGCTCACGAAACGGATCTGCAACGAGCTTTCGCGCGAGCGGGCGCACCCCCTGCGCGACTGGGACGGAGAGCTGGTCGTGCGCAACGAGCGCGGCGGGTTCGACGCGCGCTGAAGTGATGCCGCCGGGGCCTGCGCGGGCGATCCCGCGGAGCAGATCTGCGAGCAGACCGATGGCGAGGGCACGGACAAGGGCATCGAGGCGGTGGGCTACCAGTGCCAGCGGCCCGGGACCTCTGCCCACGACCCTCACGCGGGTGCCGACCGCGAGGACCCATCGCTGACGCTGAACTGGCTGATCAAGAGCACCCGCGCGACCGGCAAGCTCGGCATCCCGGGCGCGTACTTCGTCGGGGACCCGGGTGCGCCCAACGAGGCTGCGGGCGAAGGGCGATTGGAGATCGAGTGGGGGACGCTTTGGGCCAAGGGCCTGCGCCTCGGCACCGGGCAGTGCGATGTAAAGCGCTACCAGCGCCACTTGCGCGAGTTGATCCTCGCCGGTCGAGCAGAGCCGAGCTTCATCGTCAGCCAAGACCTGCCGCTGATCGAGGGGCCCGACGCCTACACCCGCTTCGATCGTCGTGAGGACGGCTACACAAAGGTCGCGCTGAAGGTCGCAGCGTGAAGACCCCGCTCGCGGCGGTGGGCACCGGGCTGCTCGCCGGCGCGGCGGGCACGGTGGCGATGACGGCGTATCAGGAAGCGGTCGCCAGAACTCGCGAAAGCGAGGGCAGTAACGTGCCAGCCCAGGTCGCCGAGCGCTTGATCTCGGCGCTCTTGCGCAAGCAGGTGCCGGAGCGTTACGAGGGGTTGCTCAACAACGCGATGCACTGGGGCTACGGCACGAGCCGGGGCGCGGCATACGCTCTGCTCCGCGAGTCCTCGTCCCGGCGCTCGCCGCCGACAAGCGGGCTTCTATTCGGCCTGGGCGTGTGGGGAGCGAGCCTCGTCCATCTGCCCGCGATGAAACTTGCCCCGCCGGTTTGGGAGCAGCCGCCCGACGAGGTCGCGCTCGACGCCTCCTATCACCTGGTCTATGGCCTGGCCGTGGCGCTCGGCTACGCGACGATCGACCGTTTCGCTCGGTCTGCCTGAACCGAGCCGTCGCGGTCCAGCGGCGCGAGCGCCCGCTCACCCCGGACGCCGGCGGCGAGCGGCGGGGAGTCAAACGCGGGGCCCTCGCCCTCCAGCCAGCGCTCCAGCTTCGGGGGATGCAGCCGCAGGCGCCCGAGCACGTAGATGTAGGCGGCGAGCAGGCCGCCGCCGGCCGCGATGCCGAAGCACAGCCAGGCGCCGTCGCGGATGCCGCTCGTCGGGGACTTCGCGACGGTCTTGCTCAGGTGCAGCACGATCGGCGCGAACATGAACGCGGCGACGCCGCGCAGCAGCTCCACCACAGCGAACACCCGCTGGATCTGTTCGGAGGAAAGCGAGAAGCCCGCGGTAAACAGCGCAGGCGAGACCGATGCGCCGACGCCGAGGCCGACGAGCCCTGAGCCGACGAGGACGAGCGCATCGGGGCCGTCGGCGACCCCGCTGAGCACGACAGCGCCAGCCGACAGCGCCACCAGGCCACTCAGCGCAAGCACGGGGATCAGGCGCGTGCGCAGGATCAGCCCGAACAGCAGCGCGGTCGCGACCGCGGCCCCGAACTCGGGCCAGAACAGCATCGCGGCGTGCGTCGGCGAGGCTCGGCTTTGCAACGCGCTCTGCACCAGCTCGACCAGCGCGACCGAGGCGGCTCCGGCGCACATCGCGATCAGCACGCCGGTCAGCGGCAGCGTGCTGATCAGCGAGCGGACGGGAATCAACGGACGCGCGATCGAGTGCTCGAATATGAGCAAGCCGGCAATCATCGTCGCGCCGCAGAGCAGCGGTGCAAACACGATCAGGCTGAGCAGCGCGTGAGACTGTAGCTCTGAGGCGCCGAAGAACGCGGCCGCGCAGCCAAGCCCAGCGAGCGTTTGCGCGACCCAGTCCCACGGCGCGTCGTGGTCCTGCGGCGGCTGGTCCTCGAAGGTCAGCAGAGCAAACAGCAGCGCGAGCCCGCTCGCGCCGGCGATGATCCAGAACAGCGGCCGCCAATCGTGCGCGCCGGCCTGCACGCCGCCGATCACGGGCCCGAGCGCGACAGCGCCGAAGATGCACAGGTTCATCGTCCCGGCGGTCCAGCGCATCTTCGAAGCGGGCCAGCCGATAACGAGCGGCGGCACGGCCGCGATCAGCATCAGGCTCGTGCATAGTCCTTGCATGACGCGCCCGGCAATGAACAGGCCGGGGGTCCACGCCGCGCCGGCGAGCACCGAGCCGACCACGAAAAGGCTCGCGTAGAGGACGAGTAGCCGTCGCCCGTGCAGGTGCACGGCGAGCTGCACCGCGAGCACGGTCCCGAACGCGTAGGCGGCGTTTGCCATGCCGGTCGTCAGCTGAAGTGAGGCTTCGGAGAGTCCGAGGCTCTTGGTGAGCACGGGCGTCAGCGGCGTGAGGGCAGTGCTGAGCGCGAGATAGGGGACGAGCGCGAAGACCACGAGGGCGACCGCGCTCGGGTAGCTATTCGCGAGCGGCCCCTTCAGCTTCATCTCAAGAGACGGCGCCGAGCGTGGCGCGCTCCGGCTGCGCCGGCGCCTGCGGCTCACGAACGGGGTAGAGGCCGCGCCGTAGCGCGAGCTCCACGAGCACCTCGTGCACGACCAGGCCCGCGAAGGCGAGCAGCACGAGCGTCGCGGCGCTCGCGAACGCAAGCCAGTGCACCACGTTGGGGGCGAAGGTGAGCGAGAACACGATCGTCCAGGCCGCGAGCAGCAGGACGAACCCGTCGAACACGCGCTGGGTGACTCCGCGTTCGCGCATCGCGAAGGTGACAACTACCGTCAGGACGACGCCGGCACCGGCCGCGAAGGCAAGCCACGCAACGGCCCTCGCTTCGAACGCGAAGCAGGCGGTCGCCAGCGACGCGCCGATCAGCAGCACCGTCAGGTTCGAGGCGAAACGCGAGGCCATCTCAGGGCACCTACCCGCTCGGCGCGATCCAAACAGTGGCGCCGGCACGCTCAGGCCAGGCGGGTCCCCTCGAGACGAGACCGCAGCTCGGCGACCGACTCGTAGACCTCGCTCGCGCCCGCCTCCCGAAGCTCAGCCTCTGAGAATCCGCCGGTCAGCACCGCGAGTGTTGGCACGCCGGCTCGTTTCGCGGCTTCGACGTCGTATGGCGTGTCGCCGACCATCACGGCGTCGCTCGCATCAGCGCGGGCCTTCTCAAGGGCGGAGTGCACGAGATCTGGCTCTGGCTTGGTCGAGCCCACGTCTGCCGAGGTCGTCCAGCCCTCGGCCAGCTCGCGCGCGTCGAGCAGCTCGAGGTAATGATCGACCTCCTCCTGCTTGGCGCTGCTCGCGAGCAGCACGGTGTGTTCGCGGCGCCGGAGCTCCTCGATCAGCTTGCGCGCCCCGCGCATCGGCTCGACTTCGTCGATCAGCTCGCCGTAGAGCGCTTTCTCGGCCTCGCGCACATCCTCGCCGTGCTCTTGCTCGAACTGGTCATCGGTCATTGCGGGCACGAGCTGGTCTCCGCCCATGCCGATATGGCGGTGGATGCGCCAGAGTGGCAGCACCACCTCGAATTGGCGAAATGCTCGATACCACGCGATCGTGTGCTGGTAGTTGGTGTCGACGAGCGTGCCGTCGATATCAAGGATCGCGACCGTCACGCCAGTCAAGCAACCGGTGCGCCGGGGCGAGAGCCGGCGGGCTCGAAGCGCGGCAGGATCTCCTGCGCGTACAGCTCGAAGAATTGCTCGTGCCCATCGCCGATCTGCTGGACGTAGAGCTCATCAAAGCCCGCTTCCTCGAATTCACCGATCTTCTCTAGGTGTGCGTCGAGATCGGGCCCGCAGGGGATCGATTCGGCGACCTGGTCCTCGGTCACGAGTTGGCTGGCCTGTTCGAAGTGCGCGGGGGTGGGGAGGATCTGCGACAGCTCTCCGGGCAGCGCATCGGTCGGCCATAGGCGGTAGGCCGTCTCGCGCGCGCGCCGCTCGTCCTCGTCCCAGCAGACCTTGAGCGCCCCGGCGACGAGCTTGTCCTGACCGCCCTTCTCGCGCACGGTCTCGACCGCTTCCTTTACGGGCGCGACCGTGCAGAAGCCATCGCCGGCACGGGCCGCCAGCTCGGTCGCCTTTGGCCCGAAGCCGGAGATCAGGATCGGCGGCGCTTGCTCCGGCAGGTCGTAGATGCGCGCGTTCTCAACGCGATAGTGACGGCCGCGGTGGCTCTGTACTCCGCCCTGCCAAAGCGTGCGAATCACTTCGACGGCCTCCTCGAGCATCTCCAAGCGCTCATCGGCCTCGGGCCAGCGCGCGCCGAGGATGTGCTCGTTGAGCGCCTCGCCGCTGCCGACGCCGAGTGCGAAGCGGCCTTCGAGCAGTACGGCGGACGTCGCGGCAGCTTGCGCGACGATCGCAGGATGCAGTCGCACGGTCGGACACGTCACGGCGGTCGTCACCTTCATACGCGAGGTCGCCTGCGCGATCGCGCCGATCACCGACCACACGAACGCGCTGTGTCCCTGGGCGTCGTTCCATGGATGGAAGTGGTCGGAGATCCACAGCCCCTGAAAGCCGGCCTGCTCGGCGAGGGCGGCATGGTGCACCAGCTCGGCGGGAGCTGTCTCCTCGCTCGACAGGAAGTAGCCGATCTTCATCTTACTTCTCCTTTCCCACAGGGATCTGCGCTGAGGGTTCCCTACCCGCGGTCTTCGCCATCAACCCGCGCCAGGCTTCAAGAGATCGAGCACTGTTCGCTCGACCCGGGTGCGCAAGCGGGGCTTGGACAGGTCCACCGTCAAACGCCCCTCGAGCGCAGGGGCGATCGTGACTCCGGCGTGGAAGCGGTCGAGCACGCGCGGGTCGATGTAGGAGGCGCGACAGACAGCGGGGGTATTGCCGAGGTAAGCGGCCACGGTCTTGACCGCCTTTTTCACCTCGCGCTCGCGCTCCGCGGGAGTGTCGACGTCGGCGCCCGCGAGCGCCACGGCCGCGAGCACGGTCGCGTTCCAGGTGCGGAAGTCCTTAGCGGTGAACGAGTCGCCGGCGTGCTCCTTCAGGTAAGCGTTTACCTGTTCGGCATCAAGCTCCCGCCAGCGACTGTTCTCGCGGTAGGCGAGCAGCTGCGTGCCGCCGCGACGGCGCTTAAGCGCGGTCACGACGGCGAGCGCCGGCTCATCGGCGATCGACTGCACGCGACGCTGGCCGGACTTCGCGGGGAAGTCGAAGATCAGCTCGCTGCCCTCGATGCTTACGTGCTCGCGCAGCATCGTGGTCAGCCCGTAAGACTCGTTGCGCTCGGCGTAGTCCTCCGAGCCGATGCGAAAGAAGCCGAGGTCCAGCAGGCGCACGGCGCAGGCGAGCACGCGCTGAGCGGTCAGCTGCTCAGCGGTGAGCGACGCCCCCCGTATGCCTGGTCCTGTTAGGTCGCGTGCGACGTTGCGCCTCAGCCGCGGCAGCGCGGCACCGAAGGCGAGCATCGAGTCAAACTTGTGCCGATCGCGGTGCTTGCGCCAGCGCTCGTGGTAGAGGTACTGCTTGCGTCCGGCGGCATCCAGTCCGGTGGCCTGTAGGTGCCCGAGAGGATCCATGCAGATCCAGACTTCCTTCCACGCGGGCGGGATTGCCAGCTCGGCAATCCGCTCGAGCACCTCGGGATCGTCGATCCGTGCGCCTTCCGGATCGCGGTACTCAAACCCGCGCCCGCGCCGGCGCCGCGAGATGCCGGGCGCGGCGCAGTTGCTTCGTCGCAGCCGAGCTATTGCCATCTCCCGCGCTCGTCCCGCCGTCGTTCGTGCATCGCGTGGGCGCTACCCGCTTGACAGGTTGCCGCAAACACGGCGCGCCGGCGTCTGGTGGGGGATATGACCAGACGCCGGCGCGGTGCGGCGCTCAGGCCGGCACGGCACCGGTGAGCCGGCGCAACTCATCCAAGCAGCGACGCAGCAGGCGAGAGACCTGCATTTGGGAGACGCCGATGCGCTCGGCGATCTGCGTCTGGGTTAGTTCCTCGACAAAGCGAAGTCGCAACATCTCGCGCTGGCGCGGCTCCAGAGAAGCGAGCGCCGAGACGAGGCTTGCGCGCAGCTCGACTAGCTCGAAGCGCCCATCGTCCTCGCCGAGCATCTCGACGAACGAGCCGTCCTCATCGCCTGGCTCGCTGCCACGCGGAGCGTCGAGCGAGATAGCGCCGTAGCCGCGCAACGCCTGCATCGCGTCGAGCACGTCCTCGGTGCTCAGCTCCACGAACTGAGCGAGCTCATAGACGGTCGGCGCTCGGCCGTATTCGTCGCCCAGGACGCGCTCTGCGTCGCGCACTTCAAGCGCCCGCTCCTGCACACCGCGAGGGACGTGGACAGCCCAGCTGCAGTTGCGAAAGTGACGACGCAACTCGCCGAGGATCGTCGGGATTGCGAACGCCTGGAATGGGAAGCCGCGGCTCGGATCGAAACGTTCGGCAGCCTTGACCAAACCGAGCTGCGCGACCTGGCTGAGGTCCTCGTGCGGTTCTGAGGTGTTGTTGTAGCGTCGCGCCAGGTTGCGCGCGAGCGGCGAGTAACTTTCGAGCAACTCATCCCGTGCAGCGATATCGCCGCTTCGCCAACGTGCAAACAATGCCCTTGTCTGGCGTGCGCTGATCTCCTGTTGTCCTCTTGTGCGAGCGCGCTGGCGCTCGCCTGCGGACGACCGCACTTGGTGCAATACCCCGGCCATGTGGGAACCCTTTCTCTGACGTGAAAGCGGTCCCCCTTCCCCCGAGAAGTCTCGCACGAGGTACTTGCCCGTCCCTGACAGGGGCAAACAAAAACTTTTGGAGCCTTGTTCGAGAGCTCGTGGCTCGTGCACGAGTAGCGGCGAGCCGCTGCGGGTAGGCATAGCCCTGTCAGCTCAGGAAGGAGATGGGATGGTTGCGCTTTTGGTACTGGTGTTGTTGCTTGCGATCCTCGGCGGGCTCGGATTCGCCGTGCACGTGCTCTGGTACGTGTTGATTATCGCGGTGCTGTTGTGGCTGATCGGGTTTTTCGTCGGCGGCGCGCCGACGGGCGGTGGTCGGCGTCGCTGGTACGGGCGCTGGTGAGCTCTGTCGTCAGGGAGCGAGTCGTAGTACGTAGTGGAGAGTTCAAGACGGACAGGAGGGTGTGATGGCAAAGGACCATGGATCGAGCGTGAAGAACGACAAGCAGTACGAAGGGCTTAGAGAAAAGGGGATGAGCAAGGAACGCGCCGCGCGGATCGCCAACAGCAAGGGCTCATCCAAACGCGGCGGTGAAAGCTCGGGCAGCGGGACCAAACGGCGCGCTACGAGCCAGGGCGGAACGAAAGCCCAGAAGGCCGGGGCGGGACGCAAGGGGGGCAAGGCGACGAGCAAAAGCAGATAGCGGCAGGTGCGTCGGTGGCGCGGAAGGGCTATCGCGCTTTGGCCCCGCGGGGAAAGGGCTATCGCGCTTTGGCGATAGCTCGTCGAAGTTCGTCCTTGCCCATTTTCGAGCGGCCGCGGACCTGCAGCCTGCTCGCTTGAACTTCGAGCTCCTTGCGCGTCTCCGCCTTGCCGCTTCGTACCTTGTTCGCCTCCTTCCCCAGTGCGGCGCGCGTTCTCGCCGTCAGGTGCTTGAGCGTCTGTTTGCTTTTGGCCACCGACTGCGCCTTCTTCACGTTCTCGCGCGCGGCGGCGCGTTGCTTCTGGGTAGTCATTGTCAGGCGGAGATTGCCTCTACGAGCTCACCGACCTGCTCGCGTCCAAGTGCTTTCGCCAGGTCGCCCTGGCTGACGACGCCGATCAGCTCGT